>NZ_JBLWFH010000008.1:0-229606 GCF_050306235.1 Glaciecola sp. 1036 | reverse complement strand
AGATTCGACACCTTTATCAAAACGGGTAACTCTCTCTTTTGCAAGAAGAAGTGTCAGATTAAGTTGAGACTATTTCAATTAATGACACTGGCACAAACTCACCAAAAGGATGTTGAAGATAAATTAAACCAACAAAATGCCCTTAAAGCTGCCTTACTGATTCCCCTTTATACTTTATTAATCCTGATATTTTGGTATTGGATTTATCATCAATATTCATATGCCACATCAATTATATTAGCACTAAGCGGTCTTATGATTGGCAGTTTGGTGCGCTTTCACGGGCAAGGCTATACAGCACTATTTTCAGTTATTGCCTGGATAAGTCATTTTCTACTCGTGCTGTTCGCAGTATTGCAGGGGTTGGTATTGGGCGAAGGGCAATCAACTAGACTATTTATCTTAGTCGGATTATATCTTTTGGGGGCTTGGTTAGCCGCTTATATGGCACGAAAAAATGTTCCCTCATTTGAAAGACAAGCATTTTTTGAATTAACGGAAAAACAAACCCACCCGAGCAAGAAGTTTGCTAAGAATAAAAGTTATTTGACCCTTCCAATCACCTTTGTTCTCAATGCTATTCTGTTGTATGCCGTAAGCACTTTCTTGTTCGTATTCACCTTTGTTAAAGCTGAGAATGATCAAGCAATAGCCTTAGAGCAAGAACAACAGAGATTCGAAGATAAAGCGATTGATGTTTCACCTTCTAATCTAGCATCAATAGACTATGCAGAATCACTTCGCCATGCTTATGCTTATTTTAGCGGAACTCTCCCCAACCAAAACGGAACTATTATTAGCATCTATCCAGTATCAGAATATAAGAGCCATGCGATTCTTAAATACCATATTAAAAAGAACGAAGATCCAAGAGCCAAATTCATCTTAGGTATTTTAACCTATGAAGATGGTGGTTTATCCTTGATTCAAGAAGCCGCAAAAGACGGTGATATCTTTGCCAAACACAGGATCGCTGTTGATTACGGTTGCGACGTATCAAAAGAGATGGGTATGCAAATGCTTAACCGATTAATGAAAATAGCAAATAACACAAATGCAAAAAAACTGATTCGAATATCGTTAAATGATGAGTTTAACCAAGCATGCAACACCCCTCCAAATTTCACGTTTAGACTAGACTATATTTACCAATAGGTCTCAGCTTGCATGGCAACTTCTCGGGAGCGCTCCATAACATTAATGAGAATGTTGTTTTTTTCATCTAACCATAATTTGAAATCATGAGGTTCATCTACATCGAACTCACCTAAGGCATCTTTTAAATAGACTATGGCTTTTAATTCATTAATACCTTGTTGTAGATCTATCCAAGGCGTTCTAAAGGTGCCGCGAGTTTCGGTAAAAAGATCACCGAGTAAAAAACCGTTGATTAATGACTGCTTGAGTAATACTTCCACCGCCAAATAGTTCGACGTATTCATATTTTTGTCTCGTGGCAATGATTGCATAACAGTTTGCCAAGTCTGCGATAGCCAACCGTTAGCATGTTTTCGAACTGGGATTTCAGCCCCTGTATTTTGTTCTCGCCAAGGCTTTTCAATCAGTAATTTTGACGCAAGCAACTGAACACCGGTAGATTCTTTTGTCAGCATCAAGGTTCTTGGTTCATGGGCAACTAGCAGACCTTCTCTGCGACCTAACAAGTAATTCATTACTCCCTGTTCTTTAGGGATACGTCGACTAAATGCACCTTTTTTGGAACGCAATCTGTGAATGGTTTGAAGATCTTCTGTCCACTTCCATTGTTGCATTAGCTTCAATAGTTTTTTGTGTAGTTTTAGCAATTCGTCAGTTTGTAACACAGGGAGATATAAGGACACACCTTGTAGCAATAAAGCAATACTTTCTCTAATTTGAGATAGCGCTTTTTCTTCTCCTGTTTGAAGGAACACGCTTTGATGATATTGCCAATGCTCTAACGCACAACTGATAGATTTGGTTAAGCCTTCTTCCGTGCTATCGTCTTGTCCCAAGGCCAAAAATTTAGGTAACTTTTTACTCGACGCTTGTTGACCTTTTAACAGTCGATAGCCTCTTGCTGCTTTCGAACTGTTACTTAATCGAACTTCTACGTATTTGATAATTTTTTCAGCAATAGCAAATAATAGGGATTCATTGCCTTTTTTAAGTTCAAGCTCAATTTCGTTGATCTCAAGAGTAGACTGTTCGGTTTGCACCTCACCAACATCATAGACAAGCTCAACTACGCCTTGCTCCATGATAATTTCAAATTGATGGCGATGAAAATGGGTAGTAAATACTTTCGACAGGCTTTGGTTTACCGCTTCTACGTCAAAATCCTCTGCCCACAAGTCCCGATCAAATCTAAGCAGATCAGGAATGGGCTTCTCAAGGGCAATATTAAATTCAGGGCGTTGATGTACACCGCCTTGCACTTGTCCTTGGGTTTTTACCGTTTGCTCGTATTTCCCTTTTTGCGTTCGAACCCTGAACCCAATCTTACGTTCTCTAAGCAGCAGTTCTGGCGTGTCAAAATATTCATTAAAGACGTCTTTTTCAGAATACTTGCATTTAGCATCCAACTCAGGGATGACCCTCTCTTGCAAAGCAGCCAAAGCATTACCTTCAACAGCTAACTTTAACTCAATTTCCATCCACCAGAACTCTCATAGGATCTACACTTGTAATTTAACAAGCATACCACTTAATTTGATAAAGCTTAATCTTCATCTTCATCGGTTAAGGTCATCAATGAAGTATTACCGCCAGAAGCAGTAGTATCTATACTGATGGTTTTCTCGGTCATCAGTCGTTTGATAAGATTATCGTTATACTCGGCGGTAATCATAGGCAGTATAGCGCCCTCTCGCGAGGCCAGCTTTAGTGCCACACTGGCAATTCTCGAAGTATTGCTATCAATGACTACACCGGCAAGTCCAGGGTGTTCTAACAGGGCTTCTAAATGTTGCAACTTAGCTACTTGGAAAATATCTTTAGGTGCACCGGTTAGTTCGAGCTTGTCCTGAACTTCTTTTGCTTCTTCGTAAAACAAATCAGACACAACAGAAATCACTATATTGCCCGTTGCCAAAGCTGTCACTATTGAGAGCATCCAATATTCAAAGGTCACGTCTTTATCCGCAAAGGTCACTAAAATGCCTCTAGGTTCTAAATGCAGAGTATTGGATTCCCCTGTTGGACCTGGCAGTTGCGTTGGTTTTTTCAATTGACGCTCAATGCTCATTAATTGGGCTCTTGCACTTGCTAAGGTTCGATCCAAGTCGTCAGCTAACTCGCCAACACTTTCTACCTGCGCTATTTTGGCCAGCAACTGTCGAATCCAAGAAATTCGAGATGTTAAAGAAGACAATCGCCAAGGTTGTTCTTCCGCCATTGCGGCCGTCATTAGACGTTCTACAGCTTCATAGTCATTTTTGGTACTTACTAAGGCTTTATCATCCTCAAAACTCTCATTTAAAGGTTCTAGATCTGGTGTTGCCTTTTCGGCCATAAGACGCGATAGGTAATTTGGACCACCGGCTTTGGGTCCTGTTCCGGAAAGTCCTCGACCACCAAAAGGTTGCACGCCAACGATAGCACCGATCATATTTCGATTAATATAGACATTCCCCGCTTTGGATAACTTCGCCAGTTCATGTCCACGCTCTTCAATCCGTGAATGGACTCCCATGGTCAAGCCGTAACCAGTTCCATTGATATCTTCAATTACCTTATCGAGATCCTTTGATTTGTAGCGGATAACATGCACGATTGGGCCAAACACTTCTTTCTCAAGATCATGAATACTATTGATTTCAATAAGATGAGGAGCGAAAAAGTGTCCATTTAGATCACTATCCAATTCACACTTGTGAAGAATTTTCGCTGAGCTTTCCATTTTCTTGGCATGCTCAGTTAAGGTTTTTAACGCACGCTCGTCGATAACTGGACCAATGTCCGTTGACAACCATTGAGGATCACCAATCTTCAATTCTTTCATGGCACCACAAAGCATGTCGATGATTTTATCGGCTATTTCTTCCTGTAAATACAAAACTCTTAATGCCGAACATCGTTGCCCAGCACTTTGAAATCCCGAGTTAACTATGTCATCAACCACCTGTTCCGGTAAGGCTGTAGAATCTACGATCATGCAATTTTGACCACCGGTTTCCGCGATCAGTGGCACCTGGCCTACACCGCGTTCTGCTAATTTTTGGCTGATCAATGTGCCAGTTTGGGTAGACCCCGTAAACATGACACCTTGCACGCTGTGTTCTGACAACAAGGTATCGCCAACAGCTGGCCCCTTAGCAATAATGAGTTGCACCACATGTTCGGGCAAGCCTATGCTACCCATTAGCTCAATTGCCCGCTGTGCAATTTTACTGGTTTGCTCTGCTGGTTTGGCAAGGACAGTGTTCCCGGTTACGACAGCAGCAGCCACCTGACCTAAAAAGATTGCCAATGGAAAATTCCACGGACTGATACATAAAATAACACCGCGAGGCTCCAGCTTGTCGTTTTTGGCTAATTCAATTGCTCTGGCGGCATAATAGCGACAAAAATCTACTGCTTCCCTGATTTCATCAATACCATCTTGGGCTACCTTGCCTGCTTCTTTTATACAGATTGCGATAAGTTCATCCATGTGACGTTCAAGAATATCAGCAGTGCGAAGCAATATTTCAGCCCTGTCTTTCACCGGTGTTTTCGACCACTCTTCGAATGCGCTTTCGGCTAATTGCAATTTTTCCTTCATTTGCTCTGGGGAATCGAAATTATGATAACCAATAACTTCGTCAAGATTTGCAGGATTAATGATTTGCATATCTGCTTTTTCAGCTTCTTGGGTATCAAGAGTTCTTTGCTGATTGGCAAACCACTTTTGCATATTAAATTGCGCATTTGTCAACGCATTAACATCGTATAAATCAAGACCTTTACTGTTCGCCCTTTCCGTTCCATATAATTCTGTTGGATTGGCAATCTGATCGTTGGCGCGATTCGATAGTCGTTGAGTACGCTCTACTGGGTCAATAAGTAACTCTTCAACCTCTTTAGTATCATCGACAATAGCGTTTACAAAAGATGAATTAGCGCCATTTTCCAGCAAACGACGTACTAAATAAGCCAATAAATCCTCATGCTCACCAACAGGTGCATACACGCGACATTGAATCTTATCTTCAGTTACTATTTGATCATAAAGAGTATCACCCATGCCGTGGAGGCACTGAAATTCAAAATCTTGTTTATCGTCACCCGCTAGCTCCAAAATGACAGAGGCGGTGTAAGCATTGTGGGTCGCAAACTGGGGATAAATACTGTCTCTGTACGCAAGTAAACGGTTAGCACAAGCATGATAAGAAACGTCTGTAGAAGATTTGCGAGTAAAAACAGGAAAATCTTCAAATCCACCTTGCTGACTGTGTTTAATCTCAGTGTCCCAATAAGCCCCTTTTACCAACCTTACCATCATCTTCTTTTTCTGCTGCAGGGTAAGCTCTCTTATCCATTCAATCACGTAAATAGCGCGTTTTTGATAGGCTTGCACCGCTATTCCAAAACCAGTCCAACCCTTTAGATCTTCATCAGTAAAGACCTTTTCAATAATATCCAACGAAATGTCCAATCGCTCTGACTCTTCGGCGTCTACTGTCAGGCCGATATCGTATTCTTTCGCCATTAGACACAAAGATTTAAGTCGTTCCGAAATCTCATCTACAACGGTATCACGCTTTTTAAAGTCAAATCTGGGATGAATAGCGGACAATTTCACCGAAATTCCAGGACTCTTTCTAGGTCCTCGCTGATTGGCTGCTTTACCTATAACCTTTATCGCTTTTGAATAGGAATCGTAGTAACGCTGAGCATCTTTTTCAGTACGCGCCGCTTCGCCTAACATGTCATAAGAATACACATAGCCTTGCTTTTCTTTTTCTTCCGCTCGTTCACAGGCGTCTTCAATGGTTTCACCCATTACAAACTGTCTACCCATTACTTTCATAGCAATGTTCATAGACCGGCGAATGACAGGTTCTCCCAATCGGCCCAAGGTTTTCTTCAATAGGCCAATTTGATGTTGTTTCTTCTTATCACTGTAGGTCACCATGTTACCAGTGAACATCAACCCCCATGCACTGGCATTAACAAATAGTGAATCACTATTTCCCAAATGCGGCGCCCACTTTCCTTTTGAAAGTTTGTCGCGAATTAATTCGTCTTGGGTTTTCTTATCTGGCACGCGCAATAAGGCTTCAGCCAAGCACATCAATACCACGCCTTCAGAGGTAGAAAGAGAATATTCATTAAGTAAGGCGTCCACGCCCCCATGCGCTTTGTTTTCCTTACGAATTCGCAACACCATATTTCTTGCTCGTTCCCATGCTCGGCTTCGGGCAGTCATGGATACTTCTGCTTCAGGCAAAATGTAGTCTATTATTTGGGATTCATTGATTCTGTGGAATTCGCGGATTTTCTGACGCATTGGAGAAATTGTAGATAAGTTGCCGTCAATTAACATGAACATCCTCTTGGTTAGGGTTGATAACTTTTCTTAAGTAAGAAACCGAATAAATATTTCAATTTACATACGTAACAAGTCGCAAAAATTGTTCATAATGTAAATTTTCGGTTTGCCAAAAACCCCATATTCTATCATTAGAAATATAGGGTAAATAAGCACTTTTAGTTAGAGCGTGGCTTTAACAGGCTGACAGTGAATGAGTTAAAATGCAAACGTGAAACGAAATTAGCAAGGCTTTTGACAAATAAGCGCCAATTTGAAATAAGCCGGTTAAAAAACGGCAATATTAAGCAAAATTTAGGATAATAAACCTCGATACAAAAAGTAATTTTTTTCGATTTTAGACTGCCAATGTTTTTCTGATGCCAGGAATTTTTAACCAGCTTCTTAAACTTTAGTAAAGGTTGACAAGATTTTGCTTGATTGTCTAAAGCACAGTACAATAACCGCAAGCGATTTTGCTGCGGGGTTTTTATGAAACATAAATGGGTTGGATTAGTGTTGCTAGTGCTGTTGGGCTTGCTCCAATACCGTTTGTGGTTTGGAAAAAATAGCATTGCCGACTATCGTCAAATGCAACAACAAATCGATCTCATGCAGCAACAAAACGCCAAGCTAACACAAAGAAATCAATTACTCAGAGCCGATATCGAAGATTTAGAATCGGGCTTAGAGTCAATGGAAGAAAGAGCCCGAAACGAACTAGGTTTAATAAAAGAGGGCGAAACTTTTTTTAGAATCATCCCCAAAGAGCAGTAGAAAATTGACCACCACATCCTACACCGCTGTTATTCCCGCTGCGGGTATAGGCACTCGAATGCAGTCGCAAATACCCAAACAATACTTGAAAGTCGCTGACAAATACCTGATTGAATACTGCATAGATACCTTTTTACAACATCCTAAGATTGAGCAGATCATTGTGGTTATTCATCCTGAAGATAAGACATTTAGCCAATTATCTGTGGCTACAAATTCTCAGGTTCATGTTGTCATTGGTGGGGCTGAAAGAGCAGATTCTGTATTGGCAGGAATTGAATATGCAAAAACCACATTGAATTCTGAATGGGTTTTGGTGCACGATGCGGCTCGCCCTGGTTTATCGATGGAAGCGATAAGTAGATTGATTGACCAAGTAAAAAATACAGACGGTGGTATCTTAGCCTTACCTGCAACCGATACTATAAAACAATCCCATGACGGGAGTGTTGATAAAACCCTAGACCGAAATCGAATATGGATGGCGCAGACGCCACAAATGTTTAAAACCCAAGCGCTTCATAATGCCATTAGTCAGGCGTTGGCTTTAAACATTATGATTACTGATGAAGCATCTGCCATGGAAATACAAGGAATTGATGTTAAGTTAGTCGTTGGTGAAGCTGCAAATATGAAAGTTACTCAGCCGCAAGATTTACCCCTTGTTGAATTTTATCTAAACCAAATGGAGAGCGATTAGTTGGATATCAGAATTGGACACGGATATGACGTACATAAGTTTGGTGGCGATGGCCCTATTGTTTTATGTGGACAAAAAATTGCGCATGAACAAGGTCTAATAGCACATTCCGACGGAGACGTTGCTTTACATGCACTCTCAGATGCATTGCTCGGAGCTTTAGCTCTAGGTGATATTGGTCATCATTTTCCAGATACTGACAGCCAATATGAAAGTGCTGATTCCATGCTGTTGTTACAACACGTTTATTCCCTAATAAAACAAAAAGGCTATCGACTAAATAACGCTGATATCACTATTGCAGCCCAGGCACCTAAATTAGCACCTCATATTTTAGACATGCGTCAAAATATCGCATCTGGTCTTGAAGTCCAACTTGAGCAAATCAGTGTAAAGGCAACTACCACAGAAAAGTTGGGGTTTGTTGGTAGAAAAGAAGGCATCGCAGTGGATGCGGTTGTGCTCCTTGCATCACAAAAGTAAAACTATATGACTATGCCGACAACTCAAACTCATTTATCGACCGATCATTGGGCGTATTTACACGGCGCGCCTTTAGCAAAAGGCGAAATCAAACGTTCTCCAGAAGATTTTTTTGTCGAGGAACTCCTTGGTTTTGAGCCTAGTGGCGAAGGCGAACACAGCTTTTTATTAGTCGAAAAAGTGAATGCGAATAGTGCCTACGTGGGCGAGTTAATCGCCAAATTTGCTAAAGTCCCCCTGCGTGATGTTGGCTTTGCTGGCAGGAAAGATAAGTACGCGAAAACCATCCAGTGGTTTTCTGTTTATCATGGAAATCGCCCGAAACCAGACTGGAGCACATTTGATTTTCCCGAGATTAAAATACTCAAAACCACTCTACACAATAAAAAGTTAAAAACCGGCGTTTTAAAAGCCAATAGATTTACCCTCAAGGTATATTTAACTTCTGAAATTTCTGCTGACAAACTATTGCAACGAATTGAGAATATTAGAGCATCAGGCGTGCCTAACTATTTTGGTCAGCAGCGTTTCGGTGAAATGCGCGCCAGTGATGGCAAAGTATATCTAAATGGTAATTTAGACTTAGCGCAAAGATTACTTGCGGGAGAACAAATTCGGAATCGAAATAAACGTAATATTGTTATCTCTGCGCTACGCAGTTGGTTATTCAATGAAGTGGTTAGCGCGAGAATTTCAGCTCAAAACCATAACAAAGTGTTAGCCGGCGATACTTTGCTGTTAAGCGGCAGTAACAGTTTTTTTACCAGCCAAATAGAACAATTAAACGAAAATCAGCAACGCCTAGATAGCCGTGATATCCAATTATCAGCGCCTCTTTGGGGTAAACCAAAATCTACCAAAGATTCGAATTCCCAACTACTGGAAGCGATTGAATTTGAGCAAACTGTTATCCAACAACACAGTGACATATGCGCTTGTTTGGAAGATCTGGGACTGACACAAGAAAGGCGCCCTTTAATGCTATTTCCAAAAGACATGACAGTTGATTTACAACAGGATTGTTTAACCTTAACCTTTACCTTACCAAAGGGTTCATTTGCTACTAGTGTATTGCGTGAGATGATTGATGTTCAAGCAGCGGAGGAACAATGAGAATTTTACTGAGTAACGATGATGGGGTCTTGGCTGAAGGCCTGCATTGCATGTATGAGTATTTATCGGGCGAATTCGATGTGACAGTAATTGCACCCGATAGAAATTGTAGCGGCATGAGTAACGCACTTTCGCTACATAGCCCATTACGCATCAGTAAAACCAAAAACGGTTTTTACGCGGTCAATGGAACGCCTTCTGATTGTGTTCAGTTAGGGGTAAATAGCGGTTATTTTGAAGAGCCGGATTTAGTCGTTTCTGGTATCAACCATGGTCCTAATTTAGGCGATGATACTATTTACTCTGGGACTGTAGCTGCGGCTTTGGAAGGACGTCATTTGGGTCTGCCAGCCATTGCAGTGTCTTTGTGCTCAAAACAAGACCAAAAGTTTGAAACTGCCGCCAAGCTTACCCTTGATATTATCAAGCGCCTTGAAGACCATCCATTAGAAAGTAATCAGATTCTAAATATAAATGTACCAAATCTGCCTTTTCGTGAAATTAAGGGTATAATGGCCACGCGGTGCGGGAAACGCCACAGAGCGGAAACCATGCTGCAAGATATTGATCCCTTTGGAAATCAAATTTTCTGGTATGGCAGACTTGGAAATGAGCTAGATGCCGGAGAAGGCACAGATTTTCATGCGGTCGCCAATGGCTACTGTTCAGTCAGTCCGTTATCGACTGATATGACGGTTCATAAGCAGGTAATGTCTCTGAAAAAGTGGTTTGAAGATTAATAATAATGACAACCAATAGTACATCACGGAATAGCCAACAATTAGTAAAGCATTTGGCAGCTCAGGGAATCACTAATGAACTGATCCTAAGTACCATTAGTCGAACTCCTCGACAACTTTTCATTCCCCAAGCTCTTCAACACAAAGCGTATGAAAACAATGCATTACCTATAGGCCAAGGGCAAACCATTTCACAACCTTTTACCGTGGCTAAGATGACCCAGTATTTACTGGAAGCGCCATTTAAAATTGAAAAGGTGTTAGAAATTGGCACAGGCTCGGGTTATCAGACCGCGATATTGGCCCAACTTTTTCCTCAAATTTATTCGGTGGAACGGATTAAATCTTTGCAGTTCCAAGCGAAACGCCGAATGAATCAGCTTGACTTACACAACGTTAAAATGAAACATGGTGATGGCTGGGAAGGTTGGACAAGTAAAGCGCCATTTGATGCCATAATAGTGACAGCAGCAGCATCGAGAGTGCCTGAAGCACTAGTCGAACAATTGAGTCCCAATGGACGATTGATTTTACCTGTTGGTGAAAAAGAGCAGAAATTAGTATTAATTAACAAGGATGGTGAGCAAGTGCAACAAAGTGAAATCGGTCAAGTCAGATTTGTTCCTTTAGTAGCAGGAGCAATATCGTGAAAATATTCACTGGACTCTATGATACCTGTTTAAGATGGTCGAGACATAGGCATGCCGAACGTTATCTTGCCGGTCTAAGTTGTGCTGAATCGACATTTTTCCCTATACCACCAGACGTGATGCTAGCGCCCATGGTATTAAGTCAAACAGACAAAGCATGGCGATTTGCAACAGTAACCACTGTTGCTTCCATTATAGGTGGTATTTTTGGTTATTTACTCGGATATTTCACCTTCGAGACTTGGCTTGGGCCCATGGCAATTGAATGGGGCTATGGTGATAAATTGGCTTTGGCTGAATCTTGGTTTGCCGAATATGGTGTCTGGGTCGTTTTTTTAGCCGGCTTCTCACCCATACCTTATAAAATATTTACCATTAGCGCGGGCGCGTTGATTATGCCATTTTTCCCTTTTGTTATTGCCTCAGCAGTAGGTCGTGGTTTGCGATTTTTCTTAGTGGCGGCTTTCATGAAGTGGGGTGGTCCGCCAATGGAAGCAAGATTAAAACAATATATTGAAGTCATAGGTTGGAGTGTTGTCGTACTGGCTATTGTTGCTTATTTAGTCCTACGGTAACTCGCCCATGGAAAAAAGAGTCACTATTATACTCCTTTGTATCATTGTGGCTGCTTGTACAGGTCGCAGCACACCAGCCCCTGTGCATACCCTATCTACCAAGTTAGCCAGTCAAAATAATCTTACCCAAATCACGGGCACAAGTTATCGGGTCAAAAGGGGCGATACATTATTTTCTATTGCCTTTTATAGTGGTAACACTTATCGTGATCTCGCTGCTTGGAATAACCTTTCTGCTCCTTATGAAATTTTCCCCAATCAAAACATCAGGTTAACTCCGCAAACAAATTCGATTGCCAAAACCAAGAATAATTCGACTAAAGTTGATTTAATTCGCAATTCAAAGGTTGACGAAAGTTCTAGGGAGGGGTATCTTAATCGTCAACGTGTCCGTCAAAGACAGCAAAATAGCGAGTCTAAGCCAGCTCTGAACACAGATTTAGTTGAAAATTGGATCTGGCCAGCATCAGGCGTTAATCGAGTCGCTACGGTAGGTATTGATGGCACTAACAGAGGACTTGATATTAAAGGTCCGATTGGGTCGCCTATTCTCGCAGCTGCTAACGGCAAAGTTGTGTACGCAGGCAACGCCCTGAAGGGATATGGTAATTTAATTATCATAAAGCACAACGATGAGTACTTAAGTGCATACGCACACAATGAGCGTATTTTAGTTAGTGAGCAAAGTTTTGTTTTGCAAGGACAGCAAATAGCAACCATGGGTAACACCGGAGCTAGTGAGACCATGTTGCACTTTGAGATCAGGAAACGTGGACAATCAATGGATCCACTGCAGTATTTACCCTGATATTTTCTTTTTCAATCATCTTTGCGTGTTGAGGAGGTTAGTATGGTAAGTCAAGGGATAGACCAAAAGGACATTCAGGATAATCTGGATGATGTAGAACTGAAAGATATTGACGATGAATCAGCCTATTCAGACGACGATTACTCTGACAATGATCGAATTGATCTTTCCTCAGATCAATTAAATGTCAAAAATTTAGATGCAACTCAGCTGTATCTCAACGAAATTGGCTTTTCTCCATTATTAAGTGCCGAAGAAGAAATCATGTATGCCAGAGCTGCGCTGAAAGGCGATCAAGCTTCTCGTGAGCGCATGATAGTAAGTAATCTTCGCTTAGTCGTAAAAATCGCTAGGCGCTACAATAGCCGAGGTCTTGCCTTATTAGACTTGATCGAAGAAGGCAATTTAGGGCTAATTCGAGCGGTTGAAAAATTTGATCCCGAACGAGGCTTTCGATTTTCTACCTATGCTACTTGGTGGATCAGGCAAACAATAGAGCGCGCTTTGATGAACCAAACGCGGACTATTAGGTTGCCCATTCATATAGTTAAAGAATTGAATTTGTATTTACGCACCGCGCGTAAATTGTCTCAAGAACTGGACCATGAACCCACGCCAGAAGAAATATCCGACGCTACAGGTGAGCCGGCCTCTAGTATAAGACGCATGTTTAAGCTAAATGAACGTATTAGCTCTGTGGATACTCCCATTGGCGGAGATGGCGACAAATCAATTGTTGATACCATCGCCGACGATTACCAAGATAGTCCGGAAAGCTCGCTACAAAACAATAATATTAACGATAGTATTGTTGGTTGGATGAGTCTCTTAAGTCCTAAACACAAAGAAGTTTTAGCTCGCAGGTTTGGTCTTTTGGGCTATGAACCCTCGACTTTAGAAGAAGTGGGTGTCGAAATTGGGCTAACAAGAGAAAGAGTCAGGCAAATTCAGGTTGAAGCCTTAAAAAAATTGAAAGATTTATTGCGCCAAGAAGGTCTCAATACTGACGCGCTCTTTGGAGCTCAGTAAATCAGAACGATTTAATCCCAAAGTGCGCCTGTTATTTACCCAATAACCGAGGGCGTCTTTGGTGATGTCAACCTATATAAGATTGTTTGTATCTGCGTTTGTAGCTTTTAGTTTCTATGCCAGTTGGGCTTGGTATGCTAACAGTCTCATCACTTCGGATACATCTATTTTATTCAAGGCCGCTATAGTGCAAGGCACATATAGTGGTGCAATAACCTTGATTTTTACTTATCTTTTAGAATCCTGTTACAGACGATTTGGCACATCAAACTATTGTCTTGCGTTTATTCTTCCTAGGTGGTCAAAGATGAGTAAAAGTGAAAAATGTGCCACTGTGGAGACCATTAGTCACAGTATAGAAACCTATGAAAAACTGTGCCACGGAAGTTGCATTCCAGGCCTCATTTTAGCCCCTGTTCCCGCGCTTCTGTTACAGTCTTTGTTGGTAATCGGAATAAACATTAGCTTTTCGACACCTAATCTTTGGCCGACGGTTATTCCTTCAATATTTTTTAGTGCCCTGTACGGATATTTCTATAGTTTCGGCTTGGCGCGTCAAGAAGCTCGCTCTAAGGTAACGAACTTGTAATCATAAGGATTTTTTTCGTCAGCTAGATGATGTTCTGAATCAACCTCAATCCACTTTGCTTGTGCATTATAATCTGGAAACTGTGTATCACCTTCCACCTCTAAATCAATAAAGGTCAAAAATAGTTTATCTGCTAGAGGCAAGACTGCTTCATATATAGCCCCTCCGCCAATTATCATGACTTCTGATGATTCTATACTTGCAACTTTTAGCGCAGACTCTATGGTTTCCACCACTATGGCATCAGTCAGTTGATAAGCTTGATTACGCGTGATAACGATGTTTTTTCTTCCAGGTAGAGCTTTACCTATTGATTCGTAGGTTTTACGTCCCATGACAACTGGTTTACCCAGTGTGACGGCTTTAAAATGCTTTAAATCCGCTGGCAAATGCCATGGCATTTGATTATCTAACCCTATCACTCTATTGTTCGCCATAGCGGCAATCATGGATATTCTCACGCTTAAACTACCTTTTACTGCAATTGCATATCAACATGCATAATACCGTCTTCTAAATATTCGTCACCAATTACTTTAAATCCTAGTGATTGATAAAAATTGAGAAGATATTTTTGAGCGCCAATAGTAATTGTTTCATCAGGCCAAAAGGAATGGCAGCTTTTGATAGCATCCTCTACCAACTGCTTGCCTAATGCGTGTTTTCTAAATTCTTCAGCAACCAATATTCTGCCAATACTGACTGAAGGATAACTGGTACCTTTAGGAAGTAAGCGAGCATAGGCAGCAAGCGTATCGCCTGCATAATAAAATAAGTGCTTACACTTTGGGTCTTTGCCATCTGCATCTAAATATAGACAATTTTGTTCAATCACAAAGACTTCCGAACGAAGTCTTAATATGTCATAGACTTGGTTCGGGGTTAATGCTGAAAAATCTAAGCAATGCCGCTTCATTCGTTGGTATAGATAACATTTGGATGGTCATCCCAATCATCATCATCATCGTCGTCATCATGAACGTCTGATGATGTTGGGACATTTTGTCGAGAATCATCCCACTTAAATCCAGATTCGTCATCTTTTTCAATGGCTGAATTCTCTGCTGGAAGTGTTTCGATATAATCCATCAGGTCACTACAGATTTCCATCACCCCCATCTTATGGAATGCGGATATTTGGTAGTAATCCCCTTCCCATCCAAGTTGCTCAGCTATATTTGAACAAAGTTCTTCTGCTTCTTCTTCAAGTAGAAGATCTACTTTATTAAACACTAGCCATCTTGGTTTGGCTGCTAACTTGGGACTGTATTGTTCTAGTTCGTGAAGAATAGTCAGGGCATTCTCAACCGGATCTGAACCATCTGCCGGCATTACATCCACAAGGTGTAATAAAACACGGCAACGTTCTAGATGCTTTAAAAACTGAATACCGAGTCCTGCGCCGTCTGAAGCACCTTCAATTAATCCAGGAATGTCTGCAATCACAAAACTTGATTGAGTATCTAATCTTACCACACCAAGATTTGGTACTAGGGTAGTAAAAGGATAATCGGCAACCTTGGGTTTAGCCGCAGATACGGATCTAATGAAAGTGGATTTACCTGCATTGGGTAATCCCAATAGTCCAACATCAGCAAGTAACATAAGTTCTAAATGTAGGGTTCGAATTTCACCCGGTGTACCATCTGACTTTTGTCGTGGCGCACGGTTAACAGAGCTTTTAAAACGCGCGTTGCCCAAACCATGAAATCCCCCTTGTGCAACTTTTACTCTCTGGCCATTACTGGTAAGGTCAGCCAATACTTCATGTGTATCTTTATCCGTTGCTCGCGTACCAACTGGCACTTTGACAATGAGATCTTCGCCTTTTTTACCGTTACAATTACGACTTTGGCCGTTTTGTCCACGCTGAGCTCGATGAAAACGTTCGAATCTGTAGTCGATCAGCGTGTTGAGGTTTTCATCCGCCTCGAGAAAAACGCTACCACCATCCCCGCCATCACCACCGTCGGGGCCACCTTTTGGTACAAATTTTTCACGGCGAAAGCTGATTGTGCCATTACCACCGTCACCGGCTTCTACACGAATCTCAGCTTCATCTACAAATTTCATAACTGTTTATCTCTTGTCTCGAACTAAAAGATTACTAAAAAGTACGCAAAAGCGCAAAATAATGGAGATGTAAATAATGGAGCCGTAGTTCATTTATATAATGGAGCCGTAGTTCATTCTCACCGTTTACCCGGTAAAAACGTTTAAAGTGCAATGGATAGGTGAGAATGAACTACGGCTCCATTATATAAATGAACTACGGCTCCATTATTTAAGGCTCCATTATCTACCGCACAAAGAAAAAGCCGCTTAACTAAGCGGCTTTTCAATTCGTTAGCGTATAAAGTCTATTCAGCGACAATACTTACGTATTTACGATTCTTTGGACCTTTTACTTCAAACTGTACTTTGCCGTCAGAAAGGGCAAACAACGTGTGATCTTTACCGATACCTACGTTATCACCTGCGTGGAATTTTGTACCACGTTGACGAACCAAGATGTTACCAGCAAGAACTGATTGTCCACCGAAACGCTTAACACCTAAGCGTTTACTAATTGAATCGCGACCGTTTTTGGTACTACCACCAGCCTTTTTATGTGCCATGTGTTCGTCTCCTAATTAAGCTGTGATACCAGTGATTTTCACTTCCGTGAACCACTGACGATGTCCCGCTTGCTTGCGTGAATGCTTACGACGACGGAACTTCACTATCTGAACTTTATCTCCACGACCATGAGTAACTACTTCTGCAGTCACTTTGCCGCCTGCTACATATGGTGTACCAATTTTAACATCGTCACCATTACTTACCATCAAGACATCATCGAAATCTACTGACTCACCTGGAGCAACTTCGATTTTCTCAAGACGAACGGTTTGGCCTTCAGCCACACGGTGTTGTTTACCACCACTTTGGAAAACCGCGTACATATAAATCTCCGCTCTGCGCTATATTGCGCTCAATTCAAAAAACAGGGCGCGAATTGTACGTAAACTTTGCCCGTCTCGCAAGTACTAATTCAGGATATTTGCCGATTATTTCGACTATTTTTTACACATACCATTAAATCCGCCTAATGATGCTGTAAAAAGCCTAAATTTATGTACAATACACAGCAAATAAAAACTAGCTTTCCACCCAATGGACTTAAACACAATACGACAACTCGCCGATGCCGACATGACGGCTGTGAATCAACTTATTCAAAAACAAGTAGAATCCGATGTCGCGCTGATTAATCAATTAGGATTTTATATCGTAAACAGTGGCGGAAAACGTCTGCGCCCCTTGCTCACTGTGCTGGCAGCCAAAGCCTTACATATTCAATCAACCGAACATCACAAACTTGCGGCTATTATTGAATTTATCCATACAGCAACGTTACTGCATGATGATGTAGTAGATGAATCAATGTTGCGAAGAGGCCGCGAAACTGCCAATGCCGTGTTCGGTAACCAAGCCAGTGTGTTAGTAGGCGACTTTTTGTACACCCGCGCGTTTCAAATGATGGTTGAAATCAATCGCATGCGAGTGATGGAGATCTTATCAGACGCGACAAATCGAATAGCCCAAGGCGAAGTCATGCAGTTAATGAACTGTAACGATCCCAACACTACTGAAGAAAGTTATCTAGATGTAATTTACAGTAAAACCGCACGTTTATTTGAAGCGGCTACCCAGCTTGCTGCTGTATTAACAGATCAACGCCAAGATGTTGAATATGCAATGCAGCAATATGGAAAACATTTAGGTACAGCCTTTCAACTTATCGACGATGTATTGGATTACACTGCAACAGAAGATGAAATGGGTAAAAATGCCGGCGATGATTTAGCTGAAGGCAAACCTACGTTGCCACTTTTACATGCTATGTGGAACAGTGATGAATCAACTCAACAGTTAATTCGAGATGCCATTGAAAATGCCAACGGCATGCAACACTTTGATACTATTTTGGTAGCCATGAAAGCGGCGGGCTCGTTAGATTACACTAAATCGCTAGCTGAAGCTGAAGCGAAGAAAGCTAAAGACGCAATCGCGATTCTTCCAGATAGCAATTACAAGCAAGCGCTGCTGTCTTTAGCCGATTTGGCAGTCAATCGAGACAGCTAGCTAACCAGCTAAACATCAGGGAGCTACCAAAGCTCCCTCGTCATATTCTCATTGCGATCTTTATGGACTATTACGTTGTCCTCAATACGGATGCCGCCATAAGGCTTAAGCTTCTCAACCACATTCCAATTAATGAACTTAGATTCTTCTCTGCTTTGCAGGTCAGCCAATAACGAATCAATAAAGTAGAGTCCAGGCTCAATGGTAAAGACTTGGCCTGCTTCAACTTCTCTGGTGCAACGTAAAAATGGATGCGCCTCAGGAGCAGGCTTTGGCGTGCCTCTATCATCTGCAAAATGACCACCCACATCATGTACCTGTAACCCTAAGAAATGCCCTATGCCATGTGGGAAGAAGGTACCGACGATATCCTGTTCTAAGATACCTTCTGCGGTTAAATTAACAATATGATTACTAAACAAAATTTGCGCTATACCGGCAAACGCTTGTTCATGAATACTGGTATACTGAATACCTGGTTTCAATGCTGCCGCCAACTTCTGGGTTAGCTCATCTACTTGCACAATTAAATCTTCAAATGGGCCGGGACCATGTGTATAAGTTCTAGTAATGTCAGCGGCATATCCTCTAAAGCTAGCGCCTGCGTCAATTAAGAAAGATAAATGTGCATCTGGAGGAATCTTGTCTTGTACCATGTAATGTAAAATGGATGCATTTTTATTAAGTGCGACAATTCCATTGTAAGGCATTTCATTTTCGCCTTGCTTAGCTTGCCTTAAATACGCTTGGTAAATCTCAAACTCGGACATACCACGAGCAAATGCTAACGCGGCGGCTTTATGAGACAGCACAGCGACTCTGTTCGCTTCTCGCATGCAAGCAAGTTCATAATCTGTTTTATATGCGCGTTTCCAGTGTAAATAATGTATCAGTTTGTCAGGATTTACTATTGAAATACCTAAAGCCTGAGCCACTTCAATATGCTCACCCAAGTAGGCGTATTTAGCGCGATCGTATGGTAAAAACTTCTCGACATTGTTGGCGTGTTTTAAATACACAATATCGAAATGCTCGACCCAAAAATCCTCGGGTTCATCAGGTACTTTATGCCAAAAATCTACCGGACGATAAAAAATTAGTTTGGGCTTGTCGACACCATTTACTACCAACCAAGAATTGGGATTATCTATGATCGGAAGCCAGGCTTTGAAATGCGGATTTACCTTAAAAGGATAAGCATTGTCATCCAAAAATTGATACGTAAGTTGCCCCGAGTGAATAATGATACCGTCAATGCCTTCTCTATCGAGGGCTTCTCTAGCTCGCACCTGTAATTCTTGAATGTGGTCGCGGTAAAGTTTGTCTATCTCTGGATATGACATTGACTGATTTCCTTCTTCTTATTATTTAAACGCACATATTAACATAGGCAATATCTGGTAAAAAAGAACAAAACCTTTTTGTTAACTTTTGCTCAAATTCGCAAGTTAAGAAGATCTTGGCTCGATCTGGCTCGAAGCGAGTTGACTGAAGACTGTGTGTTTCGGCATTTCATCAGATAGTTTACGCTGATAAATCTGTTGGTACGCCATTACCGCCTTTACATAATTACGCGTCTCTCTGTAGGGAATTAATTCTATCCAAATATCGGCGTCGATAGCATTATCTTCCGGTAACCAATCAAGAACTCGGCGCCAGCCAGCATTGTACGATGCGGTAGCAAGTAAGGTATTGCCATCGAGCTTATTTAATAGATATCTTAAATATTTATTTCCCACTCTTGCGTTAAAGTCTGGCTCTAAAAGCTCAGAAGAAGATACTCGACGCTTTTCCAAGTACCGCGCCGTACTTGGCAATACTTGCATCAAACCTCGCGCATCGACAGACGAAATAGCATCTGGCATAAAGCTACTTTCTCGTCGAGCGATAGCCAAACTCCACTCTGGTTGGATATTATTTTTCTTAGCTTCTGGCACAATCAAATCTGCATAAGCGATGGGAAAACGCCTTTCTACATCGTTTAATTCACGCAAATCACCTAATGTGCGAATGGTTTGATCATGCCAGCCCCACTCGGACGAAACGACGGCAGTTGCCAATTGCTGCTCTTGATTCAATGAACGCTTTAAGGCTAGCCATTCCAAACGCGCCCAATAATCACGACCTATCTTTCTCAACTCGTAAGCCCGTTGAGCAAAGCCCGACTGACGAATGAGGTCTAGATCCTCTTGGGAAGGGGATAATGGCTGATGTTCAAAGCTATAATCTACGCCTAATCGAGCACTTGATAAAAAGCCGTAATAGTCCCGAGCACTCGCTAACTGACGATAGAGGCTAGTTGCATCTTGGTTTCGACCCACAAGTTCATATGCTCTGGCCAACCAATATTGAAACTGTAAATCATGAGTATATTGGGGCTGACTTTTCTCTATTAGAAGAATGATTTTTTGCCACTCTTGATTGCGCAACAATAAAGCTAGATGCCATCTGAGGGTATCTTCTTGAGGCGCTACATCGCCAGCTTTGGTCAGCCACTTTTCCGCTTGTTTATGTTCATTTAACGCCAAGCTTACTGCAAATTGATTTGCAATTTTTGCCGTTTGAGCTTGAGAAAATACCATTGCATTTTTAGCCCTTTCATAGGTTTTTAATGCCAGGTCTGCATCACGCCAAATAAGTCTTGTTAGTGCATAGGTGACAATAGATGACTCTATCATTTGATAGCGTCCATTAAATAAATTCAATTTGGCGACAGTTGCCGGATTTCGCCTCACCTTATGCCAAGCCTCTGCCAAATACTTTTTATCTTCGGGCAACAAGGTCGTTAGATAAGGTATTAAGGTATGAGTGCCACCATTAGCCGCCTTTTCAATACGCTGTAGAATTAAATCTTCCGTCAATAAACCAGCTTGCATCCAGGCTTTAAATACGGGATCACAGGTTTTAGGCTGGCTTTTTCCAACATTCCAAAAATCTGCCACTTCATTAAATACTGCCTCTTTGTCTTGGCTGTATTGATAACGTAAATCTAAGTCATAGCAGGCTAATTCGGTGTCATACACATTTCGATAAAACTGCATAAACAACTGGTCTTTATTGCGTTTTTTTAAATATTCTAGCCATGGCGTTCGTACCAAACGATCCAGTGGAGTGCCATCATACTTAAGCAAAAAATCTCTAATTTGACCTGTTCTACTAAGGCTTATGCGATGTGTGAGCTTTTTTGCAATTAAATAGGGATTTAATGGATAGTCACCAATGTCTTGTATAGCATCGACCAATTCTTCATCAGACATATTCCACAAACGTTTATCTAATCGCAAAAATGCCGCTCGTTGAGAATCTCTCAGAGCTTGGTCGACCTGTGGTGTGGAAGTCGTTTCTTGATTCGCCTTACTTTGGGCATAACTATTTGATACCAATAGAAAAGCTATTAGTAAAAAAGAGAAGTTTTTACAAAACAAGATGAACAAAATAAAGTCCCTTATTTGTTACTCAAATATGTCGCCATTTATAAAATAAATAACCTTATCATACTTGAATATCGTAGTATTCGTTGCAACATAGGAATAGACAAGACAATTTTCCATTGGTTTGAATAAATTTATAACTTTTATGTCTTATTCACTCATTATAATTCACCTATCGGTATTGGTGGTCTAATCTTAATAAAAGTTTTTCGAAAAATGTGACACAGGAGATATACATGATGTTTCACGGCGAGAGTCTGTCGGTTGAAATGACTGACGACGGTATTGCTGAACTGGTATTTGATGCCAAGGGTTCAGTGAATAAATTTGATAAACAAACGGTAGCAGAATTGGATAAAGCCATTGCCGCCATTAATGTTTCTGATGGCGTTAAAGGGGTATTAGTTCGTTCAGCTAAACCTGTCTTTATTGTCGGTGCAGATATCACTGAATTTACCGCATTATTTGAAATGCCTGAATCAGAAGTGCTAGCTTGGGTGGCGAAAACGTCACAAGTGTTCGACAGATTTGAAGATCTTCCTGTGCCTACCATATCCGCAATAAACGGTTTTGCCCTTGGTGGCGGATGTGAAATGACATTAGCCACTGATTTACGCGTAGCTGATACTAGTGCTCGAATAGGTCTACCCGAAGTAAAACTTGGTTTAATGCCAGGTTTCGGCGGTACAGTTCGTTTACCTCGATTAATCGGTTCTGACAACGCTTTAGAGTGGATGACTACTGGCCGCGATAGAGATGGTCAGAAAGCCTTAGCCGAAGGAGCTGTAGATGCCGTTGTTGCGCCAGAGAAATTGCATGAAGCGGCACGGGCTATGCTCAAAGATGCTATTGCTGGCAAACTAGACTGGCAAGCAAGAAGAGAACAGAAAAAAGCACCTTTATCGTTGAATACTAATGAAGCAATGATGAGTTTTTCAACTGCTGCCGCTATGGTTGCGGCTCAAGCTGGAAAACATTATCCAGCACCACACAAAATGGTTGAAACAGTACAAAAAGCTGCGGCTTTGGGACGAGAAGGCGCTTTAAAATTAGAAAACGAAGGCTTTGTAGCCCTTGCTAAAACTGACGCCTGCCAAGCACAAGTAGGTATATTCCTTGCTGATCAGATAGTTAAAAGCAAAGGTAAGAAACAAGCAAAAGCAGCAACCAAAGACGTCAAGCAACACGCTGTGTTAGGCGCTGGTATCATGGGCGGTGGAATTGCTTATCAAGGTGCGGTTAAAGGCGTACCTACAGTAATGAAAGATATTAATAATCAAGCCTTAGAATTAGGCTTGAATGAAGCGGCTAAAATCCTCACTAAAGGCATGGAAAGAGGCAAGGTTACGCCAGCGAAAATGGCATCAACCCTGAACAATATTGTCCCAACTCTCGATATGAAGGCCATTGCAGATGCTGATTTGGTGATCGAAGCTGTAGTAGAAAACCCCGCCATCAAATCTAAGGTCCTTAAAGAAGTAGAAGATACCGTATCAGAAGATGCCATTATTACTTCAAACACTTCCACCATTTCTATTGACCAACTGGCAGAAGCTTTGTCTAAACCTGAACGTTTTTGTGGTATGCATTTCTTCAATCCAGTACACAGAATGCCCTTAGTAGAAATCATTCGAGGTGAGAAGACTGACGAAGCTACAATTTCTGCCGTTGTTGCAGCAACTCTTAAGATGGGCAAAACGCCAATAGTTGTCAATGACTGCCCAGGCTTCTTTGTAAACCGCGTGTTATTCCCTTATTTTGCTGGTTTCAGTCGTTTAGTTATTGATGGTGCTGATTTCACCGCTGTTGATAAAGTGATGGAAAAAGTCTTTGGTTGGCCAATGGGTCCGGCATATCTACTTGATGTTGTGGGCATGGATACTGCGGATCATGCTGCTAGCGTAATGTCTGATGGCATTCCTGAGCGCATGCAGAAAATTGAAAACGACCCTGTAACTTTGATGTTCAGCAATAAGCGTTTAGGTCAAAAGAACGGTCAAGGCTTCTACAATTATGGTAAAGACAAGCGCGGTCGTCCTAGTAAAACGCCGGCTGAAGATGCGTATGCACTCATGCAGCCCCATGTTGCTGATACTAAGGAATTCGATACTGACGAAATTATCGCTCGCATGATGATACCTATGGCCAATGAAGCTATTCGATGCTTAGAAGAAGGTGTTGTCGACAGCGCAGCCGAAGCGGATATGGCGTTACTTTATGGATTGGGTTTCCCTCCTTTCAGAGGCGGAATTTTCCGTTACATTGAAACCCTTGGACTCGCGAATTTTGTTGCATTAGCAGACAAATATGCCCATTTGGGTCCAATCTATCAAGTATCTGATGGCGTACGTGAAATGGCCGCCTCAGGCAAATCATACTTCGCCTAAAACAGTTAAGGAGAAAATTTATGAAAGATGTAGTGGTCGTAGATTGTATTCGAACACCCATGGGTCGCTCCAAAGGCGGTGTATTTAGAAATGTAAGAGCAGAAGATTTATCTGCTCACTTGATGACCAAATTACTTGAACGTAATCCTAATCTTGATCCTAGTGAAATTGAGGACATCATTTGGGGATGTGTGCAACAAACTAAAGAGCAAGGGTTTAACATTGCCCGAAATGCACAGTTATTGACTAAAATTCCTCGAAGCACAGGTGCCGCAACTATAAACAGATTATGTGGCTCTTCTATGCAAGCTTTGCATGATGCGACTTCAGCTATCATGACAGGTCGCGGTGATGTGTATATGATTGGTGGTGTTGAGCATATGGGCCATGTTCCCATGACTTATAATTTGGATTTCCATCCAGCGCTGGCAAAATACACTGCCAAAGCTTCTGGCAACATGGGAATGACAGCTGAATTGCTTGGTCGCCAAAATGGTATCACCCGAGAAATGCAAGACGCATTTGGTGCTCGTTCACATCAAAAAGCCTACAAAGCTATGCAAGATGGTAAATGGGCAAATGAGATTGTTGCCATTGAAGGTCATGATGCTGATGGTGTTTTAACCCTAATTGAGCACGATGAAGTTATACGTCCAGAAACCACCACGGAAACCTTAGCCGGTTTGCGTCCCGTGTTTGATCCTGTGAATGGTAGTGTTACCGCAGGTACGTCATCCGCAATTTCTGATGGCGCTGCAGCTATGCTAGTAATGTCTGCTGACAAAGCAAAAGCTATGGGTCTTACACCAAGAGCAAAAATCCGGTCAATGGCTGTTGCAGGTTGTGATGCAGCTATTATGGGTTTCGGTCCAGTACCGGCTACCAAGAAAGCTCTACAACGCGCTGGTTTAACCATGAATGATATTGAATTTGCGGAGTTTAACGAAGCTTTTGCTGCACAGGCGTTATCATGTATTAAGCAGCTTGGTTGGCTAGATGTATATGAAGACAAAGTAAACTTGAAAGGTGGCGCGATAGCATTAGGACATCCTCTAGGTTGTTCCGGCGCAAGAATCTCCACTACTCTTTTGAACGTTCTTGAAGATCAGGATGCCACTATCGGATTAGCTACTATGTGTATTGGTCTAGGCCAAGGTATAGCGACGGTATTTGAACGTATCTAGAATAGTGTAGCTTTGTAAGTATTGGAGCCCTTGGAAATAATGGAGCCGTAGTTCATTTAAACAATGGAGCCGTAGTTCATTCTCACCTACCCTGAATACCTTAGGGGATTTTTACAAAGTAAACGGTGAGAATGAACTACGGCTCCATTGTTTAAATGAACTACGGCTCCATTATTTACGGCTCCATTATTTTTCAGGCACAAAAAAAGCGCTCATACGAGCGCTTTTTTTTGAATACTAACGAAGCGTTTTAATTAAACTGCTTCAACGTTAGCTGCTTGAAGTCCCTTTTGACCTTCTTCAACGTCAAATGAAACTCTTTGGCCTTCGTTAAGTGATTTGTAACCTTCAGAAACGATTGCACGGTAATGTACGAATACATCTTTACCACCGTCATCTTGAGTTAGAAAACCATAGCCCTTTTCAGGGTTGAACCACTTAACTGTGCCTGTAACTTTAGACATAAAAACCTCAAATTTAACTTTAAAAAAAACACGCATCAGCCTGCGCAGGCATTTTTGACAATAGCGTTTTGAGATTCTTACTCTGAAGTAATAAAGAAGAGTCCGACAGCTTCACGAACTTGGAACTTGACACTTAAGATGTAGCAAACTAACAAAGGTGTATTACCAAAAACATGTGTAGTGTAGCACAGTTTTCTAAAAGGTGATAAAAAATAACAATAATTTAAAATAAATTAATTATTAACTTTTTAATAAATAACAAACACATAGCTTAAAAATAAAAAAGTCGGACAGTGGTCCGACTTTTAAACTTAAGCTCTTAAGGCTCTGTCGCCTCTGGATAACCCACAAACGCCCGTTCTGGCTGATTCTGTGATATCGGCGCATTGCGCCATTACATCCGCGAATGCGGTGAGCTTTTCACTGGTACCGGTAATCTCAATTGTGTAGTGTTGAGAAGTAACATCAAGAATTCTTCCACGAAAAATGTCCACGTTACGTTTAACTTCTGAACGCGCCACATCAGTACGAGTTGCCACCTTTATCAACATCAATTCACGTTCAACATGTGCAGCTTCAGTTAACTCAGTAACTCTTAAAACATCAATCAATTTATTAATTTGTTTAAGAATTTGCTCAGCAACTTTATTGTCGGCCTGAGTAATAATTGTCAAACGAGACAAGCTTTCATCACTGGTTGGCGCTACACAAAGAGAATCAACGTTATAACCACGTTGGGAAAAAACACCAATAATTCGAGATAGCGAACCAGGAGCGTTTTCCATTAATACAGAAAATATTCTTCTCATATTATGTTCGCTCCGTCTTACTTAGTCGCATATCGTCCATTGCACCCCATTTAATTTGCATCGGATAAACGTGTTCATTTTGGTCTACTGCTATATCCATAAATACCAATCTGTCTTTTTCAGCAAAGCATTTTGCCATAGCATCATCAAGTTGATCTAAAGAATCAACCTTAATACCCACATGACCATATGCTTCAGCTAATTTCACAAAATCTGGCATTGAGTCCATATAAGAATGACTATGTCGCCCCTTATAGATCATGTCTTGCCACTGTCTCACCATGCCTAATGCACGGTTGTTTAGTGAAATGATTTTGATCGGTAAATTATATTGTAAACAAGTGGATAGCTCTTGAATATTCATCTGGATACTACCATCACCGGTCACAACAACTGAACATGCGTCTGGATGTGCGAACTGTACGCCCATAGCAGCAGGTAAACCAAATCCCATGGTTCCTAAGCCGCCAGAATTAATCCATCGACGGGGTTTCGCAAAAGGATAATAAAGCGCTGCAAACATTTGATGTTGCCCCACGTCAGAACTGACGTAAGCTTCACCATTGGTATGTTTATATAAGGCTTCGATAACTTTTTGCGGCTTAATAACAGTGTCGCCTTGATTGTAATTCAAACACTTACGTTCACGCCATTCGCTAATTTGTTCCCACCATTCAGCTAAGTTATTTTCTTGGTCAGAAAAATCATGCTTTTGCATTTCTGTAAGCATTTGCTGAACAACTTTATCAACGGAACCCACTACTGGAATATGTGCATTCACGGTTTTAGAAATAGAAGCCGGATCTATATCTACATGGATGATGTCTGCGTGAGGACAGAATTTGTCAACATTATTCGTCACTCGATCATCAAATCTTGCACCCAAAGCTAAAATACAATCTGAATTGTGCATTGTTTTATTAGCTTCAAGTGTTCCATGCATGCCTAACATACCTAGAGATTGTTGATGGGTGCATGAAAAAGCGCCAAGTCCCATAAGGGTACTTACCACTGGTGCTTTAAGCTTTTCAGCTAACTCTGTAACCAACGCGGAAGCTTCACTTGCAATAGCTCCACCACCAACATAAATAACCGGTCTTCGAGCCTTAGCTAAGGTGGTTACCACTTTTTTGATCTGCTTAGGATGGCCTTTTAACGTTGGGTTATAAGAGCGCATAGTCACATCAGTAGGGAACTCGTAGAGATGCTCTTCTTGCACATTTACTATGTCTTTTGGCAGATCTACAACTACAGGGCCAGGACGTCCAGTATTGGCAATGTAATATGCTTGAGCTATGGCTTTAGGAATATCTACCGCGCGCTTAACTAAAAAGCTATGCTTTACAATTGGACGCGAGCAACCCACCATGTCAGTTTCCTGAAAAGCATCTTCACCTATGTGCATAGAAGGTACTTGCCCTGACAGTATAACCATTGGGATAGAATCCATATAGGCAGTTGCTATTCCGGTAAGTGTATTAGTAGCTCCTGGACCAGAGGTGACTAATACAGTACCAGTTTTTCCCGTGCTCCTAGCATAGCCGTCAGCCATGTGAGCAGCCGCTTGTTCATGACGCACTAGTACATGCTTCACATCATCTTGCGCAAATAACGCATCGTAAATGTCCAGTACAGCACCACCAGGATACCCAAACAAATGCGTCACACCTACGTCTTTAAGGGCTTGTACGACCATTGCCGCGCCCGACATCATCCTCACCTTGGTGACTCCTATTTTAGTTACCGTTTAAGTTAGCGCGCACTATATCGCAGCCGGCGAAATATAAAAACCCAAAAACAGGCAAAAGTGAAATATATTTCCTTTTATTTGTATATTTTAGGATATTCATTTCGTTTTTTACGGTATTTTTGGGTATTATTAGGCTAATAATTCCAATAAATGCGAAGTTGGAGTAGATATGTCTCTATACTAACAAGACGCTCAGACCTCATTCGTTATCAAAAGCTACTTTATAAAAACATACTGTTTACAACTACGCGTAATATTAACAATTGAGCGACAGGCTGTTCATAAAAATGATTTATAGTGAAAATTATAGCGTGGGAAGTATTTCGCTGTTGAAAGCGAGCGAGCTACCGGTTGAACCGGTAGCCTAAAGGAGTCGGTTTTTGAAGAGTTGGATATGATTTAGCTTTCTAAATCTAAATCTAACTCATCCGAAGAATCTACTTCGTCATCTTCGACATTAGCAACTGGTCTAGACCCGTATATGCTTCCTGTCTTAGGACGGTTAATGCGCTTTTGATATTTAACCCAAGCTCTTTCTTGAACTGAGGCAGGATCTACATGCCCTAAAGCGGCATTAAGAAATTGTTTGTCTTCGGCATCAGTTGGTGCGTAATGACCATCAACTAAGGCGGCAAACAAACAACCGTATTCACTTAGTGCTTTGCTTTCTGATATTGAAAAATCGCCTGATCTTGAAAACCCATAAGGATAGTTTTTCGGATCATGGAATAATCGCTTTAATAATGTTTCTTTTGTTAACTGTGACATCGCTCGCCGCTCCCGTTAAAGATTACAGAAATATGCTCTCTATAAAATCGACTATTTACTCTCGAAATTTAGCGCTGTCAATAAAATAAATTCAATATCAATAAAAAATGATAAAAACTTAACAAAAATGTCATCTTGATTATATGCGACGGGGCTTAGCGCTTTTCAACCCAAGCCCAATTCATCTCACAAATGACGGGTTCTTCACCAGTTTCATCGGTAACTTTTACTGCGACTATTAAATCTCCTTTAGGATCCGTTTGCATTCGTGAAATTTGCTCATCGGTCACCCAAGCTTCAGCTTTCATATCTCCTTTTGCGCGTTTCACATATCGCAAATTCATTGATTTGATAAGCGGGAGTTTATCACCGGGTAAATTCACTCCCACTACAAATCCAGTTGCCGATTCTGCTAGTAGAGCCATTGCCGCAGCATGCACTGAGCCTATATGGTTTTGCACCTTGGTTTTGTTTTTCTGATAAAACACCACGCGCTTTAAATCTGTCTCGATTATTTTTAATCCTGCAGTACCTACTAACTTAACTTTGAATCGGAAAACTGTGGTCAATAACCACATCGCCAATCCATGCGGATAGGTCAGTGCTTTATTGGCAAATTTGCGTAAAGGATTAGGTTTTGACATAGATTAGCCACTCTCAACTGGTCAGATGACTAAGATAGCATATGGATCTGTACTGTCAATTTTGAACAAGTTTCGACAATTCACGCCACACGGATAAATAAAAAATTTCGTTTTGCAGCATTATATTTATAGAACGTATTAATGCGCTGATTTAGATAGAGACAGAGCAAATGCACCTAATAAGCCCGAATTCTCACCTAAACCGGTAGCCACTATGATGTCGCTTAATTGAACCTGTGGCGGCAGAGTTAGATACCCTGCCAAGCTAATTTGTGTAAAGTGGATTATTTTAGAAATAAGTCCTTCATGCGCCATAACACCACCGCCCAAAATGATTTTTCGAGCTGAAAAGCTCAACATAAGATTGTGGCACAACTGGGCTAATAACTTTGCTTCTAGCTCCCATGCGGCATGTTCACTTGGTAAGGTTTCAGCTGAAACTTGCCAAATATGTTGCATCGCTGGACCTGATGCCACACCTTCTAAACAGCTTCCATGAAATGGACAGCATGCAGCGGGAACATCTGCAGTGTTTATTTTCATATGCCCAATTTCTGGATGAACTAGTCCATGAAGTGGCTGGCCATTAATAACCACACCTGCACCTATTCCTGTGCCTACAGTGACATATATTACCGGGCTTAACTGCTGCCCTGCTCCCCATTTATATTCCGCCAATGCGGCAGCATTTACATCTGTGTCAATTTGCGTGGGTACTGAAAATGCGGCTTGCAGTTGAGGTAACAGGGCTATGTTTGACCAACCTTTCTTGGGAGTATTTGTGATATAACCAAATGTTGGTGATTCAGGATTAAGATCCAAAGGGCCAAAACTAGCAATGCCCATGGAGCAAACAGGAAATCCTTTTTTAATTTGCGCGTTAAAAAACCTTACTACCTCAGCAAGGGTTTCAGTAGGACTTGTCGTCGGAATACGTTGCTTAGCAACTAGATTTCTATGCTCATCAAAGACTGCACAAACGAACTTTGTGCCACCGGCCTCTATTGCTGCGTAATATTTCAAACTAAGCCTTAGGTTTAATCGAAAACGAATGCAACTAATGTAATCTAAATAATGGGCTGAGTTAATCTTTGAATGAGAGAAATTTATATTTGAAGATTTGGAGCGGGAAACGAGACTCGAACTCGCGACCCCAACCTTGGCAAGGTTGTGCTCTACCAACTGAGCTATTCCCGCATTTTTGGTTTTATCAGCGTTCTTTGCAACATCTGGCTCGCCAAGCCTTGTCAATCACTTCGTGACGAGGCATGTGCTCTACCAACTGAGCTATTCCCGCATGTAAAAATGTGCGACCACGTTGTTCAACGTAAATCGGACGCGCATTATAAAAAAAATTTCGCCGGTTGCAAGTGTATTTTCAAGAAAAATCCAAAAATTTTTAGGTTTCTCAAATTTACTGAATTAATTGCCAGCAAAAGCTTATTTCTTCAACAATTCTGCCGATAAGGTAGATGAGAAATAAATGCCTTTTGGAAGAAGTATCGAGGGATTTGAGTGAAATATAAAATACTATTAATTGAGCATAACGCCGTAAGCTTGCGCATTATCAAACGGGTTATCGGTAAAGCAAATCTGGATGTTGTAGTCGCCAGCACATTGACAGAAGCCAAAGTGATTTTTGACCAATCTACACCTGAAAGCTTCTTATGTGCAGTGGTTGATTATACCTTACCGGATGCGCCCCACGGTGAAGCCATTGACTTTGCCATAAGCTCCTTTGTGCCCGTAATAGTACTCACCGATCAACCTGACTCAGATGTAAGGGCTCGCATACTGTCAAAAGCCGTTGTTGACTATATTCCCAAACAAAACCATCAAGTATTCGAATATTTAAGCCGCTTGTTAACACGTTTAGAGAAAAATCGCCATGTAGGAGTATTGGTAATGGCGAAAACGCCCTCCAAGCGAAATCCTGTATGCGAACTACTAAATCGGCATAATTTTGTCACTTATCAAGCGAACAACCTAGAGCAAGCCAAAGTGCTATTGCTAAAGCATCCTAGCATCAAGCAATTGATTGTAGACAACAAACTAAGAGATCAATCTGGCATTGAATTAGTCGCTAACTTACGCAAAGAATACAGCAAAGAAGAACTGAGTATCATTGGCACCAGTGAACAGGACGATCCTGCTTTATTAGCCAGATTCATCAAAAGTGGCGCAAACGACTACCTGCGCATCCCCTATTGTCACGAAGAGTTTTTCTGCCGTGTATTACAAAATATCGAATACATTGAACAAATTGACATTATTCGTAAAACCGCAAATACGGATTATTTAACCGGATTACCCAATCGTCGTCACTTCTTCAGTGAAGTGAAAACCATTTTACGACGTGAACCCGAAAACGTGAGCCTTGCCCTATTAGACCTCGACCATTTTAAAGCGATCAACGATACCTACGGTCACGAACAAGGGGATATAGTGCTTAAAGATGTTGCAAAATTGATGAAAAAACACTTTAAATCTCATCCAATTTCGCGCTTCGGTGGAGAAGAGTTTTGTGTGTTTTTTGATGGTATCAATCAAGTCAACGCGTTAAAGAAGTTAGAAGATTTTCGACTAGCGGTGCAAGAAAAAATGTTTAAATCAGGCAAACGTAAAGTCAAATGTACCGTCAGTATTGGCCTCACCAGCAAAGGCCATCAAAAAATTGAACAAATGTTGAGCTTTGCTGATGAAAACCTGTATAAGGCAAAATCTAATGGTCGCAACCGTATCGTCAGCGATCAGATTTTAAACACGGCTTCTCTGTAATATCTCAGCTCTTCAATTGACTCTTTAATATCATCTAACGCTAGATGAACCCCTTTCTTTTTAAACCCTTTGGCAATCTCTGGTTGCCATCGGTTTGTGAGCTCTTTGATAGTGCTAACATCAATATTGCGATAATGGAAAAAGGCTTCTAACTCGGGCATGTATTTGACTAAAAAGCGTCTATCTTGCCCTATACTGTTGCCACATAAAGGTGAAACACCAGCTTCAACATATTCTTGCAGGAACTCAATGCTTTGTTGTTGAGCTTCCAGCACCGAAACATCACTATCTTTACAACGTTGGGTCAAGCCTGATTCGCCGTGAGTTTTGGTGCACCATTCATCCATAGCATCGAGGACATCATCAGGTTGGTGCACGGCAATTACTGGTCCTTGTGCAATAATATTCAAGTCTTTGTCTGTGACTATGCTAGCTATTTCTAACACCACACAAGTCTCAGGATCCAAGCCCGTCATTTCCATATCAATCCAAACTAAATTTTGATTATCAATCGCCATATAAAAGCCTACATTTGAAGTTGTGCAAAAATTCTAGCGAAAAGGTATCATGGCAACTGTGTATCACCAAATTTAATAAACTAACGTGGCGAAAAAACCTAAGTTATCGAAAAATCAAAAACGTCGAGTACAGCAGAATAGGCAAAAACGACTTGATGCTAGCTCGCAAGAAGTATTTGAAAATCTAGGCGACCAAGCCAATGGCAGAGTCGTTAGTCGGTTTGGTAAGCATGCCATAGTTGAAGATACTGATACTCATGAGCAGCATAAATGCTTTATTCGACGTACGATTGATTCGGTGGTGTGTGGTGATAATGTCTTGTTTCGTGCAAACATTTCTCAGAATTCTGATGAGCGCGGTGTGATAGAAGCAGTCTTGGATAGAAAGTCAGTACTTACTCGCCCTGACTACTACGACGGCGTTAAACCCGTGGCTGCCAACATTGATCAAATAATTGTCGTCAGCTCTATACTTCCAGCATTTTCAACCCATATTATCGATCGTTATTTAGTCGCCTGTGAAACCGCGCAAATTCGCCCTTTAGTGGTGGTAAATAAGGTTGAACTTTTGGATGACGAAGATCTTGAATATGTAAACGAACAACTCGATGTCTACAGAGAGTTAGATTACCAGGTCATTCTGATGAGTTGTAAAACAGGATTAGGGGTTGAAGAACTGTCATCTCATTTAAAGGACAAGGTTAGCGTTTTTGTCGGTCAAAGCGGTGTAGGTAAATCAAGTTTGATTAATCAACTTCTGCCAGAAGCAACTGAAGCCATAGGTGATGTTTCAAGTAATTCGGGGTTAGGTCAGCACACCACTACTGCTGCCAAACTTTTGCATTTTGCCAATGGTGGTGAGCTTATTGACTCTCCAGGTGTTAGAGAATTTGGTCTGTGGCATCTCTCCGAAGAGCAAATCACCCAAGGTTTTATCGAATTTAGGCAATATTTAGGTGGTTGCAAGTTCAGCGATTGCAAACATCAAGACGATCCTGGTTGTTTAATTACCCAAGCAGTTGCCAATGGTGAAATAGACGAAGAACGTTATTTAAGTTATCTACGTATTATCGAAAGTTTACAATCTCAGCGCCCTTCTTATGCCAAAACATAAGGCTTCATAATGCTTTGGAACAAGCAAAAAAGCCTAAGCTAGGTTACAATATTATTCGAATTAATTGAGGAGTCCCTTGCGTGATCGACTGGATAAAAGTCAAAACCCAATACATTTTACCTAAGCATCTATTATCAAGAATGGTAGGAGCTCTCGCCAAACGAGAACTTGGGGCTGTTACTCAATTTTTTATTAAGATTTTCATCAAAGCATTTAAGATCAATATGCAAGAAGCTGCTTTTGAATCCCCAAGTGCGTATAGAACATTCAACGAATTCTTCACCCGTCCGCTGAAACAAGGCGCTCGTCCAATTGACGAGAACGACAATGTTCTTTGTCATCCTGTCGATGGCACAGTCAGTCAATTTGGTGCAATTAATGGTGATAGTATTTTTCAAGCAAAGGGTCACCAATTCAGTTTAACGACTTTATTAGGCGGTAAGCCTGAATTAGCAGAAGTGTTCAAAGGCGGTGAGTTTGCAACTATTTATCTAGCGCCAAAAGATTATCACCGTATTCATATGCCTATTGATGGCGAATTGACTGACACCTTGCATGTACCGGGTGAATTATTTTCCGTTAATCCGTTAACTGCACAGAATGTTCCTGGGTTGTTTGCTAGAAATGAGCGAGTGGTAGCGCTTTTTGATACACCTGTAGGTAAGGTCGCTATGGTGTTGGTAGGTGCCACTATCGTAGCCAGCATAGAAACTGTTTGGGCCGGTAATATCACACCACCAGCAGGTAAATACGTCCAGCATTGGCAACATGCTAAAGGTGAAGTGTCACTGAAAAAGGGTGATGAAATGGGACGCTTTAAATTAGGTTCTACTGTGGTTTTATGTTTTGAACCTAATAAAATCAACTTTACCGATTTAGCCGTTGCAAGCACCACCCGAATGGGCAAACCCATGGCTGAAAAGCAATAAAATCAGGACATTATTATTCATTCCCTAATTTTATTGCGGTCATAACCTATGGATCCAGTCAAACGAAGTCTGATTAATCTGCATATCACTGTCATGCTTTTAGGTGGTACAGGATTGTTTTCAAAACTGATCCCTTTATCCGCCTTAGACATCACCTTTGGTCGCTCATTGCCGGCTTTTATCTGCTTATTTTTATTCGTGAAACTTGGTGGCCAAAGCCTTAGACTCAATAGTGCAAAAGATTATGCTGTTGGTTTGGGTTTGGGGGTTATCATGGCTGTGCATTGGGTTACTTACTTTTTCTCAATGCAGTATTCTAGTGTATCTGTAGGCATGATCGCCCTGTTTACTTTCCCGGTAATCACTGTGTTATTAGAACCCTTTTTTGAAAAAATGCGCATTCAGTGGCAAGACATTGCGAGTGCTTGCGTGGTGCTTCTAGGTATCTATTTTATCGTTCCCACAGTATCGTTAGAAAACGACATCACCCTAGGAGTCGCGGTTGGCGTTTTTTCTGCTTTCCTCTACGCCATGCGAAACTTGCTGCACCGCAAATATTTCTCACACTACAGCGGTGCTAAAGCTATGGGCTGGCAGACCTTGGTCATTTGTCCTTGCTTGATCTTTTTTGTAAGCGACGATTTTGTGCAAATGGAACTTCATACTGGATTAATGTTGTTGTTACTCGGGTCGGTATTTACCGCATTACCACATGCGATGGTAGCGGCTGCACTTAAACATCTCAGGGCAAAAACCTTTTCATTAGTGGCCTGTATGCAACCACTTTATGGGGTGTTATTCGCAATTGCACTGTTAAATGAATCACCTTCTTGGGAAATTTTGCTCGGTGGAATTTTGGTGATTTCAGCCGCAATTTATGAGACAGTAAAAACTCATCATTCACAAAAGAATGTAGAGCAAAAATCTACATAAATCTCATGAAAATTATTGCCCACAGAGGATTTAGCAAAAGCTATCCTGAAAATACCGCTGAAGCATTTGAACGAGCGTTAGATACAGGTGCAGCCTATATTGAGTGTGATGTTCAGCAAGTTGAAGATGACTTTTTTATTTACCATGATTTTTATTTAGACCGCCTTACTTTTCACTCCGGACGCTTTACTGATGCCTCTTGTCAGGATATTGCAACACTGCAAACAATTAGTGGACAAAAAGTGATTACTCTGGCTGAATTGTTTAACATTGTTGGCAATAAAGCTACTTTGAATTTAGAGATAAAAACCCTTGAGAATGCTGATTTGTTTATCCAGCAACTAAGTCAATTGATGCAAACTTATGATACCAAGATCATTCTAAGTTCTTTTAACCATCCTCTGATTTTGAAATTAAAGTCAAAATTACGCGGATACCGAATTCTCGACAACATCAAGTTCGCTGCCGTCATTGCTCATTTGCCGATAGATTTAGCCGCGTTTGGGGAACAGTTAGAAGTCGATATTGTGGTTTTGGAAGGAAATCAAATTAATCAAGCCTTTGTGACAGACGCCCATCAACGGTTTCTAGAAGTCTGGTGTTATACCGTTAACCATTCTGACCTTTTAACTAAGTTGAAGAACTTTGGTGTAGATGCAGTTTTTAGTGATGACCCTCAATGGGCTTTGCAAACATTAGCAGATAATTCTTAGTGCAGACTTATTTACAGTCTTTACACTGTCGGCAAAGTTTTAAGTTCAACAGATGTGCTGCAATTATAAAACCGGCACCTAAGGCAATAGTAAACGGCTCATAGGCTTCGCCAAATACATCTTTATTCCAATAAATCAATGCGCCGGTAATCAGCGAGTAAATCGGATAAAGCTGTCTATGGTATTGGTGGAAACCAATAAACAAGGCAATAAAGCCAATAAGAATTGAAATAGCAAGAATAGTGCGTTCAAACCAAGACTCGGCAAAGAAGGTAGTCGCAATAAAAGGCGCTATGGGTAAAAGCATAGGAATCGCTAGGCAATGTAAAGCACACAACGAAGATACCCATACGCCAAGTTTGTCAAAACGCGTATTGTCTACCCTTTGTTGTTCGTCCCTTTGCACTGAAGTTAACTCTGTTGGTTTCACTGTTTAAACGATTGCCTTTATCAGAAAGTGTTACAGTATAACATTAACTCTTTAACTAGCAAACATCTGTGCAAAAATTTATTCTTGCGGTGAAATCGAGGCGCTAATTAGCTCTTTAACTTCTGATTGATTGGCTAATGCTGGACTAATCCGAAACTTATTAGTTTCTTGCAATAACTCACTTACAGTAACCAAGGTGACATTTGAGGGGAGTTTTTCTAACTCTTTAGGCAAATAAGCTAGCGTGCTTGGATAAGGATGGGCGATACCTATGGCCTTTCCTTCTTGCTTAGCTTTTCTCACTAATTGTTTGACTTGTTGTGCAAGAAACTCTGGCGTTTGTACATGATCTAAAAATACATGACGGGTCGCACTATGTACTCCAAATTGTCCAGCTATCAGCCCTGCTTTTGTATAACGAGTAGTGCGACTATCGATAAAATAAAGATTAGTCTGAGCAAGCAGTTCCATAACACTGCGCATCGGTAATGTCATTTGCGTCAATTTACTGCCCATGTGATTATTGATTCCAACTGCATGTGGCACAGTATTTAAGGCTTCTGACAATGTCTGCTTAATTTGATTTGGATACATAGTTGAAAGCAACGGCTTGTCACCTAATTTTTCACCGTTTAAAGATTCCATAGGCATATGAAGCATAACTTCACGATTTTGTCGCGCTGCTCTGTAAGAAAAATCCGTTGAAAATTCAGTATGGGGAAGAATCGCGAAAGTTACCTTTCTCGACAGAGAAAAGGCCTGCGCATCGGATGCTTTAGCACCAATGTCATCGATTATGATGGCGATTTTTATCTCTTCGCTTTTGGCGAAAAAGGTCGATGAAATCCCCAATAAAAAAGTAATGATCAGCAGTTTAATTTTTAGCACACTGTTATTTTTATGACGCTGTCGAGATCAAGATAACAGTGCTTAGCAAAATTTGCACCTAAAATTCATTTATTTTTCTAGTTAATTAACGATTTACAAATATTCAGGATGATCTGAAATTAAATTTTCGGATATTTTGCCCATAGGTTGACCCGATTTATAGGTTTTTACCCTTTGCACATGCAAATTTGGAAATAACTTTGGAGATTCTAGCAACTGTTCAACTTCAGACGGAATTTCCCCTTTTGCTAACAACCATTTATCAAGAAAATGACTTAGCACTGGTAAAAACAACGGAAACGCTTTGTCGTGATAAGCTTCCATTTTAGGATGTGCGTCGCGCGTTATGACCGCACAAGCATAATCATTGTTCGGCAATTTTTTGTATAAGGCACCTAACAAAAATGGACTTTTACTTTGCATTAAGTATTGATGTTTAGTTTTACCCACTAATTTAGATTCACCAATGGAAGATGCTAAAACTATTCCTCTTTGATGTTTTAGCGCAGCTCGCCAAAATGGGCTTTGTAAATTACGAGCATTAAAACTGGTGCGATTACCTAGTGCTGTCGCTAAATCATTATTTTGATAGGCATCAAACCACCAAATGGCATTCACTAACTTAATGCCATCGTCTTCAATGATCAATGGAATACGTTTACTAAGATCGCCACCAAAAGCCGGATAGGCTGAATAAGAAGGGATACGAGCGATACAGTCACTCAATGAGTTTAATTTATCAAATAAGTCAGGGGTTTCAGTAATAGTTCTCTCATCATAACCAATAAACCCACACATGACTTACTCCCAAAGATTTTTTTGCGCCATTTTTATAGAATCAGAAATATTTTGATCCGGGCGACAAACTTGAGCGCCTATGACCACTTTTAATTGACCATCATTTAATTTCTGACGAAGTTCAAGCAATAATTAAGTGATAAATTTATTATCAACGTTAATCAATAAAATGCCCAATCGATCTTCTGATAAACGATAAACAGAGTCAGATTCCCTTAAGGTTTCATAGAGCACTTTTTCAACTCTATCAGAAACCAACTCTTCTGCTAATCCCTTGCTTCTATTTTCAAGAATAAGAATGCCCAGTGGACATGAAATCTTGGCGTAAATTTCGTGTTTTTGTCGAGCAATACTTTCAAAATTATCAAATTGTGTCGAATTTTCTACAAAAACCAATTCATCTGAAATATCAGTAAATGTATTGGATTCTAATTGTTGAATATAGGCATGCTCTTCAAGTATGTACTCAATCATTTTCGCGACTAAAGGCAGATCTTGATGATCTTTATACTGACCGTCGCTTAACGCTCGATGATCGAACCCACATAAGGTGCCAATCATATCCCCTTGGGCATTTTTTAACGGCACACTCGCATATGATTTAATCTTATGTCGACTGACCGAAGGTGCTGTTTTATGCTCTGGCGTTAACTCAATATCTGGCACAAAAACTAGTGGTTTTTCCTCAACCATTTTTGAACAAATTGAATCTGTCCATTCCATAAGCTGGTTGTCATGAATGCCAAAAGGATTTTCACTGCATGCAAGTACGAACCAATGATTTTCATTGACTCTGGTAATCATCCATAATTCAAATGGCACTATAGATTTTGCCAACTTAAGCGCGCTTTCAAGCGTTTGTCGATACCGCATAAAACTCCAACCACTACTACTACAAAATTTAGCCGCCTAATCGTTTTACAATCTCTTCAAGCATGCTTTTAGGGCATCCATAATTAATTCTAAAACAATTTTTATTGCCAAAATCCCTACCTGGAGATGGCCCAACACCTTTGTCTTCACACCACTTTTGAGTGTCTTCAACACCCAGTTCACTTGCATCAATCCACAAGAGGTAAGTTGCTTCCGGTGACACACAAGATAGACCGTGAATTTGATTTATGGCGTTCACCAAATAATCTCTATTTGAGCGAAGATAAGCCAATTCTGCTTGGTGCCAATCATCACATTGCGTAAAAGCAACTTCAGTTGCTACCAGTCCCATGACATTTACCCAAGGAATGAGTCCAGCACCTGCGCTAGCGAATTTTGCTCTTAATTTGGCATCCGGAATTATTGCAAAGGATGTCCCTAACCCTGCAACGTTAAAGGTTTTACTTGCGGCCATAAGGGTAATAGATGAATCTTCGACTAGCGACAATTTGCCTGCTGGAATATGGGGTAAATCATCAAGAATAAGATCGCAGTGAATCTCATCACTACACAACACCAGATCGTTATCTTTACAAATTTTTGCCACTCTATCCAAATCTTCCTGAGTCAAAACGCCGCCCATAGGATTCATTGGATTGCATAATATGAACAATTTGGTATCAGCGCGTTTAGCATGAGTTTCTAGCTGTTCAAAGTCTAAGGTCCATCGACCGTTTTCAAGCACATTACCCACTTCGTACCTAGTACGATTATTAATGCCAGGAGCCGCCAAAAGCGGCGGATAATTTGGAGATTGTACTATGATCCCGTCATCAAGTTCTGACACCGCTTGAATGGCCATATTAAACCCAGGTACCACACCAGGTGTCCAAACGATCCAATCAAGAGCAACATCCCAATCATACTGTTTTCTACACCAACGCTGGATAGCTTGTTTAGCAGGTAAATATTCATTCGGTAACGTGTAACCAAAAAGACCATGACGACTTCTTTCTACCATTGCGTCCACTATTGGTGGCGCGCACTTAAACTCAGTATCAGCAACCCAAGCAGGAATAATGTTCCGTCCCTTATAGCGGTTCCATTTAAAAGAATAGGTGGATGAACGGTCGGTTAGCTTATCAAAGTCGTACAAGTTTACATCTCTTTTGGTTAACTAGATTTTGCACAATTTTAACAGACCGCATTGATGCTGGATAGCTATAGTTTGATGCAAACTCGAATGGAATTGATCTGCATTAAATACCATAAAAAAAGCCCGAGTCAGACTTAACTTCTTCGGGCTTTTTCAAACTTTGAAATGCTTGCTTATTAACTAAGCTTAACCTTCTTTTTTAGGACGAGATGCTCGTTTACGCTCGTTCTCAGTAAGCAATTTCTTACGAATACGAATGCTTTCTGGTGTTACTTCTACTAATTCGTCGTCATCAATAAACTCTAACGCTTGTTCCAACGTCATTTTCACTGGCGGAACCAAAGTTTGCGCTTCGTCAGTACCAGATGCACGAACGTTAGTAAGTTGCTTACCTTTAAGGGCGTTTACTGTTAGGTCGTTATCACGGCTATGGATACCAATAACCATACCTTCGTAAACTTCTACACCATGACCGATAAATAAACGACCACGCTCTTGTAAGTTAAACAAAGCGTTTGTTAGTGCTTTGCCTGCTGCATTGGCAATCAGAACACCATTCTTACGTTGACCTATGTTGCCACCTTTATGCGGACCATAATGATCGAATGTATGATATAACAAACCTGAACCTGAGGTTAGTGTCATAAATTCAGTTTGGAAGCCAATTAAGCCACGACTAGGCACGATGAAGTCCATACGAATTCGGCCTTTTCCATCCGGCGTCATATTGGTTAGTTCAGCTTTTCTATAACCTAATTGTTCCATGATAGAACCTTGGTGCTGATCTTCACAGTCAATGGTAAGAGTTTCGTAAGGTTCTAATAACTGACCATCTTCATGTTTTAAGATAACTTCTGGACGTGATACCGCTAATTCGTAACCTTCACGACGCATGTTCTCAATTAAGATTCCTAGGTGTAATTCACCACGACCTGACACTTTAAACTTATCTGGATCGTCTAGTTCTTCAACACGCAATGCTACGTTATGCACTAGTTCATTTTGTAGTCTTTCTAGGATATTTCTTGATGTAACAAATTTACCTTCTTTACCAGAAAACGGCGAAGTGTTTACCTGGAAAGTCATTGTTACTGTTGGCTCATCAACAGTTAATGCAGGAAGAGCTTCAACCTTGTTTGGATCACAAACAGTGTCAGAAATTTTCAGTTCACCCAATCCAGTGATAGCGACTATGTCACCTGCAGATGCTTGATCAACATCATGTCTTTCAAGACCTAAATAACCTAGTACCTTACCAATTTTACCGTTTCGCTTTTCACCAGCAGCATTAACTACAGTCACTTGCTGGTTTACTTTCACTGAACCACGCTTAATTCGACCAACACCGATAACACCAACATAACTGTTGTAATCAAGTTGAGAAATTTGCATTTGGAACGCGCCTTGAGCGTCCGCGTCCGGTGCCGCTACTTGTTCGATGATAGTTTCGAACAATGGTGTCATATCCGTACCAGTTTCATCAGATTCATGTGCAGCCCAACCATTGAGTGCAGAAGCATAAACGATTTGAAAATCCAATTGGTCGTCGGTAGCACCCAAGTTATCAAACAAGTCAAACACTTGGTCGATTACCCAATCAGGGCGAGCACCTGGCTTATCAATTTTATTCACAACTACGATAGGTTTTAAACCTTGAGCAAATGCTTTTTGGGTTACAAAACGTGTTTGTGGCATTGGACCTTCTTGAGCATCTACTAATAGTAGTACTGAGTCAGCCATTGACATTACACGTTCAACTTCTCCACCAAAGTCGGCGTGCCCAGGAGTGTCTACGATGTTAATTCGGTAGTCACCGTAATTAATCGCCGTGTTCTTGGCTAGGATAGTAATTCCACGTTCTTTTTCGATATCGTTAGAATCCATTACACGCTCTTGGTTTTCACCACGTGATTTTAACGTTCCTGATTGTTGCAGGAGTTTATCAACCAAGGTAGTTTTCCCGTGGTCAACGTGCGCAATAATGGCAATATTGCGAATTTTATCGATACTAACAGACATACATTCTCTCAAAAAAATAAACCCGCCAATCGGTTGATTCGCGGGCAACAAATAACTGGCGGCGGATTCTACAGATTTATTCGCCATTGTGCTATTGGAATTGTCGATTTTTTAACTAATTTAACAGTCTAAGGCTTTGTCATTCACAAGATAGTAACTAACGGATTTTAATTTGAGGGTATTAGCACATGACCTTCAAACCAATATAGTGCAAACCCTCACAAATAAATGCATCATAACAGTGCAATTTTCAGTATTATTATTTCGCATCGTTTATATGTCACTGTTTTTATTGCTAATTTATATTTACATCTCATGGCATGATTATCGCTTGATGAAACCTCAAGAATAAATAACTAGATTTTTCTTTTATTCATCTGCATTAGGTTTTAATCTTGATGACTATCATCGAGTGTCAGAATCGCTTGCTGATTTTATAAAAGATCCATTATTTTTTTGATTTTGTTTATGCGAATTTGCTTGAACAAGCTTTTACTACTCACACAACGGACTTAAATAAGTGGAGGACAATATGTCAATTGAGTCAGCTATAGCGCTTATAACAGAAAGCGAAGCTAAGTTTGTAGATTTACGTTTCACTGATACTAAAGGTAAAGAGCAACACGTTTCAATTCCTGCTCGCCTTGTCGATGAAGAGTTTTTTGAAGAAGGTAAAATGTTCGATGGTTCTTCAATTGCAGGTTGGAAAGGTATTAACGAATCAGACATGATTCTAATGCCAGACGCAAGCTCTGCTGTTTTAGACCCTTTTGCTGAAGAAACACAAATTAATATTCGTTGCGACGTCGTTGAACCAACAACAATGCTTGGTTATGACCGTGATCCACGTTCTGTTGCTAAGCGTGCTGAAGAGTATCTTAAATCAACTGGTATCGGCGACACTTGTTTCTTCGGTCCAGAGCCAGAATTCTTCTTGTTCGAAGACGTTAAGTTCCACACTGATATGGCAGGTTCTTTCTATTCTATTGATGCTGAAGAAGCTAAATGGAACTCTGGTGCAGACTACGAAGGTGGCAACACGGGTCACCGTCCAGGTGTGAAAGGCGGTTACTTCCCAGTTCCTCCTGTAGATTCGGCTCACGACATTCGTGCTGCCATGTGTTTAGTTATGGAAGAAATGGGCTTGGTTGTTGAAGCTCACCACCACGAAGTTGCAACTGCTGGTCAAAACGAAATTGCTTGTCAGTTCAATACATTAGTAAGCAAAGCTGACGAAATCCAAATCTACAAGTACGTTATTCATAACGTTGCCCATTCATACGGAAAAACCGCTACTTTCATGCCTAAACCACTTGTAGGTGATAACGGTTCTGGTATGCACTGTCACCAATCTATCTCTAAAGATGGTAAAAACATCTTTGCTGGTGATAAATATGCAGGTCTTTCTGAAGAAGCATTATATTACATTGGCGGTATCATCAAGCACGCACGTGCTATCAACGCTTTTGCTAACGCTTCTACTAACTCTTACAAGCGTTTGGTACCAGGATTTGAAGCGCCAGTTATGTTAGCTTACTCTGCTCGTAACCGTAGTGCATCTATCCGTATTCCATATGTAACAAGCGATAAAGCACGTCGTATCGAAGTTCGTTTCCCTGATCCAACGGCTAACCCATACTTAGCGTTCACTGCTATGTTGATGGCTGGTATCGACGGAATCAAAAACAAGATTCACCCTGGCGATTCAATGGATAAAGATTTATATGATCTACCTGCTGAAGAAGCTGCCTCTATTCCAACAGTTGCTAGCTCGCTAGAAATGGCCCTTGCTGCACTAGATGAAGACCGTGAATTCTTAACTGCTGGTGGTGTAATGTCTGACGACATGATTGATGCATACATCGCACTTAAAGCTGAAGAAGTAGAAAAAGTGAACATGACAACTCATCCAGTAGAGTTTGACATGTATTACAGCGTATAAATCATAACTACACCGCTTAAACCATACCAAAGCCTGCTTTATGCAGGCTTTTTTATTGCGTATGATAGAATATGAAGAATAGTGCTTTTAAGGACCTGTTATGAAGTCTTTATTTTTAGTCGGTTTGTTTTGTTTCATTTGCCCTTTCATAGTGAATGGTCAAACCATTGTATATAAAACTGTTCATGCAGATGGCACTGTTACCTTTTCTGATAAGCCCTCCCCTGGTGCAATTGAAGTGATACTAGGAGATAGCACTACTGTAATACCTTCTTCACCGGTACCTAAAATCGAACCAGATGTAGCGGTTAAGAAAAAACAATTCAACCTCACCATCGTGTCTCCAAAACAAGAAGCAACATTGCGTGATAATTCCGGCAATTTTTCCATTCAAGCTCAACTAAAACCTTCTATCGGAGGCATGTACAACCTCACTATAAACGGCCAATCCTTCCAATCTCCAAGCGGTGTTTTTCAATTAGAAAACATGGACCGAGGAGAATACTCATATAAAGTGGATTTCACTGACAACTCAGGCAAGATAATTGCATCGTCCGAGCAACGAACATTATTTTTACATAGAGCCTCAGTATTAATCCCGCGCAATTAATTAGCGGACAGCTTAATATCTAAGGGAATACAGGGATTCCATTATTCAATTAATCCCTTGTGAAGGTTATGTACATTCACTAAGATGAAGCAATGCACTTATATTGTGCATATTTAGTCTTTAGTCGAGGATTTACATTGATTTTAGAGCTTAACCAGATTGATAGCATGTTACAGTGCATGAAAACTGCACTTGTAATGGTCAACCGCGAATATCATGTGGTATTTGTGAATGACGCTGCGCTGAGTATTTTTGAGACTGGCAAATCGCAAATTTGCCAAAAGCCCTTCTTAAGCTTTTTTGCGCCTGATAGTTTTGACGAAGACCGTTTTGAAAACGTATTTGAAGCGGGTGAAGAATTCTCTCAATCTGAATTACAACTCTGTTTTAAAGATGGCAGATGCTTGCTGGTAGATATGCAGGCTAACTTGGCATTAATCGACGGCGAAAAAATGATTCTGTTTGAAATCATGCACGTGGATAAACAACGAAAAATAAGTCAAGAAACCCAACAGTATGCCCAACAAATGGCTGCTAGAGATTTAATTCGTGGTTTAGCCCATGAAATTAAAAACCCTCTCGGAGGCATTCGAGGTGCAGCACAGCTGCTAAGCCGACAACTGCCAAATGAAGATCAGTTAGAATTTACCCAAATGATTATGGACCAAGCTGACAGGCTCAGGGCTTTGGTAGATCGTTTGTTAGGGCCAAATACACTGCCGCATAAACGCCTGTGTAATCTGCATGAGGTAATAGAAAAAGTAAAACGCGTCATTACCGCTGATCAATCTATTGATATTGATATCGAGCGCGACTATGACCCCTCTATACCAGAAGTATACGCCGATCCAGATATGCTTGAACAAGCCATATTAAACATCGTACGTAATGCTTGCCAAGCACTGAGTGAAGCAAAAATTGAAAGACCCATCATAGGGTTACGCACCAGAATAGAGCGCCGCTGTGTGATTAATGGAAAGCCCCACAGCCTTTCAGCACTGGTGAGCATTGTTGACAATGGTCCAGGAATTCCCAAAGAAGTCCGAGACACACTTTTTTATCCAATGGTATCAAGTAAAGCCAATGGCAGTGGACTTGGGTTATCGATTGCACAAACCCTAATAAATCATCACTTTGGCAAAATAGATGTTGATAGCTTTCCAGGATATACCGAATTTACGCTTTATTTACCAATTATAAAACAGGATTTAGCAGATGAATGAGCCAGTATGGATAGTGGACGATGATAGCTCCATTAGATGGGTATTAGAGAAGGCATTTAAATCTGCCGACATCGGGTGTTTAAGCTTTTCTAACCCTGAAGATCTATTACTTCAAATTCACAGTGGCAATGCTCCACAAGTCATCATTTCCGATGTCAGAATGCCGCAAATGGATGGTATGACGCTGTTGGACGAGATCCATCAACACTTTCCTGATCTCCCTATTATCATAATGACAGCACATTCTGATTTAGATAGCGCAGTAAAAGCGTACAAAGGTGGCGCTTACGAATATTTACCTAAACCCTTTGATATTGATGAAGCTGTTTCACTCACCAAACGAGCCATTGAACATGCCCGTGAAACAAGTCAGTTAAAACAACAAGATACCCTAACAAACAGTACAGAAATCATTGGTGAAGCGCCGGCAATGCAGGAAGTATTTAGGGCCGTTGGAAGACTTTCGCGCTCTTCTATTAGCGTATTGATTAATGGCCAATCGGGTACAGGTAAAGAATTAGTTGCACAAGCACTGCACAAACACAGTCCGCGAGCAAATAAAACCTTCGTGCCGTTAAACATGGCGGCAATACCGACAGAATTAATTGAATCAGAGCTGTTTGGGCATGAAAAAGGCGCCTTTACTGGGGCACAAAATAGCCGCCAAGGGCGTTTTGAACAAGCCGATGGCGGTACCTTATTCCTTGATGAAATAGGTGATATGCCAATAGACGTACAAACACGATTATTGCGGGTTTTGGCCGATGGACAATTCTATCGGGTCGGTGGTCATCAACCGGTAAAAGTAGATGTAAGAATTATCGCTGCCACTCACCAGAACTTGGAACAGCGAGTCGCAGAAGGCAAGTTCAGAGAAGATTTGTACCACAGACTAAACGTAATAAAAATACACTTACCTAGTCTGCATGAACGAAGAGAAGATATACCATTATTGGCCCGACATTTTTTAAACAAGGCCTCTAAAGAATTAGGCGTTGAAAGCAAACAGTTATCTAAGGCGGCAGCTGATAGGCTAATGGAAGTCGCTTGGCCGGGTAATGTAAGGCAACTAGAAAACACTTGTCGCTGGTTGACTGTGATGGCCAGTGGTCAAGAAATTTTAATCGATGACCTACCACCAGAATTAAACGTTTCTGGCGTGCAGGTAAAACAGGCTGCAGAAAGTGATGATTGGACGATTTTACTTTCTCAATGGGCTGACAAACAATTATTAGCGGGTAAGAACGATATTCTAGACACAGCTCAATATGATTTTGAAAAGATCTTGTTAAGTCGAGCACTTAAACATACCCGTGGACATAAACAAGAGGCAGCCAAACGTTTAGGTTGGGGCCGAAATACGTTAACTCGAAAGCTTAAAGAATTAAATTTTGACGATGATTAGGCGTACTAAGCTTTAGCTTGCTGAAGAGTAAAGCTAAAGCTAGTCCCTTTACCTATTTCGGACGTTACTTCAAGCGTAGAATCAAATAATGCAATGAGTTTTTGACTAATTGCTAACCCCAATCCTACATGGGTTTTCGTCCCTTTTTGACTATTGGTTGCTTGGTAACGTGCAACAAATATATGCTCTAATTCCTCCGCAGCAATACCGATTCCAGAATCCCTCACACTGACCACAAGTTTGTCGTTGGCTTCTTTAATTTGCAGTTGAATTGAGCCTCCTGCAGGTGTGTGTCGAATAGCATTATCAATGAGGTTTGTTAGCACTCGTTCTAGCTTCTCTATATCTGCTTTAACGTAGGCATTAGGCGTTTGAATATCTACCGTCAGCCCTATATCTTTGGCATTAGCTTGTAAATTAAATTTAGCTGCAATGTCATGTAATAACTCAGCTAACAAGCAAGGTTCCATTTTCAAATTTACATGGCCTCCCTCAAGATAAGCTAACTCAAAAATTTGATCGATTAGCCGCTTCAAATTATGCAAATTGCGCGTACAAATGCCAAAAAACTCATCTCGCTGCTCACTGGTCAATTGACTATCATTGATGCACAAGGTCTCCATATAACCTTGCATATTGGCCAATGGGGTGCGTAAATCATGACTCAAATCCGCGAGAAGCGTTCGTCGTTGTAAGTCATTAAGTTTAATTTGCTGCCATTGTTTGTCGATGTGCCGCAACATTTCATTAAATGAGTAACCTAAACGCTGAACTTCATTGCGAGAGTCGTTGCGCCAAGGTAATAAGGTAATCTTCGCATTTTTTATATCAAAACCAGCCCCGCGAAATCTGTCCATATCATCACTCAGTTTTTTCAACGGAGCGGTGAAAAATTTAAACAGCACCAATAACACAAACATCAAGAATATTAAGCCCGCTAAGACTATCAAAATGTATTGTTGAACTCCCTTACTGGATTTAATGCTATCGGTAATCGAATCGTACTGTGCCCCACCAATGATAATGTACAAATACCCTTGCAAACTATCATCGTTGTAAACGGGGGCTACTGAAAATATTTTTTGCTTATCTATGTCTTTAGGATCATCACCATAATTAGGGAAGCTTTTACCACCAGATAGCATTACATTAATTGGTGTGACATCCACCTGTTTGCGAACAATCTCATTTGCTTTTGCTGAATAGGTAAGTAGGTTTCCTTGAGGATCAAGGAAATAGAATTCAAAATTTGGCCCAAGCAACATCAATGTATGAAACAATTTGTTTAACGCTTTGTAATCATACACCCCTTCTTTCAAAATAGGGTTATCTGACACTAAATGCTCAGCCAAACCTAAGTGCAATCTTTGTTCAGCTTCATGCTGCATACTTTGCTGCAAATAGGTTGAATAAATAGTAAGCACGGCAATGATGGTGAAAAAACCCGCTACTAATGAAATTGCTAATCTTTGGTAAAAGCAGAGCTTAGGAAACCACATTCTAATGCACCACAGAGGCCTGATTAAATTTGTAGCCTACGCCCCAAACTGTTTGTACATAGTCAGGATTTGTCGCATCTTTTTCTAATTTAGACCTTAGCCTGTTGATGTGAGAGTTGACCGTGTGTTCATACCCGCAATGCTGATAACCCCACACGGATTCTAGTAGTTGACTGCGACTAAACACCTGATTTGGGTGTTGCATTAAATGAAACAAGAGATCGAATTCTGTTGCAGTGAGCTCTATACATTTTCCTGATTTAGCGACGGTTCGGGTTCGTCGGTCTACAACCAAGTCGCCACAAATAAGACTATTGGAATTATCAACAAGTACTCGTTGATTTTGACGCACCAAATCAGCACGTCTTAGTAGGGCTCTAACCCTAGCTTGCAACTCTCTTACACTGAATGGTTTGGCCATATAGTCGTCAGCGCCTAACTCTAAACCAAGCACCCTATCCGTTTCCGAATTTTTTGCCGTCAACATTAAAATTGCTTGTTCTGGCTTTTGATCCCTTATCTTGCGACAAATATCCAAGCCGTTCATTTTAGGAAGCATTACATCAAGGATAACTAATGAATATGTCTGAGATAGAGCGGCATCTAGCCCGCTAATTCCATCTACACGGTGGTCTAGTTCAAAGCCTAATTCGTTAAGGTTTACCTTTACTAGATTTGCAATGTCGAGATCATCTTCAACAATAAGCAGTTTATCCATAAAACACTCTTTTCAGCTAATTGTATTGTTTTGTGAAAAGACCGGACTGGGTTGAAATTCCATTCAACTTTATTGCAGAAAATGTGTGTAACTTGAATTTATGCGATTTTTGACTTAGGCCAGTGGGCGAGTTTATGCCAAGTTTGTTGATTTTTAGCGATAGCTAATTGTTCGTCTAAAATTGCAGATAGGTCTTCTTCGGTAGTCAATGGGTTGGCTAATACAACACGAAAAACAGTGATTGAGTGATCGTGGTATTTTTCTACTTCGATGCGCGTTCGCGAAACAAATGACTTACCCGCTTCCCTTTGCTGTTTTTGCACAGCTACGGTCAGGCTGTCGATTTGTTTGTTAATGCGTTTTTGAGTTTCATTTTCAAATTCACCCAAATTCTGCAAGGCATCAGGAATAAGTCGGTAAGTAAGTATAGAGAGTTTAGGTTCAGTGACTAACTCAAAATTTTCTCTTTGTTTAATCATTTGTGAAAATTTCAATGCAAGGTCGATAGAGCGATCAATGAGTAGCTCATATCCCCCTTTTCCGAAAATATGGATCGATGAATACAGCATCATCGCCATTCCATTTCTGGAGCCTTCAAGGGTGGTGGCGCCTAAATCTTTAGAACCTTCTCGCAATATGTATTGTGCATGGTGCCTTACAGCGTTGCTATCGTGTGGATTTTTAAAAATCGCCATGCCCGCCCCCATAGGAACGTACATTTGTTTATGCGCATCTATGGTAACTGAATCTGCCTCTTCTATGCCTGATAATTTATCACGGTTTTTCTGTGAAAATAGGGTTGCGCCACCCCAAGCTGCATCAACATGGAACCAACAACCTAGCTCTTTAGCAACATCAGCTAGCTCATCTAAAGGATCAACGTGACCGGTTTCTGTTGTACCGGCAATACCAACGATAGCTAAAAGCTTATTACCTTCAGCTTGAAATGCATTACCTACTTTTAATGCAGTTTCTGGCTCCAGCATGTATCTTGGACTATCTACCGAGAGCATATTTTGGCGACCTATGCCAAGTACGTCCACTGCCTTTCCTAGCGAGTAATGGCCTCGCTTTGACGCCATCACGCCCAAGTTCTTGATACCATAATGTTGATAAGCGCTTACCAGCCCTTGTTGCGATACGCCTTTAAATACTCCCTTAGGCCCAAGAATCTTATTCCTCGCGACCCAAAGTGCAGTAATGTTAGCTATGGTGCCACCCGAACAAAAAGCGCCTAAAGAATGTTTGGCACTATGTAAGTATTTCTCATAAAACTTATCACTCTCTCCATAGATCAAGTGATGAATCATGCCTAGCGTTTGCCTTTCCAAAGGCGTAAAGGCTTTAGAAGTTTCAATTTTGACCAAATTTTGATTTAGGCCTACCAATAATTTAGATAATGGTAAGTGAAAGTAAGGTAGAGCAGATGTCATATGCCCGATAAAGGTCGGAGAATAAGTATTTACACTGTGGGCTACGAGCTTATCTAATAATACTTCAGCATGGCTGGATACGAATTCGGGCTCCTGAGGAATTCTAGGATCATTAAAATCCTTTTCGATCTCTTCCAACGAGGTCTTTTTTGTCACCACGTGCTGAGACAGAAAATCTGATAGATTATCTGACAGTTGCCGTTCAATTTTTGCGAGTGTAGAGTCATCATTTTCAGGCTTAGTAAATACCTTGAAAAGATGTTCTAAACTAACTTCTGCTTTTATCAAAATAGGTTTTCCCGATGCCCCGAGAGCCGAACTTTAACGCAGTTCTGAAAAATTACCAAGCGCATTACATCCAAGAGTTTATAAAAAACGCAAATTATGACACTTTTTTTACCAATTTATTAAAGACTGGAAGAATCTGACTGATAAAGAAGTATAAGTAGTTCAGTTTTTAAGCGAATAAGACATTGCAAGCACATTCTCACCATCCATTAGTCGATATAGATAATATTGTGCCTTATTTTCAACCTATCTATAACCTATCCACAGGGTCAGTATTACGCTATGAATGTTTCCCTCGAGCTTTAACTCAATATGATGCATGGATGCCAACTGGTGAAATTACCTGTATCGCCAGAGAACAAATTACTGCCGCTTTAACTCGTTTGATGGTAGAGCGTTCTAACGCATTCTGTCGTCCAAGACAAATGCATTGGAACATTAATCTTTTTGACGCTGATTTGGATGATAATCTAGTGTTAGAAACGGTAACTGAAATCTGTAACCAAGTAGATAAAGGCCTATGCGGAATTGAAATCCCTTATTCAGCGGTAAAAAACAATCCACAAGTTTTAGGGCAATTGGTTCGTCGCCTGCCCCAACTTTTTGTGACGGTGGATGACGTGTTTGAATGTAGCAACGAACTCTTGGCTATCATAGCGTCTGGTATCAATGCTATAAAACTACGAGGTGAATTGCTGAAAACGCCTGCTATACAACAGCAATTTATATCGATTGAAAAAATCCAGCAGTACTGTGAAACCTACAATGTACTTTTAATTGCTGAAAATATTGAAGATCAAGAAATTCTAGACGCTGTGGCAGATTTGCAGATTCAGTATGGCCAAGGTTTTTTCTTGTCTGTATCGAATAGATTAAGTTAATTTTCGGTAGCAAGTAGCGTAAAAGCTCGCCAGCACCTTTGGCCATCCAGTAAATATTTACGCTCAAATGGCGTTATTGGCTCCCCTTGGACTTCTTGAATTTCCATCGAGATATCATAAAGTGCCAATGCCGCTTTGAACTCTTCTAAATACAATCGCCAATTTGACCGCACTTCTATGTTTTTCGAGACCTGCAATATATAAGGCAACATCACGCCTGCATGCCAGCGCTTATTCAATTGAGATTTTTTTGGATAAGGATTTGGATAAAATAAAAATTGTCGGCTTATTTTCCACGCTGGATGAGATTTTTGCGCCTCTAACAATAGCCGCCAAAAATCTAATAAATCCCCCTGTACAACAAAATAGTTTGTTGCTGTTTCTGCCGCATAATGATCATGTTTAGACAATCTGTGGGCCGACTTATCTACTCCGATAATCCGACTATTTGGATAAAGTTCCGCCAGCTTTGCGGTGCTTTCTCCAACGCCGCAACAAGCATCGAGAATCACATCACCTGACCAGTTATTTAACCAATCTTCCACTTGCTTAAATGCATCTAGCGTATGCTGTGCATAAGGACGTTTAAAATTGGCGGTTTTGTAACGTTCAACATAAAACGATAAATCCTCATGCACTGAAGATTGATTGCTAGTAACTGGATTTACTTTGTGCATATTAGGAACGTATACCCACACCCTTGCTCAATAGACGATAGGCTAATGCAAACATCACCACATTAAAAATTACCAACAACGCCATCGAAACTAAATAGTTCACGTCTGACACGCCCAAAAAGCCGTATCTAAATCCATTTACCATATACACAATAGGATTCGCTTGGCTAATGGTCTGCCAAAAGCTTGGTAATAGATCAATGGAATAAAATACACCGCCAAGATAGGTTAAAGGCGTTAGCACAAACGTGGGGATAACACTTATATCATCAAAGGTTTTTGCATAAATAGCGTTAATTAACCCAGCAGTCGCAAACATGGTGGAAGTCAAAATCAAGGTAACCACTATGACCAATACATTATGAAATTCCACATCTACAAAGAACATAGAAACCGTGGTGACTATAATGCCAATTAACAAAGCCCTAGCCACACCGCCACCAACGAAGCCAAAAATAATGACCCAAGTAGGCACAGGTGAAACAATCAATTCTTCTATATTTCGTTGAAATTTGGCGCTGAAAAATGAAGACGATACGTTGGAATAGGAATTGGTAATAATCGACATCATTATCAAACCTGGAACAATAAATTCCATATAAGACTTGCCGCCCATTTCTCCAATTCGACTGCCAATCAAGCTACCGAAAATAACAAAGTACAAGGACATAGTAATTGCGGGTGGAACCAGTGTTTGCACCCAGATCCGTAAGAATCTTGTACACTCTTTAATCCAGATAGTGCGTAATGCAACAAAATTCAAACTATTCACGCACTTGCCTCCTGCTTTTTAGATGATTCAACTAAGCGAACAAATAATTCTTCTAATCGATTGGCTTTGTTACGCATACTCATGACTTTTACATTCTGCTCTGAAAAGTTATTGAAAACCGGATTCAGACCACTGGTTTTCGGCACATCAACTTCTAGTGTGTGCTCATCAATAGCACGAGTTTCAAATTCCGGAATACTAATATTGGTCGCGTCGCCTTCGATATCAAATACGAAGGTTTCAATGTTTAGCGTTGATAACAAGGCCTTCATACTGGTATTTTCAACAATCACACCTTTATCGATGATGGCGATGTTTCGACAAAGCATTTCAGCTTCTTCTAAGTAATGTGTGGTCAAAATAATGGTGATACCTTGCTGATTTATTTCTCGCAAGAACGACCACATTGAACGTCTTACTTCAATATCTACGCCGGCAGTTGGCTCATCCAAAATCAGCATTTTAGGCTCATGCATAAGCGCGCGGGCAATCATCAGTCGACGTTTCATACCACCAGATAATTCTCTAGCGCGAGCGTTACGCTTGTCCCAAAGTTCTAGCTGCTTTAAATACTTCTCGGCTCTTTGTTTGGCAATATTTCGAGGAACACCATAATAGCCCGCTTGATTCACTACTATCTGCAATAAGGTTTCAAACTGATTAAAGTTAAATTCTTGGGGAACTAAACCTATGCATTTTTTAGCTGCTACTTCTTGTTGCTCAAAGTCATTCTCAAATACTTCAATTTGACCTTTAGATTTGTTCACTAAGGAGCAGATAATGCCTATTGTGGTTGACTTTCCAGCACCATTGGGACCGAGAAGTGCGAAAAAATCTCCTTGTTCTACTGACAGGTCGATTCCTTTTAACGCCTGTACACCGCCTTTATAAGTTTTCTCTAAGGCTCTAATATCCAGTGCTTTCATTTACACCCTGTTTATGTTGATTGATTTGATAGTTGCTAATGCCCAAAAGCTGCTATGCAAGTGAAAGCTGCCATGATGAATCGATAGTATAACAGTATGTTATTGAGGCTACCTATAACTTTCAGGTATTTAACATGCGCTGTAAGCTGCGCTCGTAGGTAAGTTGGATAATACATGCATCAGTGCTAGCTCTGTGCCTTTTTAGGCCACTTCTGCGTAGCACAAACGCTTTGTCCCTGTCCCAAGTGCCAAGTTGTTGTTCCTTGAGGATCAATTCCAAACTGCTGATGGAAAACTGCATGGGAACACCAGCGCGATAAAACAAAGTATTTACCCAAGGGTTATCCACTACCCAAGCGTCAGAGTACAATACTTGATTTCCGACAAAACGGTTTAATTCATGACAAACAATGACTGGGTCCACACCCTTTTTAGCCAACATTAACTGAGAAATGCCGTGAATTTTCTGGGCCTCATCATCCCAATGTACCCAATCATTAAATGGCCGAATAAGCCGACAAAATCGACTGCCATTTTCTAATACGACACCAATTTCAATTGGAAAGCTGTTTATACCAAACCCTGAAGCCTCAACATCAATGATCGGGGGAAGACGAGTAGCTATCGCTTGCTCCTGCAAATTTTTACGAGTAATACTACCTACTATAGCGAGAAATAATCAGATCTCAATCTTCTAATGCATTTAATTGATTAATAAGTGAATTCCTATACTGGCAAAATAACCTAGGGCAATTACAGGTGTCCATTTTAAATGCCCGAAGAAAGTGTAATAGCCTCTTGCTTGCCCCATAAGTGCAACGCCTGCAGCGCTACCAATGGACAGTAGACTTCCGCCCACGCCCGCGGTCAGGGTAACCAACAACCATTGATTCAATTCCATATCTGGGTTCATGGTTAAAACCGCAAACATCACAGGAATGTTGTCCACTATGGCACTTAAAATGCCCACCAAAATATTCGCGGGTAAAATTCCAAGATCCACATACATAACATTTGATGCTAAGGCTAAATAGCCCATAAATCCTAATCCACCTACAGCCAAGATTACGCCGTAGAAAAAGAATAAGGTATCCCATTCAGCTTGTGCAATTTTATTAAAAATATCAAATTTACTGTATTGCTCTCTCGGCGTACTTCCTGGAGAACCGTCAGGATCTTGTTCCCAATTTTCCGATTGCAGTTTTAAGAAATAAGAATAGATTTTTAAATACGCGAAGCCAAACATCATGCCATACACAGGAGGTAGATGGAGAAAACTATGAAAAGATACGGCGGTGACAATGGTCGCTAGAAACATAAATACAATCGGAATACCGCCGGGCTTTATTCGATTGGATTCCACCGAAGCTTCCATTTCCGGCTTTCCTTTGAGTACCGCGAACGACATGATAAAAGCTGGAACTAAAAAATTTACAACAGAAGGTATAAACAAACGGAAGAATTCCGTAAATTCCACTATGCCTTTTTGCCAAACCATTAGGGTAGTAATGTCACCAAAGGGACTAAATGCACCACCAGCATTCGCTGCCACCACAATATTTATACAACCTAAGCCAACAAAACTCGGGTGAGCTTTACCTACAGCCATAATTACTGCACACATCACTAATGCCGTGGTTAAGTTATCTGCCACTGGAGAGATAAAAAACGCGAGAATACCGGTTAGCCAAAACAAAGCTTTGAAAGACAATCCTTTGCTAACTAAGTAGTTACGCAAGGCATCAAATACCCCACGTTCTAACATAGCGTTAATGTAGGTCATTGCTACTAACAAGAAGAAAAATAACTCTGCGTATTCTAAAAAGTTATGGCGGATGGCTTCTTCCACCAAGTGCTTATTTGGAGCGTCTACATAAGCGATTGCTATAATTATCCAAATGGCGCCAGCTGCGGCCAATACTGGTTTTGACTTGCGCAGATGCAGCTTTTCTTCAAGAATAACAAACACATAAGCCACTACAAACAAACAAAGTGCCAAAATACCAAAACCAGAAGCAGTGAGATCATTGGTCTGAGAAAGGTCGCTGGCGACAACATTCATAGAAAAGAGAATAAGGGTCAAAAAGATAAAAAAATTCAATGCAAGCTTCATCGCAATTATATAAACCTCGTTTGTAATACGCGCGATGAATATAGGCAGTCCCTAAACTGACGGCTAGTAAGACATTAGTCTATTTTGAAAACCAGCTTGTCTTCAGAACCAAATATAAGTTGTATCACATTGTTTTAATTAATAATTATTACCAGTATTAATATTAAACATACTAAATATGCAGTGTTAATAAATTGTTTCTGCTTTTGGCATTCTAAGGTGGGAATTCTGCAAAGCTGCCGCTGAGCGATTTGATTCTATTCGTCTGAAAAAGACAACTTGCAGTCTAAATGAAATTAACTACGAAGAATCGTCATCGTGGCGCAGGCCACGACCCCCTTGGAAATTACTGCAGTTTGCTAATTCATAAGTAATGTTTCATACAAATCGTCCCAATCCGGATTCTCTGTATTGATCAGTTTATTTTTCCATTCCCTATGCCAGTTTTTTAAGCGCTTTTCTCTCAATATTGCGTCTTCCATAAGCGCAAACTGTTCAAAGTACACGAGCTTTTGCAAGTTGTACTTTTTGCTAAAGCCATCTATTTGCTTGTTTTTGTGTTGATGAATACGTTGAATTAGATTACTCGTTACGCCGATGTATAGCGTTGTATTGTGCATATTGGTAATAATGTAAACAGAGGGTTGCTTCACTACTGGAATGCCTCGTAATCAAATAAAGCAAGCTTAGCGAATTTTCATTTTATTTAGACTGTTCTTTGTGTTGGTTTTAATTAGATTTACTATATTCCAAGGGGATCGTGGCCTGCGCCACGATGACGATTCTTCTTAGTTAGATCTTCGGTTCATTTTTGCGTGACGCCCTGAAGAACCGGTAAAAAGATTAAACCTTTATGATTTAATCTTTTTGTGCGGGATCGAATAATCGCCTTTCTCTAGTCTTCCACATAACTTTGGCTAAACGTCGCATGCTGACGGTTTTGTCCACTTCATCTACAATTTCAACACCTAATAGTGATTCCAGCAGATCTTCTAAGGTAATAATTCCTTCTAAGCCGCCATATTCATCAACTACTAATAAAATGTGCACTCTGGAATTTAAAAAGTAATCAAAGGTTCTCGCAAGAGGCATATCAGCTAGCAAGGTTACCATCTCCTTGGCGTAGTCTTTTACTAACTTATCGGAGTCGCCTTTAGCCGCTGCAATTAAAAGTTCAGACTTGATCACAAAACCGGTTATGCTTTCAGACTCTTTGTTTTCGAAAATTGGAATGCGTGAAAAAGGTTTTTCAGAATATTTTTCCACAAACTCTCCAACTGTCATATCTTCTGGCACTGAGAACACCACCGTCCTATGAGTCATAGCATCTTTTATTTTTCGTTCGTGCAAAGTCAATAAATTTTGCAGAACGTTGGCTTCCTGCGCCGCTAATTGACCTTCGCTTTCAGAAAGCTCGGCCATCGCAAGTAATTCATTTCGACTTAACCCTTTAAGTGGACTCTCTTCAGTAAATCCGCTAGTAAGTTTTTGCGACATTATGACAAAGGGATATAAGACAATAATCAAATACTTGAGGAAGAACGCAGTAAAAGGCGCCAGTACTTTCCAGTATGTAGCACCAAGGGTTTTTGGAATAATCTCTGAAAACACCAGTATTAAAAAGGTTAATACAGCTGAAATAATTCCTAAATAGGTATCACCAAACACCTTGGCCGCTTGTGCGCCTGCACCTGCAGCGCCCATGGTATGAGCGATAGTATTTAAGGTGAGAATAGCCGACAGAGGTTTGTTTATGTCAGACGTCAATTGATTGAGCAAATCACCAGAGGGTTTCCCTTCTTTCTGCAATAAAGAAATATAGGCTTGAGATACACTAAGAATAACGGCTTCGGCAATGGAACAAAGAAATGAGAATCCCAGCGCAATAAAAATATAAACCAATAGTAAGACCATGAGGTCTGCATAACTCCTGTTAAATAGAACTTTGATAGTCTAGCATTCATTACCTAAGGAAATACAACTTAGATTAAAATTCTATGTTTGTTGTTTGTGATTTTTAGGTGTAAGTTAGAGCGTATTTATCTTTGTTCATTAATTGTGTTGGGGAATAGATATGAAGTACTTACTTGCGTTTGTGTTATGTTCACTATCTTTTATTACTTTCGCTCATGAATCTGAGTTTGATTCAGAACTCGCAGAAAAATTACAAGCAGATGCTTATGGCATGAAACAATACGTATTGGTTGTTTTACTCACTGGCGGCAATACTGATATCAGTGAAGAAGAAAAGAAAAAAGCCTTCGCTGGCCACTTTTCCAATATGAAAGCTCTTGCGGAACAACAAAAATTAGTAGTGGCTGGTCCATTTATTGAAAGTGCCCCAAAACGTGGCTTGTTTATATTTAACACAGACAGCATCGAAGAAGCACAACAATGGGTGAATACAGATCCCGCCGTAAAAGCCGGCATATTTACCTATGAATTAAACAAGATTTATAGTTCAGCAGCATTGATGCTAGTGAATGATCACCATGCAACTCTAGCGGAAAAAAACATGGATTAGTGTTTGCGTTTTCTAAGAAAAAAGTACAAATAAGCCGCAACAATGCCGGTCAGCACCAAAGCTTCTAAATCGATATTCACATTCACCTGATAATATGCGGGGTTGATGAACTCCGCTAATACAGCACCATATATAATAACAAATGCAAAAAATGTGAGTCTAAACAAGACTTTAGAAAATAACAAAACGATAGTCTCCACTACTTGCCTGATGGCTTATTCTTTTTTTAACGAGTGATAGTCAAAAGATTGACAACAATATTTTGCGAAAGGTTCAAAAAGTTTTCAAGTTTTATATTTATTATTCGAAAAACGCGTTCTAGAACGCGTTTTTTCGATTTTTAGTAATGTGGAAATATACCTTATCTGGGACCAAAAGTAGGTATATTGCAGGAGATGTAGTGATTATTTTTTATACCGTTCACCTACTTGGGTACATCAATCTGCATGTGTGATACAAGAGGCTCATACTCGCCTAATCTATTCATGCGAACAAAAGTGGCATAATACATTTTTGCTCGATTCGGCAAATTGGTAAACGCAGGTGATAATCTTACCGTAAAGGCTGCATCTGCATTATTTTCTAAGAATGCTAGAAACGCGTCCATAGACTCATCGTCAACTGCCACTAAATGGCTGTTATAATCGATATCAGAAGAAAATAAGCTTATTCCCTCTTCGACTTTTTCAACACCCAGTAATTTTATCGGGAACGATTCCGTTGTTTTGCCAGAGCCGGAATCAAAAGTGACTTCTAATTTAGAATCTCGTGCAAACAGAGTGCCTGGCGCTTCAACCAAGACTTTAAGTCTAAGTTCTGCGCCATCCAATTGACCCAGTGTCGTTGGCTTAGGGATATTATTGTTGCTCGCACAAGAAAATAACAAACAACAAGTTAAAAGTACGATTCCAAGTTTCATAGCAGCTTCCTTTTTCACAATGGGCGTTAGTTTAGCTTGTTATGAATACAAACAAAAGTCACTTATAGTCTTAGTTACTCTGATTAATCATCTTTATTAAGATCATCGAACGCTTTATTCAATTGATATTTTTCATCTGTCACTATAGCTTCAAGCGCGGCTAAACGCTTTTTAATTGTGACAATTTCAGCTTCCATTGCTTGCACTTCAACGCCACCGTTTTTTGCTTTTAACTTCAACATTTCTTTTTTGTGTCCTGTCCAAATGCTATACATGGTAATGGGCAATACGAAACAAAAAAGCAACAATAAAACAAAGGTTGTACCTTCCACTGAGTTCACTCCTCTTTCTACTATAACGCAAATATATCACAGTTGATTTTCATGTCTGTTTCAATTTGTAAGACTTTGTGATGTTCGGATTTATCGCAAACAATGATGTTAGTTTTGCATTGCTCATCTAATACCATCGCCTCTAATTGTTGAAATATTCGTGTTTTATAGTTGCATTTTAGTATCAACTACTTAGATAATGGCATGTATCTATTTGACGGCACTTTTTCGATGGAATGAAATCATTGTCACGTTTTATCCTCTTATTCATTATAGCGACTTTAAGTAGTGCCCTGTCAGCCGATGATAAAAACATTGTATTGCTTGATGATTACAAGTATACCCCCTCAAGCGATGCTGTCGAGAAACTACAACAAGTAATAACCACGGGTAAAACCGAGAATAAACTTGTATTGGCTGTCTTTGGCGCTCAATGGTGTCATGACAGCAGAGCCCTTTCTGAAACCTTTTCGATTCCAGATTTTCATTCCCAATTACAAGATAAATTTGCTGTGCAGTTTGTCGATGTTGGTTACTTAGAAAATCGTTCTGAAGCACTATCTGAGCTAAATTTAATCGGATTTTACGGCACACCTACTGTGGTTATTTTTGACCCGGTAAACAACAAAGTGTTAAATAGACAAGACCATGTTGATTGGACCAATGCAGCTTCGAAAGACTATTCAGCTTTTGAAGAATACTTCTTATCCGACAAGTTTAAGATTCAAAGTGACGCAGAAACCCTTAATCCAAATCAACAAAAAAAAATGAATACTATTAAAGCGTTTGAACAAATCCAAGCTAAACGCCTTAAAAGGGCTTACCAAAAGCTAAGTCCGTTATTGAAAAGCTATAAAGAAAACCCTGAACAAGATCACGAAGAATTTTACGCCGTTTGGCGCGAAGTCAGGCAATTTCGGATTCAGTTGGACTCTGATATTGTAGGTCTGATTGACTCAGTAAAATCAGCCCCTGAGGAGTCTATTACTTTTCCTACTTACCCAAGTTTCAGTTGGGAATAAAAAACCCGCACAATAATTTATTTATCTGCGGGCTTTTGTACTTCAATTTCTAGTTATTGACGTTTAATCACATCAATAACGTCTGGATAAACCTGACTACCTGTCACTCGATCAAAAACACCTAATCCATGATTGCCGGTTGCGCCATTGTCCCAATAAATCGGCACTATACCTCGTACAAGCGCAGCATTTACAATATGTGCATTCCAATCTACACGATAACTGGCCTGCTCTATCACGTTGGTTCGTAAAATGGCGCCATATTCTCCAAGAATCACACCGACACCGTTATCGATGAAGTTTGTCTTCATTTTGTCGAATTGTTGATCAGTGAAATCCTCATTGCCCCAGCCCGCAGTTTTATCTGGATCCGTTGCATTGGCTCCCCATTGGGTAATATTGTCGTTGGATTCATCTAAGGTAAACTGGAAGGGATCATAAAAATGCACTTCCATAATGAGTCTTTGTTGCTCGGGATCCTCAGGTATTACAGCGAAGTTCACCGTATGGTCTATATTGGTATTGAAGCCTTGTACCACTAAGAAACGATAATAGTTACGTCCACCGGTCTGTCTCACTGTGTCCACGAAAGTCTGATTAAAGCTATTTTGTACAGTGTAGTATTCTTCGGTGGGTGTACCATAATCACCTGTCACCATAACTTCGTTAGTACCGGCAAATAATAGGTGGTCGTCATAATCACGAAATTCTATGGCAATTTGGCGCCACATAGCAGTAATACGCTCATTCACCTCGTCTTGCTGTGCATAGGTAGGTTGCATCCAGCCACCGTCCCAATGCATGTTAATCATGACATACATGTCCTCATCGAGGATCATATCAACCACTTCTTTGACCCTTGCAATCCAAGCATCATCAATTTCGTATGTGTCAGGATCGCTAAATTTACTCCATGCCACTGGTAATCTAACGATATCAAAACCCGCTTGTTTAATTGCTTGTATGAGTTCCAAATAAATCGGTGGATTACCCCAAGCAGTTTCATTGGGGACACCATTAGCATCAAGAGCCTCAAGTGAGTTACCAATGTTGATACCTTCACCAAGTAAGGCGGCAAATTCTACTGAAGTCAGGTCCCGCATGCTGGTAGCATCCGGTGGAATATCATATTCAGGCTCTACCGGTGGCTGTGTTGGTGGCGCCGGCGGAGGTGGTGGTGGATTTGGGGTAGAGCTGGAACTACCACCGCCACCACAACCTGAAATCACGATTGACAGGCACAGGCTAGCCCCTATCAAGACTTGCTTAATATTCATCTTAGTGTCCTTTTTAAAACTATGTAAAGTGTAGAAATCTACTTAGTAATTATTTACCAACATATTTATCCACATAGGGTTTGAGTTGTTTCGCCCAGATTTCATATCCTTTTTGTTTTGGATGTAGTAAATCCGGCATGATTTCCGTCGTCAAGGTCCCATCTTCGGTTAAAAACGCTTGATTGAAACTATCAAACATAACCCCTTTTTGTTGTGCTAACTGCTCTAACAGTATGTTTGTCTTACTGTTGTTTTGACGTAATTCATCTTCTGGTGTCGCACTTCTTGGAAAAATAGCCAATAGAAGTACTTTGGTGTCTGGTGTTTGTTTTTGTAACTCATCAATAATCACAGATACCCCATTTCGAATAGCTTCTGGGCTGTCTAAACGATGACCAGTGTTGTTAGTGCCTATCATTATTACGGCTAAGTCAGGAGATACTCCTTTGAGAGCATCATTTTGCAATCGCCAGATGACGTTTTCAGTTCTATCACCCGAAAATCCAAGATTAAGTGTGTCAATATCGCCGAAGTATTTTTGCCAAACGTCTTTACCAACATCTTCCCAGCCATTGGTAATTGAATCCCCTATCATGACTAAGTCAGCTGTACCTTGTTGGGCCTGTTTTACTTTTGCTAAGTGCCTAGGCATCCACCAACTCACTGCCCAATGTTCATTGAGAACACCCGGTGTAGTGGCATAACTATCTCTAGGAACGCAAGACATGTTAGGTTCACCTTGTCGTTTAATTTGTACATTGGCAATTGCTACTGTACCAGCACCACCAGTATTTACATCCAAACCACGAGTTACATTGGCGATGTCTGTCCCCTCTTCCACTAAGCAAGATAACGGAATAGACAAATGCTGCCACCCTTTTCCTTCATGTTCTAGCGCCCAATCTCTTAATGGGTAATGCTGATGACAATAAGGCTGACAATTAACGCTTAAAGACAATGTTCCGTTTTGAATAGCATCTACTCGAATGTCAACTTCAAGGGTTCCTTCTTGCATGTAATCAGTTAAGTCCATTGAACCACTGGCGATATACATACCTGAGGACCATACGTCCTTAAAGGTAAATTCTAGCGCATCTTCTTGCACATCTTTATCTGCTGTTCTTACTGTTGCAGTACCGTCTGTCATTTGCGCAAAGGCACCACTGAGAATTTGGTTAGAATTATCGTTTCTGATAAATACATGCCAAGGTTGAAGCGGACGTCCCATATAAAGGTCAATATCGCCATTTGATGCACTTTCCAAACCTTCCACTTGTTCAGCCAAGATGCCAAGATTTTGTTTGTCTTGATAAGTTAAACCGTAACCATAAGCAAATAGAGGATCATAGTCTTCATCACCTACATTCAATTCATCCTGAAGCGGAGTTTTAGGCCATGAAAATGAAAGTTTACCGGTAAAATCATATTCAGGGGATTGCGGATTTTCACTCACTAACACATCTGCGATGCCAGCCCCCTCACTGCCTGGTAGCCAAGCTGCCACAAAGGCATCAGATGCGTTTATTTCAGGATTTATCCACAAGGGACGACCCGAAATAAACACAGATACTACCTTGATACCTTGAGATTTGAGTTGCTTCAGCAGCGCTAGGGATTTTTTGTTGTCAGGTTCAAATTCTAAACTGTTTAAATCCCCTTGCCCTTCCGCATAGGGTGTTTCCCCAAAGACTACAACGGCAACATCGGGTTTATTCTGATAACTTCCGTCTGCGCTGAGTTCTACTGAACCACTGGTTCCCTCGAAGGCTTGCTGGAAACCTTCGAAAATACTGGTAGCACCGGCATAATCCTCTGGTTTAGTACCAGTGCCCTGCCAAGTGACAGTCCAACCACCAGCTTGCATGGCTAAATCATTGGCGCCAGGACCAGTGACTAGTACATGTTTTTGGGTGCTGATCGGTAACAGGCTATCGTTGTTTTTGAGTAAAACCAGTGATTCGCGCACAGCTTGGCGAGCAATTTCGCGATGCTGGTCAGAACCTATAACGGTATTATCTCCGCCCACTTGACGATCTAAAGGGCCTTTACCGTCAAATAGCCCTAATGCTTTTTTCACCAACAAAATTCTACGCACCGCCTCATCTAAACGTGCCATAGTAATTTCGCCAGCAGCTAATTGCTCCAGCATTTTGTGATACATGCTTTCCCAATCATTCACTACCATAAAGAGATCAAGACCGGCATTGAAAGACTGCGGGCAACTATCGTTGGTACAGTTAGGTACTTGCCCATGACCGTTCCAATCCCCTACCACTAATCCTTTAAAGTCGAGTTTTTCGCGCAGAATATCGGTTAGCAAATACTGATTACCATGCATCTTTTCGCCGTTAATGGAGTTAAAACTGGCCATCAAGGAGAGGGCGCCTGCATCCAAGGTTGAAAAATAGCCAGGTGCATGAATACGAATAAGTTCAGACTCATTTAATCTGACGTCGCCTTGGTCATCACCACCAAAAGTACCGCCGTCTCCAATAAAGTGTTTTACCGTTGCTAGCACACGATCTTCACCAAGAAATTCATCGGTACCAACTTCGCCTTGCATACCTGTAACTAAGGCAGCACCAAGTTTGGCAACGAGTTCTGGGTTTTCAGAATAAGATTCATAGGTACGCCCCCAGCGATCATTTCGAGCGACTGCTACTGTTGGTGCAAAGATCCATTCAATACCACTTGCGCGCACTTCTAATGCTGTGGCTTGGCCAATTTTCTCAACCAATTCAGCATTATTGGCAGCACCTAATCCAATGTTGTGTGGGAAAATTGTCGCCCCTTCCAAGTTACCATGTCCGTGCACAGCATCTGTGCCCCAAATAATTGGAATTCCAGCATGTTTTTCATCCGCATTCACAGACGCTTGGTAGAAAGTTTGCGCGTATGCCGCCCAATCTTTGGCAGTCGCTTCTGGATTTCTATTAGGTACAGAACCACCACCATTTAATATTGAACCTATATGAAACTCACGCGCTTGTTCAGGTGTTATTGACTGTATTTCTGCCTGTAGAACCTGTCCGACTTTTTGTTCTGTCGTCATTTTTCCTAACAAGTCTTCGACAAAGGCTTTGTCTTCTTCTGCGTAGACGATAGGACTGGTTAAATTAGGCCATTCTACTTTTTCTTGCACATCTACTGTAGGTGCAGTGGAAGATGTTTTTTCTGAAGCACAGCCTACCACTAATAAAGTAGCCAAAGCCGTCGCGCACGCGCGCACTAAAAAGGTTTTATGTTGCATTGCCATGGTGGTGTTAAATCCCATTTTTCAAAATTTCTATCCACAACGAAAAGTGCTGGCAAGCCAACACTTTTCTGTAAATTAAGCACTTAAAGCTGAACGCTAACTGGTTCACCTGTATAAGTCACTTGTGCTTCAGTTTGTACATCAAAATTAGCGGCGTCGGCTTGTTCTCCAGTAATCAAACGAATGTTAAACACACGTTCAGTCACAAGTTCTGGGAATCCGCCTTCACGTTGGCTGAAAGAGACGGTTTTAGCATTGTCGTCATAATTAATTTGCACAAAGCTAAATTCACCTTTTTCATAATCGTATGATTTACCATCGTCTTCATAAAGTGCGTACTCACCATCTTCTCCTGCATAAATTGTTAGGAGAATTGGCGCATCAGGCTTTTCATAAACCGTTTGAATTGCTGGTCCAGTGGGAATGATAGAACCGGCTTTAACAAACAACGGCATACGAGTTAGCGGTGCACTGGCTTCAATTGTTTGACCACCTTGATAAGACTTACCAGTGTAAAAATCAAACCAGGTCGTTCCTTGAGGCAGATAAACTTCCCGGCAAGTGGCACCTTCTTGATGAACCGGATTCACTAACAATGCAGGACCAAACATATACTGATCATTTAAGTTAATGGCGGTTTTATCTTCTGGGAAATCCATTACTAAACCACGCATTAAAGTGCCATCTTGATGGTACATTTTGCCAGCTTCACTATAGATATATGGCATTAATCTGTATCTCAATTTAGTGTAATAAACCATTGAGTTATAAATATCTGAACCTTCATCCGCAATATTGAAAATCTCACGATAAGGGTTTTGTCCATGTGAGCGGAACAAGGGTACGAAAGCGCCGAATTGGAACCAGCGTACATTCAATTCTTGCCAAGGTTGAATATCTTCTTCGCGTAAACCTGAGAAGTGACCTACGAATTTTCCATCCACGTTGCGATATTTGTCTTCTGGTGTGAATCCGCCTATGTCCATCGTCCAGTTAGGCATACCCGCCAAACTAGCACCTAAACCAGCAGCAATTTGCTCGCGTAAATTGGACCAGCGCGGCACTGTATCACCACTCCATATGGCTGTTCCGGCTCTTTGAATTCCACCAAAACCACTACGAGTTAAAATAAAAGCGCGTTTGTCTGGGTCTGTTACTCGCTCACCTTTATAAACACCCTCGGCGTTAGGCACAGCATAAGAATTGAAATATTCAGCACCGTTACCTACAGATAATGGACTCATGACTTCTTTTCGTTTTTGATACGACAAGTTTGAATGAATGTCCGGCTCTGAAGCATCTAACCACCAAGCATCGAATCCGTGTACATTGATGTTGTCGCGTAATTGGCGCCAAAATATTTGTTGAGATTCTTCTGGGTAGGGGTCGTAGAAACCATTTTTGTAGCCTTGACCAATCCAGTCTAGATTTCCTTCTTGGTCAACATTTTTGGTTAGCATGTAACCCTTAGCTGCCAATTCTTTATAGTTATCAGTAGTAGGGTAAAACTTAGGCCAAACAGAAATCATAATATTGGCATTTAGCGCATGAACTTCATCCACCATTTTTTTAGGATCTGGGAAATGCTCTTTATCGAATTTATGGCTTCCCCAAGCGTCTTGTGGCCAATACGACCAATCAAGTACTATGTTATCTAAGGGGATTTCACGCTTGCGGTATTCTTTAACGACATCGACTAACTGATCTTGATTGGTGTAGCGCTCACGGCTTTGCCAAAATCCGTACGCCCATTTAGGCAACATCACAGAGTCACCCGTTAGCTCGCGATAACCTGCGATAACATCATCATAATCATCACCCACTACCACGTAGTAATCTATGGCTTTGCCGGTTTCAGATGCAAATGATAAAGAATACTGGTCTTCTTGAGCTTGCGGTGGCGTGTGCTTCATTCTGAAATAACCGCCATTTGAATCCCATGTAAATTTCACTGGGACTTTCTCGCCAGCTTTCATTTCATAGGTAAAATCGTGGTACCAAGGATTCCAATTCATTCTCCAGCGATTTAACACTTCTTCTCCTGCAAATTCTACGGTTGCATAGCTACTAGAATAGAGTTTGAAAAAATGTTCACCGCCAGTGTCTGACATTATGCTACCTGTCCATTCAACCTGCGGATTTGCAACATCACCAATCTCCTCAGGAAAAGGAAATTCTCTTACACTGTTGTGAGATAAAAACTGATAATTAGGATCAGATTCAACGCGAGTGAATAAAAGCTCTTCGCCATCATAATATTTGGCTGTTAATCCTCCAGGATTTCCTTGCTCATCGAATAAAGATAGGTTTTCATCCATTGGCATATTGCCTCTAGGATCACCAAAATGCGTAATGGATGCATTGTCCCAAAGCACGCCGTAGTGACGAGTAGACACTACCATAGGAATAGTAATCTCGAGGTTATGAGTAGCCATTTCTAAATTTTCACCAGCATAGTTAACTTGGCCGTTTTGATGCTGACCTAAACCAAAAAATCCTTCATCAGTATTTTTGTTCCACTGCTGACGCATAGAATAGCTATCTTCGTCAGGCGTAATTGGGTCCATGGTTACAGGCCCAAATTCACCGCTGTTGACACTGGACAGTAATTCTTTCCCTTGATCATCGAACACGGTAACTGCACCGCTGGCAAGGTTAACTAAGGCATATCCTTCCTCGGTAGCCACTTTAATACTTGAACCTTGTTCGCTTACTTCAAAGGTTCCAGAAGGCTTAGCCACTACTTGAATACTGTCTGCAACACTTTCTAAGTTTTGATGAGGTAAAGCTGTTACACGGAAAATGTTGTTGTCGTAAACTTGCACTCTTACGGTTTTTGCTTGCCCTTCACTAGGGGTTACGATTACACCGTTAGCCGTTTGTTGATAATTTTTAGTTGCCTGTTCACCTGAATTTGGTGCATCGCTTTTGGGTTGGCAGCCTTGAACAGCCATTGCTAGCGCTACAGCCGCAGCGGCAGAACTTAGCAATTTAGCGTTAAATTTCATATACATCTCCGTAAAAACTATTTTGTATCTCATTAAAATTAAAATTTGTGTTGTGCATGCTTGATTACCGATAAGCATTAAAGCTGTGAACGTGCTGCTGCACAGCTTGCTTTAATTTGTTTAAAAATCCTTTGGCATTTTCTTTATCTAAGGCCCCTACTAAGGGATCTATTCCAGATTTTTCAGCGCAGAAAGCTTGTAAAACATTCAACCAAGACTGCCGAGTAATCATTGGGTTTAATTCGTAGGCTACCCGCCCCGTACTCTCAAATAGTCCAATGCGTTGTTGTAGCTTTTCTGATGGCGTAGGTATTTCTTGCACACACTCAAGTTTAGGATGTTGTTTCTTTGCCCATTGATAATGAAAGGCTAAATAGTCGAACGCTTCTGAGTAGTCTGCTTTAACACGCCTGTTGTATTCATTTGTATTTGCTACCAAACAAGCTTTATTTGGAAACAAGTCTAATAATTTGGTAATAGCTCTTTGTGACATCACCAAATTAGTCATGGATGGGCTTGCAACATAACCAGCAGCTTCACCAATAGCGACACAATTGTGATAGAAAAAATGTGTCAAATGGCCAATGTGAATATTTGATACCACCGGTTTATCTGCAACATCAAAATTAAGGCCAATCGCTTCAATTACCTGCTGATCACTAAACTGATTCTGATTAAAATTAACACTGGTTGAATGTATGTTGGCCATTTGAATGCTTTCTTTCCATCCACATGGCAATACGGAATGAGTGCTATAAGGCAAGGCTGGCGAATTGGTTGAGGCTAAGCATTCAATTCGGCGATTGATACTAGAGCTCAACGGGTGGCTTTGATAATTTAAATTGAAAGTACGTCGCATTACCAACGAGTTGTAACCACTGTTATCTATCACCAAATCTGGCGCTAAGCTAGTGCCATCTTGCAAGGTAATTTTGGTCACAAAGCCATTTTCAGCTTGCTCGATATTGTCAATTAATGATGAGTAAGATTTAACGCCTAACTGGTTTGCCGCACCCTGCATAAATTTGCGGTACACTTGGGTGTTTAAGTGCATTCCACAAGTAAAACTCGATTGAACCGGGTCGTTACCCACTTTAGGCAGCGCTAATTTTTGCTGTTTACAGGCACAGGACGGTATTGAATAGTCGGCAAAATCAGTAAGATTGAACCAGTTCATAAGATGGTGAAATTCAATACTACAAAATTCAGGACGAGAAGTATCAAAGCTATTGAAAATCAAATCTGAGGATTTATTAAAACCTGAAAAAGCTTGTGCCAAAGATAATTTTGCATGGCCAGACTGTAATAACTGCCTTTCTTGAATACCTAAAATTTTATGGTAGTCAAAAATTTGCGGGCCAGCTGCGATCAGCTCAGGCTCTTGGATTGGCAAGTCTACGACTGATATTTGGCAATCTTGCCCCTGTAATCCTCTGGCTAATCCAACAGCAGCAGACCAGCCTACAGCGCCACCACCAAGTATAACAACCTGCTTGATCGGAGCATGGGTTAACATGACATATCCCCCGATTTCGCTTGGCTCAACTTAAAGGCAATAAACTCGTCTGCACTTGGCATTTGAGCAACAGCCTCGGATATTTTTTTCCGAGTTTGTTGTAAATACTGCTGAATATATTCGTCGCCAAAAGTATCCAAGCGAGAATCATAATATTTAGGAATAAGATTTTGGCCAATGCACACGGCTGGCCAAACGCCGAACTGTGAAATATCGATTCGACCAGATTCAGCAAATAATTCGAGTCGATTTTGCAATTCGTCTGGAATTGCCATATGCCTGCAATAACGCCAAAACTCGGTGTCGTCGCGCTGGGTAACATGAAAATGTAAGATGATAAAATTGCGAATAACTTCATAAGAACGCGCAATTAGTTTGTTATATTCGTTTATGTTTGCCTGAGGACAATCTCTACTCGGCAACAATTCTAAAAATTTGGTAATACCCAATTGAATTAAATAGATACTCGTTGATTCTAGCGGCTCTAAAAACCCAGAAGATAAGCCTACCGCCAAACAGTTTTTGACCCAACTGGCCTCTCGTCTTCCCGGCTGATATCGAATGATACGCGGCTCCGCTAAGGCCTTGCCCGGTAATGCTTGCATTAAGGTATCAATAGCGGTTTGGTCATCTATGTGCGCATTGCTATAAGCGTATCCGTTACCCATTCTATGTTGCAGCGGGATCTGCCAACGCCAACCAGCCGATTGCGCCGATGCAATAGTGTAAGGATTTAACTGATCATTTCGTTCACTGGGTACAGCCACAGCGCTATTAGTCAGCAACCATTTATTCCAATGGATAAATTGACTTTGCATTTGTTGATCAATGAGTAAGCCCCTAAAGCCACTGCAATCTACAAAAAAGTCGGCCTGAAGATGGGTGCCATCTTCTAAGGTAACTGATTTTAAAAATCCGTTTTCATGCTTATCTACTTTTACTACTTTGCCTTCAACGCGTTTTACGCCTTTATTTTCAGCATACTTTCTAAGAAATAAAGCGTACTTGCCAGCATCAATATGATAGGAATAGTTGTAATCAGAAAATTTGGTAGTTTTTTGATGAGTAGATAAGGGAAACTTATTGGCTAAACCTGAAGACGCAGCAATTGAATATGCATTGATCGACATATCACTGCCAGCGGCCCTTTCTTTAAGCCAATATTGATGAAAGTCTATTCCCTTAGTTATTTCGCCGTATTCTCCAAATGGATGAAAATACTGCTGGTTAATATTACCCCAATTATCAAACCTAATGCCCAATTTAACAGTGGCACTGGTCTCTTTCATAAAGGTGGCTTCATCAATGCCTAAGGTTTCATTGAATTGCCTTATGTGCGGAATCGTTGACTCGCCCACACCCACAGTACCAATGGCCTCTGATTCGACCAATGTCACTTTACAGAAATGACTAGGAAGTCGGTTAGCTAATGCAGCGGCTGTCATCCAACCTGCAGTTCCACCGCCTACTACTAATATTTCTTTTATGGGTTGCGCTTGCAAACTACCTCCATCTTGCTGTCAATCAAAAGGCACCGAGTTAACGGTGCCTTTAATTTCTAGCAATTTACTCTTGTTATGACTTAGAACTTGCCACGTAACGATAACGCAAATCGCGTATCATTTTGGTGATAGGCAGAATTATGATCGCCCGCACCATTTTGTCGCATTATGTTCTTAGTAATAGTATTACTTAGGTTGTTAGCTTCCAAAATGACAGTGAAGTTTTCATTCACTTGGTAAGACACTGAACCATCTAGATAACCTGCTGCATCATTCAATACAGGTAAGCGCCAGAAATTATCAGTACCTACGCCACTTGGACGAACATAACCTTCAGGTGAAATTGGCGTTGTACCGTTAAAGCCATTAGCACCGATAGAGGTTAAGAACTCACTTCTCCAGTTATAAGCTAGACGTACAGTCCAATCATTTTTCTGATAAATACCAACTAAGTTATAGGCATTTTTCGAAAGACCTCGGTACGGTTGAACACCATAGCTACTTCCATCAGTATCTACTGGGTCACCTTCAGGCTTAACATCAGTTTTACTGTCAATGTAAGTATAGTTAGCTTGGATACCAAAACCATCGAATGGCGCAGGCAAATCAGTAAAGAAGTGGTTTACACTAAGTTCAAAACCGCGAATATCTGCTTCACCAGTACTTACTGGACGTTGGAAATTAAAGTCCAGCGGACGAGTTCCGTCAGGTCCTGGGGCGTCATAAGTTTCAGTTACAAACTCTTCCACTTCATAGCCCTTGATGTCTTTGTTAAACAAAGCAATGTAAGCAGAGCTGCCTGGAGCGTAGTACCATTCTAGAGATAAATCCAACTGTGTAGATTCGATTGGGTCTAGATAAGGGTTAGTATTCGCACTTGCACCTAGATTAAAGTCAGCCGCAGTAATTGTAACTCCTGGTAAAGGATTTCCTTGGTCATCTAACAAGGCATCACGACGGTCTTCTCTAATGTCTGCACTAAACTCAAGTCTAGATTGTAAACGACTATAATCTGGACGAGCCATAGCTTTAGCCGCTGCTAAACGAAGTAATAAATCATCCGTTAACTCGATTTTCATGTTCATGCTTGGTAACACGTTCGAGTAGCTATGTTCAGCTTCGAATGGGAAAAATCCACCGTCACCAAACAATAAGTTCGCTGGGAAAATAACTGAACCAATCGCAGTATTTTCAGTTTTTACATAACGTACACCTACGTTACCGCTAACCGGATATTTTAAATCATTGAAGGAGTAGTCAAACATCACGTATGCAGACTGGGTTTTCTCTTCTTGATTGTTGTACCATTGGTCATCAGTTAAATCACGAGGTTGCCATGCCGCACCTTCAGCCCAATCAACGTATTCAATTCGGCTCTTAACTTCGTCATAACTTTCTGGGAAGCCTTCTGCGTAATAACGTAAAGGCGCGTAGATATTCGCAGGTCGAGGTACATCACCAGAGAAGAAATCGTTGAACTCGTTGATATTCACGTCTGAAGCAGAAGGGTTTGCACCGCTTACCACAGCACCAGCATCAATCAACCAGTTACCAATTGCACCCCAGTTGTATCCACTGTCAAAGTTATCAGAGTTAGAATCACTGAATCGTGCACCGAAATGCACAGTGTGGAAAACGTCATTATCTAGGAAGTAATCAAAATCAACTTGCAAAGAAGTCATTTCAGCTTCGTTATCTACTTGATTGTCCATCAAGAAGTCCCAACGATAGCTATCAACATCGCCTAGCACAGCTGCGTCAGAAGTAATCGCAGGTAATGAACCAGACAAGTCAATGTCGATATAAGGAACACGCACTGCAACTGCTACTGTAGAATCCAGCTTTTCAGTCGTTGCTTTAACTCGTTGCGCTTGAATACTGAAATTGAAAGCTTCACCTGTGTATTCATATTCTAAGGCGATATCGTTAGTTTCAGAATCTTCTCTTGAAACACGAATATCAGAACCCATCACAATACCAGAATCCTGGGTAACTCGACCGGTTAACATGGCACCATTGGCATCATAGGTGCTATCTTCTGTCGCTTGTAACGCAGTGATGTCATTACTGACGAAAATCGCATCTTCATCCCACATCATTTCATAACGGCTGTTGAAATAAGTAAGTGTCAATTCGTGATTTTCTGCAGGTTCCCATTGAACTGCGGCATATTGCCCAGTACGCTCACGGTTAAAGTTCATTGAACGCCAGTCAGCGCCACGAGGAATATAAACCGTATTGCCTTCTTGCCCAGCAATGTCGTCTCTAGCAAAAAACGGACGAACATACATTGAATCATTGCGGGTAGATAGTTCTGAATAGGCAATATCTGCTAAGAAACCAATTTTACCGATATCAGTATCCCAGGTATCGCTATATAAGAACGAATACGCAGGCGTTGTATCTTTTACTTTGTCACCGTAGTTTGCTGAAATATTGAAAGCAAACTCACGCTCACTGGCGTGGAATGGCAAACGCGTTTCTAAATCAATAGTACCTGCTAACCCACCTTCGATTTGGTCAGCAGTCGGACTTTTATAAACATTTACCGCGGCTAAAAGTTCAGGTGGAACATCACCGAAACTTAAAGTTCGACCGCCATTGGCACTGAATGTACTACGACCGTTAAGCTCACTTCGCACTTGAGTAAGACCGCGAACGATTACACCATTACCTTCTACAGAAAAATGTTCTGGATCGCCTTGGGACATATATCTGTCGATGGCAACACCAGCAACCCGTTGTAGCGTCTCTGTAACACTTCGGTCAGGTAAGGCACCAATATCATCAGCACTGATTCCGTCCATGATCTTGTTAGAGTTCATTTTAACCATCTGTGCGGAGATAATACTCGAGCGTAGCCCCTTAACTTCAATGACTTCAGTATCTTCAGTATTTTCCGGTTCAGCTTCCTGCTCCTGAGCAAGGGCTAAATTTGGTAGCATAATTCCCAAAGCAGCTAAAATGCTCAGAGATGTTTTTGTGCGCTTAAATAGTGCGCCATTTTTGTGTTGTTGTGTGCTTTGCATATTTAGTTTTACCTTTTCCATCTAACTTACATATGGCATTCATAGCAAAATGAATGTCACAAGATTGTGAATGCTCTCATTGACCAACAAGTATTTGATACACCTGCCCGGCCATTGAATTAAAGCGAATTTCAAACTCGCCAATTTTACTAAAGGGTACTGGTTTCCCTTTAGATAACACTTTAATAGGTGTGTTAAAGGCCGTGTTTGAAACCGACACAACATTGTCAACACCCGATTTAATGCTAGCTTCTACTAGCGAATGATCATTCCATGATAAAGAAACATCAAAATTGCCTCTTGCTCGCAATCCATTTACTGAACCTTTCTCCCATGCCTCTGGCAAAGCAGGCAAAAGCGAAAGGCTTCCCTGGTGACTTTGTAATAACATTTCTGTCATACCTGACACAGCGCCAAAATTTCCGTCTATTTGAAACGGTGGATGGTTATCCCATAAATTTTTCAAGGTGCTATGACTAAATTGCTCTTTAAGTAATTTGTGCGCTCGATTGCCATCTAATAATCGTGCCCAGAAATTAATTTTCCACGCTTTGCTCCAGCCCGTTCCACCATCACCACGAGCATTGAGGGTGGTTTTAGCCGCTTCTGCTAATGCAGGTGTTTTGCTTGGTGATATTTGGTTCCCAGGATGCAAAGCATAAAGCTGTGAAACATGACGATGCCTTGATGACTTATCATCAACATCTTCTCGCCATTCTTGTAATTGCCCCCAGCTTCCAATGTTTAAACCCGTTTCCAACTTTGGTAATGCAGCTTGAATGCGCTCAACCCATTGTTTTTCATTTAACAATTCAGCCACCTGTAAGGTGCTCGTGAGTAGCTCAGTCACCAATTGTTGGGACATAGCCGCTGCTATGGTGAAATCTCCGTGCTCAGGAGAAAAAGAAGGTGAGACGACTAAGGTGTTTGTATTTGGGTCAGTAACTAAAACATCCAACCAAAATTCACTCGCACCTTTTAACACTGGCCAAGCTCTTTGCTGCAAAAATTCTTTATCGAGTGTAAACAGGTAATGCTGGTAATAATGCTGTGCTAGCCAAGCACCGGCTTCCGGTTGCCAAAATGCTGTGGGCCAGGCTATGGTGCCACTAAAGCCCCAAATATTTGAATTCAAAAAGGCGGTCCAGCCATTTGCGCCAAGTAATTTCTTAGCTGCAATTTCTCCAGCAGGAATCAAGGCATCTATATAATCAAACAACGGCATATTGGTTTCTGACAGATTGGTCATGTCAGCCAGCCAATAGTTCATCTGCAGATTAATGTTGAAATGGTAGTCCGCACTCCAAGGTGCGTATTCATAATTATTCCAAACACCTTGCAAATTTGCAGGTAAGCTTCCAGCACGGGAGGATGCAATTAACAAGTAACGACCGTATTGATAAAAAACTTCTTCAAGCGCCCGCATTTGTGCTGCTGGTAACTTATTTTGGTTATACAAAGCCAGTTGTTGGTCCGTTGGCAAATCACCGCTTTCACCACCGAGATCTAAATCAACGCGTTTAAACAGCTTTTGATAATCTTCTAGGTGAGTCTGTTTGACTTTTGCATAACTCGTTTGTTGCAAGTTAGCGATTCGAGCTTTTACCTTTTCTACTGGATCTTGCCCTAGATAGTCCGGAAAAACATTTTCATATTGGGTTGCTGCAACAAAATAAAGAGTAACTGCATCAGCATTGCTGACAACAAAACCCTTGTCAGTAACTTCACTAATACCATTTTCCGTTTGAATATAGGCTTCGGCAGCAAAGGCCAATTGGTTGTCATCTAAGTGACCAGTTAGAGACATTCCTTTGTCGTGGTAGCGAATGTCTTTTTGTCTGTTCTCAGGAAGTCGCAAACTAAAGGTTGCATTAACCTGATTGGCTTTATCTGCAGATATTCTTACAACAAGGGCATTATCTGGATAACTGACAAAATATTCTCGTTGAAACTCAATACCTTGGTTTTGATAGGTGACGGTAACAGTGGCCGAATCCATATCTAAAACGCGACTGTAATCGGTTACATTAATCTCCTGATGAGGAGTCATTAGTACAATATCAGCAAACGCTTGGTAGCTACCGTAACCTGTCATTTCGTGCCCTAGGGCGTCAGCCATGACTTCTGGAGTTACTGATTTTTGTTGAAACAGTAAATCCTGCATCTGCTTTACTTTTGCTTGATATTGTTCAGGCTTGTCAGGCCAACCGCGAGTAAAAGCCTCTTTACCTCTGGGACCACCTGTCCATAGTGATTTTTCAGCTACATTTATTTTATCTTCAGCGACCCCGCCTAAAATACTGGCGCCCATATAGCCATTACCTATGGGTAAGGTCTCACTTTCCCAATCACTACCTGGTTGGTCAAACCATATTGTTTGAGTTGACGAAGCATTTGCGAATGACGAAAAACTCCAACAAAAAAACAGCAAAAAAGGAGCTGAGTACTTGGGCAGCCCTTTAAAAATGCATATTTGTCTATGAATGTATTCGTTTTCAGACACGCAACTTGTAAACCATTTGTAAAATGAATGTGTAAATACTATACGGATTTATTTTGTATATCAAATTGTTTTTTATATTTAATATAACCAATTGGTCGAGGTTTGGCTTTTGAGACTGGCAGTGTTTTATAGATTTGGACTTAAGAAGGGAGTTAGTAATTAACTAGTCGATAATGCAATTGTCATTCTTTGAGCGCTTAACCCTGCTTCTTGAATAGCAGTGTTAATGTCAACCACATTGGAATTGTCTAGATAATGTAAGAATGGCACAACCAAACATGCAACTATTCTATTCATTCGATCAAATACTGGAAAGCCTATCTCTTCAATGCCTTGAATCTTTTTGCTCAGCATTCGTTCATAACCTTGATTAAGGATAACGCGCTTCAGATTTTCGAGTCGTGTAGGTTCGAATGTTATGCCAAATTGCTGTTGAATCTTGACATAATCACTATCGTCCATGTAGGCAACAAAAACATGCCCAGCACAACTATCTAAAATAGGAGCAGAACTTCCTAACCCCACTTTAAAATGGTTTTCTGTTGGGCTTTCTTGATAAGCAGTAACGATAGTACTTTCATTATTAAGCACAGATAAATAAGCAGACTGCTTTATCTCTTTGGTTAAGTAAGATAACTCTTTAGTAGCGACTTCAGATAAGGTTTTTACTGGGTATTGCCCAAAAGCCACTTCAAACAGTTTAATTGAAATGTGGTATTTTTCTGTTTCGCTATCAAGGTGTATGTACTGTCGTTTTTCTAGCACACAAACCATTCTAAAAATCTCAGACACAGACTTATTTAACTGAGCAGCTATTTCTTTTAGCTTTAAACCTTCGCTAAGCGTTGCAAGCAGTTCAATGATGTCCAATCCTTTTTCCAAGGCTGGTGCAGTGTAACTTTTTTCTGTCACAACTGACTTTTCATAGAGTCCAGATTGCAATTTTTCACTTGGTTGATTAGCTGTCATCAATCGATTCGCTATAAGAATTCGTCTCAAATTAACAGGGAATGAGGTCCCAAATAAAAACCCCATGCGTTTATTGCTCACTAATTCAATAAAATTCTAATGAAAGTAAGCGCTTTTAAAATAGATGTTTAACAAAGAATTTACAAGTGAAAAATATATTTTATATATAAAAAAACCCTCCATAAGGAGGGTTTTGAATATTAGCTAACTATTAGCCTCTGATATTAAATATCATCAGTTTTCTAACAAATTAGAACTGGTATTTAACACCTAGTTGTAGTTGCCATACTGATTGAGAGAGAATTTCATTGTTAGAAATGCTATCTGGATTTCTTAAATCGAAGTACTCATATTGACCGTCTACGATTTGAGCAGCTACTACAGCGCGCTCATATTCGTAACGAGTACGCTCAACACGACCCCAATCATCATTTAACAAGTTACCTAAGTTTTCGATATCGAAGAACAAGGTAAGTTTATGATCGTCAGTAAATGCTGGTAACTCTTGTTGAATTCTTAAATCAACAATTGTTGACCAAGAAGAGTTATCGCCATTACGAGGTGCGATGCCACCAGCATATTTAGCAAGTTCTGAACTATTGATATAGTCAAAGAATGCTTGCTGTGCTGCTAAATCACCGTCAAATGAAGACGCTGCGAATAATGGATCATCAATACCTGTTGGTACGTACAATAAGTGACCAGCATCATCGTTACGGCTTTCACGAGCACAACGTCCACCACCGATATCTAGTACACAGTTGTTGTTTTCGTTAAAGGTGTAGCTGTAAGGCTGACCAGTACGACGAGTTGCAAAGATAGAAACTTTAGTTTCATAACCTTCAATTAACTCTTTGCTCCAATTGAAGCGCATTTTTAACATATGCTCAGTTTGGAAGCTTGAAGTACCTTCAGTTGGTCTTTGACGGTCATATGCTGCGAAGTCTGAGTAGTTTGAAGTTGCAGTAGATGAAGTACCGTAACCAATATCATCAACGTCAGAGTGCGTATAGCTCACGAAGAAGTCAAAGTAGCCATAATCAGTATCCCAATCGTTTGATGCCGATACTGCTACTAAGTTGCTGCTGCCTAGGTCTACAGAACCAACTACCAAGGCTTCAGGATCTCTACTTCCGTCGCCATCAAGGTCGCTTCCACAGTCATACACACCACGACCATCTGGTGAAAACGCAAGAGCAGTTTCACAACGTTGATCATACCAGTAAGTAGCATTTTCAAGTTTGTTGTATAAGTAATCAACAGAGAATGTCCAGCCTTCGCCAATTAATGGCAATTCGTCAGCATAGTATGCTAGGCCTAAGTTATACTTCCAAGTGGTTGGAATTTCAAAGTCTGGGCTAAGCGCGTTCACGTCACCGTCTGGCGCTTCGTTTGCTAGTGCATCCAATGCTTCCTGAGGAATGTACTGACCTGTAGCTGGATCTGGCGTAGTTGGAACAGCAATAGGACCGTCTAAATTAGACGCATCGGCAATTACACCGTCATTAGAATAGCTGTTTGAAATCCATACGCCTGGAGAACCGCCAGAGAATCGACCAACACCACCGCGAATAGTCACTGTGTCGCTAGCTAACCACTTAAATGACAATCTTGGCAAAATTACATCTAAGCCATCTATGTCAGTAGTATTTGAGTAGCCATAACGGTCAACAAAGTTTTGGTTTCTACGGATAGAACCTTCAGACTCATACCAGTCGTAACGAATACCAGCATCAACTGTTAGGTAACCATCAACATCCCAAGAATCTTGTAAATATAGTGAGTTAGAGGTGTAACCCCAAATTGCACGAAGGTCATTTTCGTCGTTTGTTGTAGCGTTGTTATAAAGCAAGCCAGAAGCTGTAGCATTGCGTAAGTCTTCTAGGCTATCAAACAAATATGAACCTTCAGAGTTCTGCGCGAACAAGTTATCTACGTCAACTTCTTCTCTTTCATAACCAGCTTTGAAAATATGGTCGCCCATGGTGTAAGAAGCAAGGAACTTATACTGCATGAATTTTTGATCAAGTTCGTTACCATGACGGAAACGGTCTGGACCAATTGACAGGAAGTTATCTTCACCATCTACTTCACGAAGGAATACTGCGAAGTTAGGGAATTCAGCGCCGTTGATTGAATTCTGACCGGTTTTTTGATCAGTAGAAGCAATCTTAAATTGAGTTGAGAAATTAGCAGTCCAGTCAGAGAAAACGTGCGCAATGTAGCTTTCTACTCTTTCAGAACGGTTATACCACGCCGAAGAAGCTCCTAGTACATTTCCAAATGGAAGGAAGTTGTTTCCGTTTTGCTCAGCAATTGAATTACCGTCAGTTAAGATGTAAGTAAACTTAGCGCGGTGATCGTCATTGATGTTCCAGTCGATATTAGCAAGAATTTTTTCATCTTCAGCATCGCCTTTAGTGAAATCACCGATATCGAAGCCCCAAACATCAGAAACGATTTGACCAACAGCCGCAACGTCATCCATAGTGATGTTAGGTTCAATATTCAATGCACCTGACCCTACTGGACCATTTTGTAAAGGCGCAACTTCTTCATACTTATCATATGCAACGAAGAAGAATAATTTGTCTTTGATGATTGGACCACCAAGGGTTGCAACGAAAGTATCTTCTTCAAAAATGAAGTCGAATTCTTCGTCTCTGCTCTTATCACCGATCATAGAATCGCTAGTAGTGTAATAAGATAGTGAACCGTGGAATTCATTAGTACCTGATTTAGTTACTGCGTTTACTGTACCACCAGTAAATCCGTTGTACTCAACGTCAAAAGGTGCTACCTGAATTGATAATGATTCAATAGCATCAAGAGAAATTGGAGAACGTTGAGTTGGATAGCCGTTTGCGTTAAGACCAAAACGGTCGCCCATGCCTACACCATCAACAGTCAATGAGTTAAATCTGTTGTTAGCACCAGCAATGCTTAATTCTTTAGCGCCGCCACTTTGCGGGTTAACAGAAGCAAACGGGCTTAATTCTGCAACGTCAGTGATGTCACGGTCGATAGACGCAACTTCACCGATAGCTTCTAGGCCTAAACTAGTGCCTATCCCTTCATTTAAGAACCCACCGCCAGCAATTGTAGAACCAGTTACTGTGATTACTTCAGTAGTGCTTCTCATTTCAACAGTAACAGGAAGAGACATTGTTTGGTCAAGTGATAAATAAACATTGTCTACTTTGATCGGAGCAAAGCCGCTACCGGAAATAGTAACTGTGTATGGACCACCAACACGTAAACCACGTGCAGAAAATACACCGCTGTCGTTTGTAGTGGCTGTTGACACTGTGCCAGAAGGAACGTGCGTGATAGTTACTGTCGCGTTAGGGACTGTAGTACCAGCTTCGCTTGCAACGTTACCTCTAATAGTAGAAGTAGTAGTTTGCGCTACAGCTGCTGTTGATAGACCAACGGTCATAGCAACTGCAATCGCAATGCGATTGAGTTTGTTTTTCTTAAACATTATGTGTTTCCTAAGTATGGGTATTCTTTTTCTGTCTAACTAACCGTTTTTTAACAGTCTTCTGCTGTTTCAAAACGAATAGGTACATGTAAAAACGCCGTGATTGTACCAAACCAATTATTACACTTTTATGACCTATTTGTCAGCAAGAATGTAAAAAGCAAAAATTAACGTTAAAGTAACATTGTTACTACGTTTTCTTTACTTTTCACCTAATTTTATTGTTCAATAAGTAAACCAATTAAGCGTATTTTTTATCGAACTTGTATATTCATACTGGACTATTTGGTCAAGGTCAAATTTAACGTAAAAAAAGTTCAGCTGTTATCACCTAATAAAGCGGGGGCATTGTGAAGTTAAAATATGAAACCTGTATTAAAGAATTTTGAATGTTAGTGTCTAATTTTTTTACATTTTCAAATTAAAATTTTCATTTTTATTGGTAACTTATTGATAATGTTATTAAATAAAAATCGGAATAATTCCTGCTTAGCGCAAGTTGCCTATCCAATTTGTTTAAGAAATTAAATTAGGAAGGGGTTTTGTTTACACCCTATTAATGGAATATAAAATGACAATTTTCAGTAAAATTAAAACTACAATTTTTGCCCTTGGCTTACTTGCAATATCAACAGCGTCAAACTCAGCTTTAATAACTTACTCTACAGATGTTAATTTAGGTACTGGTATGAGAAGTACCATCGACTACAGTGGGGTAAGGGATAATAGAGAAATCGTAACTAGAAACTTCAGTTTAGCAAACTTTGATACTTCGTTAGGGACCCTAAATTCAGTTCGTATACAACTACAAAACATTCAAATTACCGGCAATCACTATGCAGGCTTTATAGATACCAGTGACGGAAACGTTTCAGGCTACGCAGAATTTATTGCAAGTCTTGATTTTACAGTAAATAACGGTTCTGGTATCTCCTTTTCATCTTCGCCCGTTAACAACGGACGCACTTCTTGTTTAGAAAGGTCCGTATTTGCGAATTCACAAGAATGTGATGTTAGTAACGATATTTCATTAAATTACAGTGCTTTAGGAAACAATAGTGCATCTTACGCTTCCTTGTTTACAACACCTGGTTTTACTAATTACTCAGTGACAGGAAATTTCAATCATAGAGTCGCAGAAACAGATGATGATGGCGTAGTGGATTATTTTGGTCTTTCAGCTTCTATGTCTGCAATTGCCAGCGTCACTTATTACTATACTGCACAAGCAAATCCTCCTACGTCTAACAACGTGAATACCCCAGCATTATCTGGCTTGTTTGGGTTAATGATGTTTAGCATCTTCTATATAGGTAGAAGAAAAAACTAAACTATTTTTTTCAGTGCAGAGTTTTTTAAAACTCTGCACTGATTTTAAGCCTACCCTATTATTGAGTGGAAAGTGCTAGCCGCATAGTTTAAGGAACAGTGAACTTATTTTTTGTATTTCCACTGGATGACAAAAAACAGCAAAGCCCCGAACAAACCAGTGTATAGACAAAGCTTGTGAAGTTGTGAAATTGACAATATCTCAAGTAACTGATTGTTCTGATTTAAGGGATAATAAGGCCGCAAATCTGAATGCATGATTGCATCGAGAACAACATGACTATAACCACCGATGAAAGCGCTTAAAAAAGCGACTGTCCAAGTTATTTTTATTAGCTGATTCGGCTTTGAAATACCGATTAACCTTAATCCAATTTCACTTAAATACTTACCTGTTATAGCGGAAAAAATTGCTAACAAAGTACTACCAACAAAGGTATGAGAAAATCCATGTAGGTAACCTTGGCCGGTGATAAGTACCCACAGCGGTTGTAAATCCATTACGATCTGTGACCAACCAAACACCATCAAGCTAAAGCTACCTTGCAAAAGTGCTTTTATTAATATTCCAGGTCCCATGTGGAAAGGTGTAAACGGCATTTAATTCCTTTAATTTCTATCGCCTGTGCAATATCCAGTCTAATGATGTTGAGATATAACAGACTTTAGCCAAAAATTAAATGTATCTTGTGTAACCTGAACGTTATGAGCACGGAATAGTGCAGCTGTACTTTGAGCACCTTCAAGGGCACGAATCTTCTCTAAAATATGGGGAAAACGAGAGGCATCACCAGAGGATGTCATAAAAATGAGTTTATTTTCAGAGACTCGACCTAAAGATTTTGCGGTTTCTACTCGCTTATGACATCGACAAAGAGCTTGCTTGTTTATTAATCCACAATTTTGAGTCATCGAATTAACGACCAATTCTCGAGCTCTTGAAAGCCTTTTTCGGTAGGCAGCGGAAGATTCATTAAGAATATAGGCAGCTTCAGTGTGCTCCAGCTCCAAAATATCGCCCAAAATATAAGCTACCCTTTTGTCCGGGGTAAGACAGTTTAGTAAGGCTAAGGTACATCCAACTCTTACTTCGGCTAATAATCTAGCGTCATATAAAGAAGATTCCACCGTATTATTTAATCCCATTGACAAATCTAGAGAAAAATCATCTAGTGACATTAGATGCTGGCTATTGGCTTTTTTATGATCTAACAAATGGTTTGTGGTAACTCTATATACCCATGTTTTAAAACTACTTTTTCCTTCAAACTTTGCCAATCTCAGCATAATTTTTAGTAAAATTTCTTGTGTGACATCCTCCGCGTCTGCTGGTGACATTAAGAACCGAATTGACAACGAATAAATGTCTTTACGAATAGCCCGAAGCACTGATTCCATAGATTCTCTGTTGCCTTCCAATGCTTGCTCTACTGATTCCTCTATATGCTCTGGGCTATTGTTTTTCATCTAATTATGCCTCCAATATTGCTTTTACATTTTCAAGTTCTTTTTCAAGAATACTTGTTTGCTCAGTCAAAATTCCCTCCAACTCTTGTAATGGTGCTGGCGGCGGCGTAAGGGTGAAACAATAAAGAGATCGCTCTTCGGATAAAGGTATAACACGAGAAAAAGCAGTAGCAACACTAGAATCGGGGAAAGTCATAACCCAATCAATATTACCCACATCACTTTCGGCTAAGGTTCTTAATCCAATTGTAACTTGTCCTTGATCAGTCGCTAACACCGCCGTTTTAGCCTCGACTTTACTAAAAGCGTTGGTCCAGTTAGGTAAATTAAATGGGTTAGATAAATAGCCAAATACTTTTGTATAAGGCTGATTGATTAGGATACTTCGAATAGCATAGAGCATGATTTTTGTCCTCCGTATTAACATGCACTTATTTAGACGAGTTCCATCCTGAGTATGTGACTGAGAAAATCAAAATAAGGGTAATTATTTATAAAGACCGGTTAATTTAGATAAGTACGCCATTGAATAATAATCCAGGCATAAAGAAAACAGCAGAAAAGGTGACTGAACTGGTAAGAAGAAAAGCCATGCAACAAAAACCGGCTTGTAAGCAAAACACTTTAGGGCGAGCGGATGCGCTAGTTTGAAAAGTTACAATAGCTAAATCTATGGATGATTTTAGCTTTTGATGAAATTGTTTTACTTGCGCAAGTATGGGTGAGAAATACATAACGGCGAAGGCAAACACAACTTCAATTCCACCGAATTGCAGTAATAACGTTATTTCAGGTGCAAACCAAGCTACAACACAAATGACACAAATAAAACCCGCTTTTTGATACCACTTGAGATCTTCCCATTTGATCATTTTGTGCTTCCTTTTTATTAAACTAACGCTTTACTTATTTGGTATATGGCGCCAATTTTTGTAAACCCAAGTTTTCATTATTGTTTAAAGCGCATAAGTTTAAAATTAAACTGATTCGATACTAGCTAACGCCATGTGGAGCAACGGAAATGGATTTCCTTGTCCGTCGAGTGCCGACCGCCCCACTTTTTCAAACCCCATTTTTTGATAAAAGCCTATGGCTTGCGGATTTTGTTCATTTACATCGACTTTTGAAGCCTTTAACTCTTTTACTGCATTTTGAAGTAGAAGCTTTCCAACGCCAGTTCCAAAAGCACTTGGGCTGACAAAAAGCATTTCAATATTTGTATCGGCAACGCCGATAAATCCGATAATTTCATCATCATCTTTAACGCATCTTAGTTCTACCGCATCAAAATAATGTTCCAGAATTAATGGCTTTAGTTCATTGATATTTTGTTCGGGTAGAAAGTCATGGGTTGCTCGCACAGACGCTTCCCATATATCAATCAACCTTAGGTAGTCATCTTTATTAACAGCTGATACTTGCATAATTACTCTTTTATTTATTTGTTTTGTTGTTCAATGGTTCGGCTACTTTATCTGCTTTATATTTGTTTCGTAGGGCTTTACCTATCACATAAACATTGTGCAAAGTAAGCACTAGACATATTAGGGATACAATTAAGCAACCGAAAAACAGCCTTAATTCTACGTCGCGAGCCCAATATGCCATGCCTCCTGTAATCAAACATACTGAAAATTCTAATAAAAATACATCTATTCGGCTTCTGGCATCCACATTTACTGGCTGTGCATAATGCTTTAATCGATATGGCATCTTTTTACATCCTTAAAATAGGTCACTTGGCTGGTTAATGCCGGTATCTGGCTATTTTTTTAGTGACTATCCAAAGCACCAAGCTCACAAAACTCAATGGAATAATGATATTAGCTATTATTTGTTCGGAACTCTCCATAACCTTAGGATCTGAAATGCTAGGAACTAAAAGCTGTTGGCCAATAGGACCATTGGAAAAAATTAAATTTGTAGTCAAATTCCAGCCTAAATGAAGGGCAATTGGCAATATGACCGATTTTGACTTTGCAAATGCATAGGCGGTCATCAAACCGAAAGACCCGGTCAAAATAAACACATACACCATGGGCACCAAAGCCCCCCAAATCCCGTAGGAGAACCAATGATATATCCCAAAGGCAACCGCCGACAACAAACAGGCTTTTCTAACACCTAAATATTCGATGGCTTTGTAAAGCAGATAGCCACGGAATAACAGCTCTTCGTATAAAACTGAATTCAGATTCCAGCGCAAACTTTGTATCAAATTGGATAATGAATACTCAGGATTCAGTTGCCAGTTAAAATCTGAAAAATGGGCGATAAGAACAAACTGAAAGCTTGCAAAGACGGCTGCTATTATTAAGCCACCTATAAATTCGACAGATCTCTGAACAGGTTTATTAAATCCGAGTTCTGAGATCGGCCGCTTTTGTAAGCGAAGTAGAATCCAAGATATGGCAAATAAAATTAGGCCTATCATGATACTGTCCTTGTAAATATCGATAAGGGATTAGCAATCCCCTCTACCCATAATGTAACTCCATTATGGTTTCGTCAAACTCGTCTTGATCAACCACCTTAAAACCAAAACGTTCAAAAAACTTTTTCATTATATCATGGCCTTCCACATAGCAAATTGAAATGGCATTAAAGCCTTCTAATGCTTTTATTTCTTCGATTGCCAAAGCAGTAGCTATGGTCCCGTATCCTTTGCCCTGATATTCAACATCTAATAAAAGTTGGTCGATGAAAATTTCATTGGGTTTTTCGTCACGGTAATTAGGGTAATACTGCAAAAAGCCTATGGGTTTATCGCCTAAATAGATCCCACGATTTACGTAGTAGTCATAGAATTTAGAAGCAGCGATTGCTTCTGCTGGAAGCGCCACATAATTTTCCTGCTGCTTGGTGATTTCGAGCTCAATCATATCGAGCCAATTTACTTTGGTAACGTCTAAAAGCTTAATATCCAAAAAAATTTTTCCTAAAAATTATTCAATTATACTTACGGAGAGTATATTCACTAACCAAGGCTTACTTTGCTTTACTTTTTGCATATTTTTTCTCGGCTGATTGCCAAGCAAAATGTCCAAAGGCTATGCCGCCTAAGGGGAAAAGAACAAGCGCAAGTAATGGCCGTAACCATAGATTATCTGTTGGCGCTACAAATGCCATTATGATTGACCACAAAATAGCAGTAGTGACACCCCAACCGATCACACCTTTCATTATTACAAAACGGGTTTTGCCTTTTGCTCTCGTTTGTTCCCATTTTTCTAGGTCCATACTACTAATGCTCCTTTTGTTCAATATGGTGACTTCTAAACTAAACGACAAATTGGAATTGAGTTTTGCTGAATATGCCAATTTTAAACTGTCAAATTGACTAATTTAAATGCTCGGCATTAGCCAATCTACAATTTACTCGATTCATTTGGGCTAATTGCAATTCTGTTATTAGAAAAATCTAACGCCACAGTAAACTTATTAAAAAAATCGCTTCCTAATAAACCATCTTTTGTAAACCTTGGATCTATCGGATAAAGCAAAAGGTTCGGAACAAAACTAAAGCCAGCGATATTTACCTCAGAAGTGAATATTTTGCACTGTACATCTGGTCCCAAATCGTAATTGCATTCTGTTAATGGCTCGTTGTTATCTACTTTATTAAGTGAAAATATTGAGCTTGATGCTCCTGTATCTAGCACCATTTGATAATCAGCTAGCGAACTGCTCATTTGGATAGTAATGCCTTCATCACTAAGCTCATAAGGCTTAAATTTACTGTTATCTGTAGACTCAAGTGCACTGTTTTTATTGCTAACAGTCAGCTTCTTATTTAGATAATCAATAACAATTTGTTTATCTCCGAAAAATCCCTGACCTATGACTAGTTGTAAATTTTCTTCCTCACCTTCGGGTTTATCACCAATAGACGCTGCCCAAGGATTGAGCTCATACCCTATTATATTTTCAAATTTCATACAGCCAATAGCCATCATTGGTACAACAAACTCTTTCGATGTAAATACTTCACCAGAAATATTGGTAGTGTTTGAAGTTTCACCCGTATATTTTACATTTGAGATACTGCTTATAGTGGAAACAGGTAAATGGATTCCAGCCCTAGATCCAAGATCAATTAAAGCAAAATTACTCTCGCCATTAATTATCAGCTCTAAGGTAGGTAAGCCATATTGATCGAAAACGATGGGGGCTTCTATTTGTTCACATTGTTTTTCAGTAGAATAAACACTGGTAGAAAACAACAAACCACAAAAAACAACAATTAATAACGTGCTAAATTTCACCTGATTTCCTTATTTTTAAAAAATTCCCAATGCACGACAAACTAAAAAATTGAATTTGGATTAAGTTGACGAATGAGCCTATAAACCATGTCTTGCTAAAAACTCTGACACTCTGACCGCAACTTCACCTCAAGATTTAGCGCCGACTTAAATTTTCCGATGACTGGTCATGGTAAATTAGAAAAAATTCATTAAGGCTTTAAAGTTTTCCTATGGAAAAACCTTCAAAGCTTTTAGGACCGTAACTATAAACGCGATTTGACGTCTGCTAAATTTACCTAATAAGCTCTAAAACCTCTTCACCGTCAAAAATAACAATTAATTTATTGCAACCTTTTGAGGATATCTGAACATTAACAAACGAATCTTCTTCTGCACTATACATCTTTGCCTCCCATAACGAAGAATTTGATGTTGGTTTTAAGGCTTTCAAAACAACTAATCCAATTGCGTTCGAATTATTATCATGAGAGTAAACAGTGACCTCAGATTTGTTTAGGTCGATTAATAGTTTTGCGGGTTTAGCTGAGTGATTCCAAATGCCCGAGATATCACAGTCACTTTTGGCCTGAACAGAAAAAATAGAAAGCACTAGTACAGAACTAAAAACTATGAATTTGAGCATAAATCTCTTTTGCATATGCAATCGGCATGACATGGGCTGATATTATCCCTATTGTTTGATTTGTTAGCTGCTAAATCCAATGTTTGAAACTATCCCGATATTTAGTTAAATGCCAGAGCATGTAGCCACCTAAAAAAGTCCCCACTGGAACATTAATAAAAAAGGGGACAGAAACCAGGTAGCCAAACCAACTTCCCCACCAGGTTTTTCTGTATACGCCAATTGACGTGAAAAGTAGAAAAACCGGTAGCCAAATATCATTTGTTGAAGACAGCTGTTGGCCATTAATAGTTTGACCAGTTACTACTGCTGTAATTAAACCTACAGAAATCATCCCGTAGATAATAGCTACATTCTTAGTTTGACCAACCTTACTTTCCTGCTGTTCAACCAATAACTTCTCCGTGTTAGATAACGCTCGATTAACGAGTGGCTAGTTGATGGCATGACGGTTGCGAATGCAAGCGACATGACATTGACTAGGCATCTCTGTTCAATCTATTGTTAGCTTTCGCCTTTAAAGGATACTTGTCTGGGTTATCAAGTATCTGTTCGCTTAGATCCACATCCAAATCAGGCCAATGAAAATGACCTGGCGCAAACTCTTCAATATTAAAAATCTGTTCAATTGGCTTAGATTTAAACCAAGGATAGTCTTCGAATGACAAGAAATACTCTTTGTCCGACGAGGTGAGAAGCCATATGCCAAACGGTGATACGTTAGTAACTTCAGTCTTTAAAGTGTCGTTGCCAAGCGCTGATGAGCTCATCTTGATGCCCCATGACCAATTGTTCGATTCGAGATAGTTGTTTACTAGAATAACCGAAAGATTTCGCTAATGCTATTTCTGGCTCTAACCAATATTTTGCTTCACCGTCACCCGATAAAACATGAACATGCATACGAGACTCTTCTCGTGAGAAAAAGAAGAACCGATAGCCATCTTCCCTGAATACTGTTGGACTCAATTTCTACTCCTTAGAAAGCTAACGCCTTGCTAAGCGAATTAATTTGAGTTGGCGCAATAGTTGCGAAAGCATAAAATTGTGACAGTTCAAATTAATTCGCTTTAGCAATTTGTTAGGGTCTGTTCTCACTTACGAAGTTTTCAACTCTTCACGCAAAATACGCCGTAAGGCTTCTTCGTCCAGAGGCTTTGCTTGGACAGCTTCTCTAAGAGTTGCATTAATTAGGGTTTGATAACCAATTCCCTCAAATTTAGCTCTATCTCGATAAAAATCTAAAATGTCATTATCGAGCATAATTGTAATTCTACTTTTGCCTTCACTTTGTAGTTTAGCTAAGTGAGGAATTTCGCTTGCAGACTTTGATTTGGAAAAGTCATATTCATCTTTCATATTGCTTTACCTCTTTTCGAGCTGAAATCAATCGAATAATTTCATTCTCTCGCAATGTATATACGACAACTAATAGTCTATTTTGCTCACTCATCCCTAAGAGAACCCATCTTTGCTCTAATTCAGAATCACTATCTTCGAAACCAAGTCCGTTTAGGATCAAACAAAACACTTGTCGCTTCATCGAATGAAACTCCATGTTTTCGAATATTTAGTTCTGCTTTTGATGGGTCGTATTGAATTTCCATTTCTGGATTATGCATACGCAATACATATGATGCAAATTTAATCAAACTTGAAGTGCTGAATTCCTAAAAGTGACCCTAACGCTCGCAGCACAGGCAAAATTGTAGCGCAGCGGAAATTTGTCCGAAACATGCGCTTGTTAGGGCTTGCTCTTGATGCCGAATTGCTTCGCAAACTCGGGATCTATCCAAGCCGACTCTACTTGACCAGGCTCTAGTTCAACTTCTTCTGGAGCCGAGCACCTAGAAACAAAATCATCTACTGATTCAGAAAGAACCTCGTTCTCATCTGTTTCGTGATCCCAGAAGCAAACAGCCTCATTTAGTAGAACAAAATAGTTACCACAACCGTCTTCCGCTAGGACCTCCGAAGTCGACAAAACCTCAGGAAATGGTCCCTTGGCTTTTCTGATTACGCCGTACTCAACGCCATTCTTGTTTTTGAATACTTTCCCAAATGCTCGATTCATATTTGAGCCCTAACTTTCCAATAACGGTCGCATACATGTGGGGCATAATTGCGTAGCCGCCCCACGAGTATGCGTCCCAGCGAACGAAGTGAGTGCGTTTATTGGGTTGTTATGTGACCTATATGTATTCAACGTACTGACTCATTGGGACGTAACCATATATTTTGAACCCACTCTCACTTTTAGAGCCTGGTAGATTAATTTGCTTTAAAATACCTAAGACGATTTCATATTGAGCGGTGCTATCAATCTTTAATTCGACCCATTCAATCGAATCAAAGCCACCTTCTCTGAAATGATAAAACCAATCACCATCCCATGGAGATAAATACCCAGTAGTCAGATCTTTAGTCCGCCACTGTGGAGAAGATGCTTTAAGTTCGTACATTTCTGAACACAACTCTTCCCATTTAGTGTTATTCATTACACTGAGCATCGGGTTACCTTGGGCACATAACAGTTAAGATGGGCGGCGGAATGCCTGTAAGGCATTGTGTCCGTCCCGATCGGGTTGTTCTGTGAAGATGACGACTGAGCTCACACTGTTAATCCTTTGCTTAGCTTATGCATCGACGATCTTTGCATGTTAATCAAATGCCCCGCTGGCCTGTATAAGAGTTTGAAGCCTCACTTTTAGCGGCTGAGTTGTCCGCCGGTAAACTGCGTTTTCCGCGAGCATCGCAGACGCTAAAAGCGTGTCATAAAAGCTCAAACTTTTCTACTGTACTTAATAACAGATCGCCGATGCACAATCTACCTTATTAACTTTGGTGTTCTAGCCAGCGGCACAGAACTTCTAAATATGGGGCACAACCAGGCAGGCGATCATGGCGAAGCCGCCTGCGTGTTTGTGTCCCAGCCCGCCTGCGGGCGACATAATTTTTTTGTTAGGTGACATGCTTATACAACCTAAAGTTCTTACACTTTGTCAAAACAATTAAGGATGTCTTGTTTAAGCCTTTCATGATCAAAATCCTTTTTTGCTCTGATACCAAGTATTTCAACAGCAGTTAAAATATTCTTCACTATTAAATTTACCCTATCACTATCAGAACCATTCAGGAATGCGTGATAATCTATTTTGAGGCGGAAGTCTGAGGATTTAGAAGAACGTTTGAATAATTTCCTTTCTTTGTGCCAACCTTGCTCAATCATTTCTCGTGGAGCATTTTCAATTATGGGGAAAATATTCAGTTCTTTCAGCTCGCTTCCATAATCTCGCTGATTTAAGAATTCTTCTAGTGTATTCCTAACTGCCAATGATGCCCTTTGAAACTCTTTATCAACAGTCCAATCAATTTCCCCGCTTATGAAAAACCTCATCAAAAGATCCTTTTGCCACCTAACAGTTAAGATGGGCGGCGGAATGCCTGTAAGGCATTGTGTCCGTCCCGATCGGGTTGTTCTGTGAAGATGACGACTGAGCTCACGCTGTTAATCCTTTGCTTAGCTTATGCATCGACGATCTTTGCATGTTAATCATATGCCCCGCTGGCCTGTATAAGAGTTTGAAGCCTCACTTTTAGCGGCTGAGTTGTCCGCCGGCAAACTACGTTTTCCGCGAGCATCGCAGACGCTAAAAGCGTGTCATAAAAGCTCAAACTTTTCTACTGTACTTAATAACAGATCGCCGATGCACAATCTACCTTATTAAATTTGGTGTTCTTGCCAGCGGCACAGAACACCTAAATATGGGGCACAAACAGGCAAGCTATAATGGCGAAGCCGCCTGCGTGTTTGTGTCCCAGCCCGCCTGCGGGCGACATAATTTTTTTGTTATGTGACTTTACCCTAAATAAGAGCATGCTTTTTATACTTTTTAACAAACACTTTTGCTTCTGCCAACGTTGAAGGGTAAGAAACGCTGAAATAGCTATTTTTGATAGGCCAGATTTTTTGAAAATAGAAACCATGGTGGACGAGATATGCCACCTTTTTCCATTGGGCAATATCCGACTTTTTTGGTGCTTTGAAATGCCGGCCTAAATTATAAGTAACACCACCACAAGAAACACACTGGCCGTGCAATGGATAATCGCATGGCGCACCAGGAAAGCTGCGTTTAAAAGAGGTTTTGCAGTCGAGGCACGCATACGCCATAGAATACTTGCCACTTGAAAAGGAAGCTTTGTCTGGTTTGATTGGTTTAGTTCTGTAACCAGAATCCCATCTCAGTGCTTTTTTAGTGTTTCTATCCATGAATATCCTGAGTCACATAACAGTCAAGATGGGAGGCGGAATGCCTGTAAGGCATTGTGTCCGTCGCAATCGGGTTGTTCTGTGAAGATGACGACTGAGCTCACACTGTTAATCCTTTGCTTAGCTTATGCATCGACGATCTTTGCATGTTAATCATATGCCCCGCTGGCCTTTCTAAGAGTTTGAAGCCTCACTTTTAGCGGCTGAGTTGTCCGCCGGTAAACTGCGTTTTCCGCGAGCATCGCAGACGCTAAAAGCGTGTCATAAAAGCTCAAACTTTTCTACTGTACTTAATAACAGATCACCGACGCACAATCTAACTAGTTAATTTTTGTGTTCTTGCCAGCGGCACAGAAAATCTTATTAGCGAGCATCTCGCATATGTACGAATGTGCAGTAGATTCATCGCCAATATCCTTTTAATCTAAATGACTGTTATACAACATTTAATTTCGAATGGTCAACTTTAGTTTAGGTTTATTAGGGCTGGATTTCGCGAGCCTGTATTTAGAGGGTTTTCTCGCTAAATACGGATTTCTTTGTTACCTACTGTTTTCGCTAGCGTTTTACTGATTTTATGTAGAGTCAACTTGGCTTGTTTTGGCTCTATAGCAAGCTTATACCTGAATGGTATTAAACACAAAATTGTTATGGTGGGAATAGGTAGGAATTTATTGTTTGGAATAACAAAAAGGCCAGCATAAGCTGGCCTTTGGAATCGATTAGTGGTTTCGAATATTAAGCTAAGATTTTAGCTACAACACCCGCACCTACTGTACGACCACCTTCACGGATTGCGAAGCGTAAACCTTCGTCCATCGCGATTGGTGCAATTAGCTCAACAACAAACTTCAAGTTGTCGCCAGGCATTACCATTTCTACGCCTTCTGGTAACTCTACAGCACCAGTGACGTCAGTTGTACGGAAGTAGAACTGTGGACGGTAGCCTTTAAAGAATGGCGTGTGACGGCCACCTTCGTCTTTGCTTAGTACGTATACTTCTGCTTCGAACTTAGTGTGTGGGTTGATTGAACCAGGCTTCGCCAATACTTGACCACGCTCTACGTCATCACGCTTAGTACCACGTAGTAGTACACCAACGTTCTCACCTGCACGACCTTCGTCTAGCAACTTACGGAACATTTCAACACCAGTACAAGTCGTCTTAGTCGTTGCTTTGATACCAACGATTTCTACTTCTTCACCTACTTTAACGATACCTTGCTCAACACGGCCAGTTACAACTGTACCACGACCTGAGATTGAGAATACGTCTTCGATTGGCAAGATGAATGGCTTGTCAATGTCACGCTCTGGCTCTGGGATATAAGTATCTAAAGCTTCACCTAGCTCTACGATTTTCTTTTCCCACTCTGCATCGCCTTCAAGGGCTTTAAGTGCAGAACCTTGGATTACTGGTAAGTCATCGCCAGGGAATTCATATTCTGAAAGTAATTCACGTACTTCCATTTCTACTAGTTCTAGTAGTTCTTCATCATCAACCATGTCACATTTGTTCATGAATACGATGATGTAAGGTACACCTACCTGACGACCTAGTAGGATGTGCTCACGCGTCTGTGGCATTGGGCCATCAGTCGCTGCTACTACTAAGATTGCGCCGTCCATCTGTGCTGCACCAGTGATCATGTTTTTAACATAGTCAGCGTGTCCAGGACAGTCTACGTGTGCGTAGTGACGTGTAGGCGTGTCATATTCAACGTGTGAAGTTGCGATTGTGATACCACGCTCACGCTCTTCAGGTGCGTTATCGATTTGGTCGAATGCGCGGGCACTACCACCGTAAGTCTTTGCCAGTACAGTAGTGATTGCCGCTGTTAACGTCGTTTTACCGTGGTCAACGTGGCCGATTGTACCTACGTTTACGTGCGGTTTCGTACGTTCAAACTTTTCTTTTGCCATTGCTCTTTTTTCCTAAGTTTAACGCCCGTTCCAACATAGACCGGACCGAATCTAAAAAAATAAAAAATTATACTCGGGATTCAATAATCGCCTTCGCCACATTATTTGGCGTTTCAGCGTAATTAAAGAATTCCATTGAATATGACGCACGTCCCTGCGTTTGAGAGCGCAAGTCAGTGGCATAACCAAACATTTCAGAAAGCGGTACTTTAGCACGCACTATCTTAATGCCCGCTACACCTTCATCCATTCCTTCTATCATCCCCCGACGACGGTTAAGGTCACCTACAACGTCACCCATCCAATCTTCAGGAGTTGTTACTTCAACTTTCATTACAGGTTCTAACAAAACAGGATCTGCTTCGGCAGCACCTTTTTTGAATCCCATTGAGCCCGCAATTTTAAACGCCATTTCGTTAGAGTCAACATCATGATACGAACCGTCATACAAAGTGACCTTAACATCAAGCACAGGATAACCTGCAAGAACACCGTTTTGCATCTGTTCTTGAATGCCTTTATCTACCGCTGGAATGTACTCTTTTGGTACTACTCCACCGACAATTTCGTTCACAAAACTGTAACCGGCGCCTTCTTCTTGCGGCTCGATGCGTAACCATACATGACCAAACTGTCCACGACCACCCGATTGACGCACAAATTTACCTTCGACTTCAACTTTTTTGCGTAAAGTTTCACGATAAGACACTTGTGGCTTACCGACATTACACTCAACGCTGAATTCACGCTTCATACGATCAACGATGATATCTAAGTGCAATTCACCCATACCTGAAATAATGGTTTGGCCTGACTCTTCATCTGTATGCACTTTGAATGACGGATCTTCTGCAGCTAGTTTGCTCAGCGCGATACCCATTTTTTCTTGATCAGCAAGCGACTTTGGCTCCACTGCAATTGAAATAACAGGATCTGGAAAATCCATGCGCTCAAGAGTAATGACATTATTGATGTCACAAAGGGTGTCACCCGTGGTCACATCTTTCAGCCCGATAGCGGCGGCGATGTCGCCAGCGCGAACTTCTTTTAATTCTGCGCGGTCATTAGCGTGCATTTGCACAATACGACCAATACGTTCTTTTTTACCTTTAACAGGGTTGTATACCGCGTCTCCGGTTTTAATTACACCTGAGTAGCATCTAAAGAAGGTCAATGAGCCCACAAAGGGGTCTGTAGCTATTTTAAATGCTAACGCAGCGAAAGGCTCGTCGTCATCGGAATGACGCTCTGCGAGGGTCTCTTTGCCGTCATCTAGCACACCAGTGATTGCTTTAACTTCCGTTGGTGAAGGTAAATATTCAACCACAGCGTCTAGTACCGCTTGTACGCCTTTGTTTTTGAACGCTGAACCACACAAGGCAACAACGATTTCGTTGTTCAATACACGTTGACGTAAACCTTGCTTAATATCTTCTTCGGTAAGATCATCTCCACCAAGATATTTATCCATTAACTCTTCGTTTGCTTCAGCCGCGGCTTCAACCATTTCGGTGCGCATTTCTTCGGCTTTATCTAGCAAATCAGCAGGAATATCTTCGTAGGTGAAGGTGACACCTTTATCTTCTTGATTCCAGTTAATCGCCTTCATTTTAATTAGGTCGATTACACCTTGGAAATTCTCTTCTGTACCAATGTTCATTTGAATAGGCACACAAGTAGCACCTAGACGTTTGCGAATTTGACCAACTACACGATCAAAGTCTGCACCAGCGCGATCCATTTTATTCACGAATACGATACGCGGTACTTGGTATTTGTCAGCTTGTCGCCAAACAGTCTCAGACTGCGGCTCAACGCCAGAAGAACCACAAAAGACCACTACTGCACCGTCTAACACACGCAACGAACGTTCAACTTCGATAGTAAAGTCAACGTGTCCAGGAGTATCAATAATATTAATACGATGCTGGTTAAATTGCTGTTGCATGCCAGCCCAAAAACAAGTGGTTGCTGCGGAAGTAATTGTAATTCCGCGCTCTTGTTCTTGTTCCATCCAATCCATAGTCGCAGCACCATCATGTACTTCACCAATTTTGTGTGAAATACCCGTGTAGAAAAGTACACGTTCGGTGGTCGTCGTTTTGCCCGCGTCTACGTGAGCAACGATTCCGATGTTACGATAATATTGAATGGGCGTTATACGTGGCATCAATGTCTCTTTTGTTGTTTTTCTTTAGATAGATGTCGAAAATGGGGACAGAGATTAATAATGGAGTCGGGGTTAATTATTTAATGTTTGCCGGAAGTTAACTTTACAAATGTAATAATTAACCCCGACTCCATTATTTTTAACCTGACGTCCTGTTTCTCTGACCCCTTTTTCTAATTCAGACTACCAGCGATAGTGAGCAAACGCTTTGTTTGCTTCAGCCATGCGGTGTACGTCTTCACGCTTCTTAACTGCATTACCTTTGTTGTCTTGCGCGTCAAGCATTTCAGCTGCTAAACGTTGCGCCATAGACTTCTCGCCACGCTTACGTGCCGCTTCTACTAGCCAACGCATGCCAAGAGCATTACGACGAACTGGACGAACTTCTACTGGTACTTGGTAAGTAGAACCACCTACACGACGAGATTTAACCTCTACTGTAGGACGGATGTTGTCTAGCGCATCTTCAAACACGTCTACATGCGGTTTGCCAGATTTTTCAGCAACAATATCAAGGGCACCGTAAACGATTTTCTCAGCGACAGATTTTTTGCCGTCAAGCATTACGACGTTCATAAATTTAGCAAGCAATTCTGATCCGAACTTAGGATCTGGTAGGATTTTTCGTTGACCTACGACTCTTCTTCTAGGCATTGTATTCTCCGTAGAATTCAGGGATAACCCAAAACTCAAAAATTAATGTTTGGCCTTACTAACGGAGAACCGTTAAGACTTAGGCCTTTTCGCGCCGTACTTAGAACGGGCTTGTTTACGATCGTTTACGCCTGCGCAGTCCAATGTACCGCGAACAGTGTGATAACGAACACCAGGTAGATCTTTAACACGACCACCACGAATAAGCACAACACTGTGCTCTTGAAGGTTGTGGCCTTCACCACCGATGTATGAAGAAACTTCATAGCCATTAGTTAGACGAACACGACACACTTTACGAAGTGCTGAGTTCGGCTTCTTAGGCGTTGTTGTATATACACGAGTACATACACCACGACGTTGTGGGCAAGCTTGTAGGGCAGCAACGTTAGATTTCTCTACCGGCTTTCTACGTGGCTTACGCACTAACTGGTTAACTGTTGCCATTAACTAGCTCCTGATTAAAACTATAAAACCCGATGCTATTCTTGTGAATGCCCGGGTGCGTAAAAAAAGCTGTTGAAACAACCAAGTATATTTCAAACAACTTCATGATTAATTCTGTAAGTTGCTAACGGTGAAGCCTTTTTGCTTTCAATAAGCCCGTCTTTACCACTAACGTTAGACAGATATCCCTAAAATTGGGTTGCGAGATACTATAGATCATTAAACCGAGTGTCAAGCCCCAAGCCCAATAAATCAAAGATCTGTAACATTAGAGGTGATTGCTTTAACAAATAAAAAAGCCCATCAATTTTCATTGATGGGCTTTCATTGAATTGATTAACTTATGTACTAAGTAAAATCTTATTCTTCGTCGCCGCTTTCGCTTTCAGCATTAAGTGCTTCAGCAAGTTGTGCTTGTGCTTCTTCAGCAGAAACAGAAAGCTCTTCTTGCAAGGCAGCATGCTTACGCTCAGCACGTGACTGGTGATACGCAAAACCAGTACCTGCCGGAATCAAGCGACCAACGATAACGTTTTCTTTGAGTCCACGTAAGTCGTCTTCTTTACCTTGAACTGCAGCTTCGGTAAGTACACGTGTTGTTTCTTGGAATGACGCAGCAGAAATAAAGGACTCTGTTGATAGAGACGCTTTAGTAATACCGAGCAACTGAATTTCGTACGTTGCGCCGATCTTGCCTTGTTTTTCCAATTCGCGGTTAGCGATTTTCACGTTAGACACTTCAACTTGTTCACCTTCTAGGAACAAGCTGTCACCTGGATTAACGATGATACACTTACGAAGCATCTGACGAATGACAACTTCGATGTGCTTATCGTTAATCTTAACACCTTGTAAACGGTAAACTTCTTGTACTTCGTTTACAATGTAGTTAGATACTGCACTTACGCCACGAAGTCTTAAGATGTCATGTGGTGACTCTGGACCGTCAGAGATAACTTCACCTTTTTCAACGCTTTCACCTTCGAACACGTTAAGTTGACGCCACTTAGGAATCATCTCTTCGTACGCACCGTTAGAGTTCAAGCTAACATGACGTGCTGCGCTTTCATCTTTAGGTGTGATGGTTAAACGACGCTTACCTTTAGTTTCTTTACCGAAACCAATGGTACCTGAAATTTCGGCCAAGATAGCGGGTTCTTTAGGCTTACGTGCTTCGAACAAGTCAGCAACGCGTGGAAGACCACCGGTAATGTCACGTGTTTTCGAACTCTCTTGAGGAATACGTGCTAATACATCACCTTCGTTAGCCATCATGCCATCTGTAGCTTCGATAGTGGTAAACGCTGGTAAACGAATTTCTTGTAATGCGCCGTTATCGCTTTCAAGAATTAACTTAGGCTCTTTTACGTTAGCCTTAGATAAATCTTTAACAACGATACGCGTTAGACCCGTTAATTCGTCTGTTTGTGTTTCAGTGTTACCATCGTCGATATCCGCGAAAGTAATCTTAGATGGACGCTCGGTCACGATTGGGTGACTGTGCGGATCCCAGTTAGCAACTACTTCACCAGCAGTAACTGAAGCGCCATTATCTACTGTTAAGATTGCACCGTAAGGTACTTTATATCTTTCTTTCTCACGACCTTGGTCATCGATAATAGTGATTTCAGTCGAACGAGAAACGATAACCACTTTTCCGTCAGTGTTACGAACGAACTTCTCGTTGTGCAGTTTCAATGTACCAGTGGTTTTCACCTGTACGCTGTTTTCTGCTGAAGCTCTTGATGCCGCACCACCGATGTGGAATGTACGCATGGTTAACTGTGTACCAGGCTCACCGATTGACTGAGCAGCGATAACACCCACAGCTTCACCGATACCGACTCTGTGACCACGTGCTAGGTCACGACCGTAACAGCTTGCACAAACGCCGTAGTCGTTATCACAAGTGATTACAGAACGTACTTTTACTTTATCGACACTGTTTTCTTCTAGAAGATCAACCAGTTTTTCGTCAAGGATCACGTTACGTTCAACTAATACTTCATCAGTACCAGGTTTCAATACGTCTTCACAAACAGTACGACCTAGTACACGCTCGCGTAATGGTTCAACAACGTCACCACCTTCGATTAATGGTGTCATTTCAACACCTTCGAAAGTACCACAATCTACATTGGTGATTACCAAGTCTTGTGCAACGTCAACCAAACGACGAGTTAAGTAACCTGAGTTGGCTGTTTTAAGCGCCGTATCCGCTAGACCTTTACGAGCACCGTGAGTAGAAATAAAGTACTGAAGTACGTTTAGACCTTCACGGAAGTTAGCCGTAATTGGGGTTTCGATGATTGAGCCATCTGGCTTAGCCATTAGACCACGCATACCTGCTAACTGGCGAATCTGCGCCGGGCTACCACGAGCACCAGAGTCAGCCATCATGTAAACAGAGTTAAAGCTTTGCTGTTCTTCTTCTTCACCGTCACGGTTAATAACAGTTTCAGATTTCAAGTTGTCCATCATAGCTTTTGCTACGTTATCGTTAGCTGTTGACCAGATATCGATAACTTTGTTGTAACGCTCACCGGCAGTTACAAGACCTGATTGGAACTGTTCCTGAATTTCAACAACTTCAGCTTCTGCTTGGTCGATGATTTCTTTCTTAGCTTCTGGGATAACCATGTCGTCAATCCCTACAGAAGCACCAGCAATCATTGCGTAATGGAAACCAGAATACATGATTTGGTCAGCTGCAATAACTGTATCTTTCAGACCAAGAGTACGGTAACAAGCGTTCAATAGTCTTGAAATCTGCTTTTTACCCATTGCTTGGTTGATCAATTCGAAAGGCAAGCCTTTTGGTAATACCAATGAGAAAATGGCACGACCAACAGTAGTTTCAACTATCCCAGTGTTAGCAATTTTTTCACCGTCTTCGTTGACTTCATAAGTAGTCAAACGAACTTTAACGCGTGCGTGTAACTCTGCTTGATCCGTACGGTAAGCTTTTTCAGCTTCGTTCGGGCAAGAGAACACCATGCCTTCACCTTTGGCATTGATGCGATCACGGGTTAGGTAATAAAGACCTAGTACAACGTCCTGTGAAGGTACGATGATAGGTTCACCGTTTGCTGGTGATAAAATGTTGTTAGTTGACATCATCAATGCACGAGCTTCAAGCTGTGCTTCGATAGTCAATGGTACGTGAACCGCCATTTGGTCACCGTCGAAGTCAGCGTTATAAGCCGCACACACTAGTGGGTGCAACTGAATCGCTTTACCTTCGATTAAGGTAGGCTCAAATGCTTGGATACCAAGTCTGTGAAGCGTAGGTGCACGGTTAAGTAGTACCGGATGCTCACGGATAACGTCATCTAAAACGTCCCAAACTTCCGGTGCTTCGCGCTCAACTAACTTCTTCGCAGCTTTAATCGTAGTAGCTAGACCACGACCTTCTAATTTGCCATAGATAAATGGCTTGAATAACTCAAGAGCCATTTTCTTAGGTAGACCACACTGATGCAGTTTCAGTGTAGGACCAACGGTAATTACCGAACGACCTGAATAGTCAACACGCTTACCAAGAAGGTTCTGACGGAAACGACCTTGCTTACCTTTGATCATATCGGCAAGTGATTTAAGCGGACGCTTGTTTGAACCAGTAATAGCACGACCACGACGACCGTTATCTAATAGAGCATCAACCGCTTCCTGAAGCATACGCTTTTCGTTACGTACGATAATGTCAGGTGCAGCCAAGTCTAGAAGACGCTTCAAACGGTTGTTACGGTTAATTACACGACGATATAAATCGTTCAAGTCAGAAGTCGCAAAACGACCACCGTCTAACGGCACTAATGGACGTAGTTCAGGTGGAAGTACTGGCAATACAGTTAAAATCATCCACTCAGGCTTGTTACCTGATTGCTGGAATGATTCTAATAACTTAAGACGCTTAGTGATTTTCTTACGCTTAGTTTCAGAAGTTACACTGGGTAACTCTTCACGCATTGATGCTACGTCAGAATCAACGTCTAGGGCTTTTAGCAATTCAAATACTGCTTCTGCACCCATTTTCGCGTCGAAATCATCGCCATGTTCTTCTAACGAATCTAAATATTCTTCTTCGTTAAGCAATTGTCCTTGAACAAGGTCAGTCATACCAGGTTCAGTTACAACATAGCTTTCAAAGTACAATACGCGCTCAATGTCACGTAACGTCATGTCTAACATCAAACCGATGCGAGACGGAAGTGATTTTAGGAACCAGATGTGGGCAACAGGTGATGCTAATTCGATGTGACCCATACGCTCACGACGTACTTTAGTTAGGGTTACTTCTACACCACATTTTTCACAAATAACACCACGGTGCTTAAGGCGTTTGTATTTACCACATAAACACTCGTAATCTTTTACTGGGCCGAATATACGAGCACAGAAAAGACCATCACGCTCAGGTTTGAACGTACGGTAGTTGATGGTTTCAGGTTTTTTGACCTCACCGTATGACCACGAACGGACCATATCCGGTGATGAAAGACCGATCTTAATATTATCGAATTCTTCGGTCTTATTTTGCTGTTTAATAAACTTTAATAAGTCTTTCACATTTCTCTCCAGCGGAGTCTTTAATCCGACCCGGCCAATGCCGGGCCAACCTGTAATTTAGCGCTAACGCTTGCTTAGTTTTCTTCAAGCTCGATGTTGATACCCAATGAACGGATTTCTTTCAACAATACGTTGAAGGATTCTGGCATGCCAGGTTCCATTCTGTGGTCGCCGTCAACGATGTTCTTATACATCTTAGTACGGCCGTTCACATCGTCAGACTTAACTGTAAGCATTTCTTGAAGCGTGTAAGCTGCGCCGTAAGCTTCAAGCGCCCACACTTCCATCTCACCGAAGCGCTGACCACCAAACTGTGCTTTACCGCCCAGTGGTTGTTGGGTAACAAGGCTGTAAGAGCCTGTTGAACGAGCGTGCATCTTGTCATCAACCAAGTGGTTAAGTTTCAACATGTACATGTAACCTACAGTAACAGGACGCTCGAATGCACGACCAGTTCGGCCGTCAAACAAGGTAATTTGTCCTGACTCTGGAATGTCAGCAAGTTTCAACATCTCTTTGATTTCTGACTCGCGCGCACCGTCAAATACAGGTGTTGCAATTGGCACACCACCACGAAGGTTGTCTGCCAAACGCATGATTTCGTCATCACTGAAGCTGTCTAAATCAACTTCTTGACGCGATTCACCTAAGGTATAAACCTGTTTTAAGAAATCACGTACCTTAGCTGCTTCTTGGGCTTCTTTAATCATGCGGTCAATTTTTACACCTAGACCGTGAGCAGCCATACCTAAGTGAGTTTCAAGAATCTGACCAATGTTCATACGAGAAGGTACACCTAGTGGGTTGAGTACGATATCAACCGGAGTTCCTTCAGCATCATGTGGCATATCTTCTACTGGCTGAATTGTCGAGATAACACCTTTGTTACCGTGACGACCGGCCATTTTATCACCAGGCTGAATACTACGTTTAACTGCTAGATATACTTTTACAATCTTAAGAACGCCAGGCGCTAAGTCATCACCTTGAGTGATCTTGCGACGCTTGATTTCAAACTTCTTATCGAAATCGTTCTTAATTTCGCTGTATTGTTCAGCAGCTTGATCTAAGTCTGATTGTGCATCTTCATCTTTGAGCACAATATCGAACCATTTTTCACGCGGTGTTTCAGATAATTTAGTATCTGGAATACCAGACTTGATTAACAAATCTCTTGCGCGAGCGAAGATACCATCAGCAAGAATACCGAATTCATCGCCAAGGTCTTTCTTAACCTGACGTAACTGCATGTCTTCGATTTCTAGTGCACGCTGGTCTTTTTCAACACCGTCACGAGTAAAGATCTGCACGTCGATTACAGTACCAGAAACACTGTTAGGTACACGTAAAGACGTATCTTTAACATCAGATGCTTTCTCACCAAAAATGGCTCTCAATAATTTTTCTTCTGGTGTTAACTGAGTTTCACCTTTAGGTGTAACTTTACCTACAAGGATATCGCCGCCTTTAACTTCAGCACCAATATAAACAACACCAGATTCATCCAACTTACTCAATGCAGACTCACCAACGTTAGGGATATCTGAACTGATTTCTTCAGGACCTAATTTAGTATCACGAGCGATACAGCTTAGTTCTTGAATGTGGATAGTGGTAAATCTATCTTGTTGAGCAACACGCTCTGAAATTAGAATCGAGTCTTCGAAGTTATAACCATTCCAAGGCATGAACGCGATGCGCATGTTTTGGCCTAGTGCTAACTCACCTAAATCGGTAGAAGGACCGTCTGCTAATACATCACCGGCAACAATTGGTTCGCCAACGTTACAAGTAGGACGTTGGTTAATACAAGTGTTCTGGTTTGAACGAGTGTACTTAGTTAGGTTGTAGATATCGATACCCGCTTCACCAGGTACCATTTCGTTTTCGTTAACTTTAATAACGATACGGCTTGCGTCTACATAATCAACTATACCACCGCGCTTAGCAACTACAGTAACACCTGAGTCAACAGCAACGGTTTTTTCCATACCAGTACCTACAAGCGGCTTATCAGCACGTAATGTAGGAACAGCTTGACGTTGCATGTTTGATCCCATCAATGCACGGTTTGCGTCATCGTGCTCTAGGAATGGGATAATACTTGCAGCGATTGATACGATTTGCTGTGCTGAAACGTCCATGAACGCGATATCTTCACGTTGCACTAAGGTTGTTTCACCACGTAGACGACAAGGAATCAAGTCTTCTACTAAGCGACTTTCAGCGTCAAGTTCAACGTTCGCCTGGGCGATTGCATATTGACCTTCTTCGATTGCTGATAAATATTCGATATCGTCAGTCACTACACCGTCAACAATCTTACGGTATGGCGTTTCTAAGAAACCAAAATCGTTAGTTCGCGCGAAACTTGCCAAAGAGTTGATCAAACCGATGTTTGGACCTTCAGGGGTTTCAATTGGACAAACACGACCGTAGTGCGTTGGGTGTACGTCACGTACTTCAAATCCCGCACGTTCACGCGTTAGACCGCCTGGGCCTAGTGCAGAAATACGACGTTTGTGCGTAACTTCTGATAACGGGTTGTTTTGGTCCATGAACTGTGACAACTGGCTTGAACCAAAAAACTCTTTAACCGCTGCTGAAATAGGCTTAGCGTTAATAAGATCTTGTGGCATTACGTTATCAAGATCACCTAATGACAAACGCTCTTTAACTGCACGTTCAACACGCACTAAACCAACACGGAATTGGTTTTCAGCCATTTCACCTACGCTACGAATACGACGGTTACCTAAGTGGTCGATATCATCAACTTCGTCTTTACCATCACGAATAGTGATGAGTTGTTGCATTACCGCAACTATGTCGTCTTTATCTAGAGTACCAGCGCCCGTGGTATCTTGACGACCTAAACGGCGGTTGAACTTCATGCGACCTACAGCTGATAAGTCATAACGCTCGTCAGAGAAGAACAAGTTGTCAAATAAGTTTTCTGCTGCGTCTTTTGTTGGTGGTTCACCAGGACGCATCATGCGGTAGATTTCTACCAATGCTTCTAAACGGTTGCTAGAGGGATCAATGCGGATAGTGTCAGAGATGTACGACCCGTGATCAAGTTCATTGATGTACAGAGTTTCAAATTCATTGATACCTGCATTTCTCAACGCTTCTAAAATTTCTAGTGTTAACTCGTCGTTTGCGTTTGCAATGACTTCACCAGTATCTTCGTTTACATGGTTAGTAGCTAATACTTTGCCTACCAAATATTCAGCAGGTACTACTAACTCAGATACTTTTGCTTTTTGCAATGCGCGGGTGTGACGAGCTGAAATTCTTCGGCCTTCTTCTACGATAACATTGCCTTCGTTATCAAGAATGTCGAATTGAGCAGTTTCACCACGTAAACGATCGGCTACAACGTCCATTAGGAAGTTGTCTTCGTCTATGCGAACAGATACTTTTTCGAAGAAAAGATTTAGGATTTCTTCGGTGCTCATTTCAAGGGCACGTAAAATGATAGTCGCAGGTAATTTTCTACGACGGTCTATACGTACAAATAGGTTGTCTTTAGGATCGAATTCAAAGTCTAACCAAGAGCCACGGTAAGGAATAACACGTGCGTTATAAAGCACTTTACCAGAACTGTGAGTCTTACCTTTATCGTGATCAAAGAAAACGCCAGGCGAACGGTGTAACTGAGAAACGATTACACGCTCAGTACCGTTAATAACAAAAGTGCCGTTTTCTGTCATCAATGGGATTTCACCCATATAAACTTCTTGCTCTTTAATATCTTTTACTGTGCCAGGCGCAGCTTCTTTATCAAATAAGACTAATCTTAATTTGACGCGCAATGGCGCAGAAAAGGTTACACCACGGATTTGACATTCTTTAACGTCAAACGTAGGTTCACCCAATCGATACGAGACATACTGAAGTTCAGAGCTTCCAGAATAACTCTTAATTGGAAATACTGATCTAAATGCTGATTCTAGGCCATACTGACCATCAGGATCTTGATCAATGAATTTTTTAAATGAATCTAATTGTATTGATAGGAGGTATGGAATTTCCAATACCTGTGGGCGCTTGCCAAAATCCTTACGGATACGTTTTTTTTCACTATAAGAGTAAACCATGGGTTCCTCAGCCGACTGATTTTAGACCCGACCTGCTACACAACGACAATAATAAATGCGTAACAAACTTCCTGTACCCTTTACTTTTTGGGTGCCAGCTCAAGCATAAACCAAAACAGCCGATAAAACTGTAAGAATTCAAAACTTAACGCTTTCCCCGCGCAAAAATCTATTGAAATAAAGGGCAAATTTTTTGCAATAGATATAGCGCAAAAAGGCTGATGGTTAAAAACCATCAGCCTAAGCCTATAATAGGCTAGCAATTAAAATCAATTAATTACTTAATTTCAACTTCAGCACCAGCTTCTTCAAGCTGCTTCTTCAGTTCTTCTGCTTCTTCTTTAGCAACGCCTTCTTTGATTGCCTTAGGTGCAGATTCTACTACTTCTTTAGCTTCTTTCAAGCCAAGACCAGTAGCACCACGTACAGCTTTGATTACTGCAACTTTGTTAGCACCGAAAGAAGTAAGAACTACGTCGAATTCTGTCTTCTCTTCAGCTGCTTCAGCTGCTGCTGCTGGACCTGCTGCTACAGCAACTGCTGCAGTAGCTTCTACGCCGAACTTCTCTTCTGCTGCTTCGATCAGTTCAACTAATTCCATCACAGGCATTTCTGCGATTGCGTTTAAAATATCTTCTTTGGATAGAGCCATTTCTCTAAACTCCTGGGTATAATGTTAAAATATCAATAAAATTGCCAAGACCAAAACTATTTTTGATCTTTGATCGCTGCCAATACACGCACAAACTTGGTAGGTACTTCGTTGATTGTCTGAACGAACTTGCCAACCGGTGCTTTGAAGGTAGCAAGTAGTTTCGCCAATGCTTCGTCTCTTGTTGGTAGAGAAGCAACTGCGTCCAGTTTGTCTGGACCCAATAAACCACTACCAATAGATAACGCTGTCACTTTCAACTTATTGTTGGTTTTCACGTAGTCTTTGAAAAGACGCGCTGCACCACCAGGTGCATCTAGTGAAAATCCGTAAATAAGTGGTCCAGTTAACGCACTGTCTAAGTCAGCAAACTTACTTTCTGATAAAGCACGTTTTGCAAGAGTGTTACGAATTACTTTTAAGTAAACGCCTTGCTCACGAGCTTTAACACGAAGTTCGGTTAGCTCACCTACTTCCATACCACGGTATTCAGCGACGGCAACGGATAGAGCGCGAGATGCTACATCGGTCACTTCCGCGACGATCTCTTTCTTTGCTGCTAAACCTAATGCCACTGAGTTCACCTCTTAAAATCTGATGTCCACCTAAACAACTAGCTTTCATCAGGGTTTACAGATTGATACCAGACAAATCTGGTACCGCTCTACGGTGTTCATTTCCCAGAGAGTCTGAGCTGAAACCACCGTCTGCGCAGGCATCAATTAAGTTTGTCATTGGATGCTAGAGTTCTCTGACCTCTCTAGCTGACGCACACCTGCGGTCTTGGACGGGAGTCGATACATATTGCGTATCCACTCCAACCCATAGCCTTTTCAGAGTTAGCTTTGGTATTAGCTGATAGAGCTTTGGTCTACCGAAATACCAGCACCCATAGTGGTGCTTAAGCTAATTTTCTTGAAGTAAGTACCTTTAGCAGAAGAAGGCTTAGCCTTTCTTAATGCTTCTAAAAGCGCTTCAAGATTTTCTTTAATTTGTTGCGGTTCAAACGCTATTTTACCGATGCTAGCGTGAATGATACCGTTCTTATCGTTACGGTATCTAACCTGACCAGCTTTTGCATTTTTAACTGCAGTAGCAACGTCTGGCGTTACTGTACCGGTTTTAGGGTTTGGCATAAGTCCACGTGGACCTAAGATTTGACCTAGTTGACCAACAACACGCATTGCGTCTGGGCTAGCAACTACAACGTCAAAGTTCATTTCGCCTTTTTTCACTTGCTCAGCAAGATCTTCCATACCTACGATATCAGCACCAGCTTCTTTAGCTGCTTCAGCGTTAGCGCCTTGAGTAAATACAGCTACACGTACATCTTTACCAGTACCGTTTGGTAGTACAGTTGCACCACGAACGTTTTGGTCAGATTTACGAGCATCAATGCCAAGGTTTACTGAAACATCGATGCTTTCAGGAAACTTAGCAGTTGCAAATTCTTTTAGAAGAGCAACGGCTTCATCAAATTGATACTCTTTTACCGGATCAACTTTTTCACGAATAGCGCGTAAACGCTTAGATAATTTTGCCATTGTCTTAGTCCTCTACATTCAAGCCCATTGAACGCGCAGAACCAGCGATGGTTCGTACTGCGGCATCCATATCGGCTGCTGTTAAATCAGGCTCTTTCGTTTTCGCAATTTCTTCTAATTGCGCACGATTCACTTTACCCACTTTTTCAGTGTTAGGACGGCCTGAACCACTCTTAATACCTGCTGCTTTCTTCAATAAGTAAGATGCAGGTGGTGTTTTTGTTTCAAATGTAAAAGAACGATCTTCATACACAGTAATAACTACTGGTGTTGGAGCGCCTTTCTCCAATGATTCTGTTTTTGCGTTGAATGCTTTACAGAATTCCATGATATTTACACCATGTTGACCTAATGCAGGACCAACTGGTGGGCTTGGGTTTGCTGAACCCGCACCTACTTGTAGCTTAATTAAGCCAGTAACTTTCTTCGCCATAATGGTTGCTCTCTATTAAATGGGTCAAGCGCCTTGTAAGTAAAGAGAATACTTACTCAAACGGCTTCCCTCGCATAAAAAAGGGCGCAAATTATATGCTTTTAAAATGAACAATGCAATACTTTATTACAGGTAATTTAAGTAATTTGTCTATGCTGATTTGTCCGGTTTGGCAATCAGGAAATCGCCTCGGCTTTTTTCTTTTACTTCGTACATGGTTTTATCGGCTTCGTTCATTAAGCCTTGTATGTCTAAATCAAAATCCGCACTATGCACCACGCCAATACTTGCACCAATGGTTACTTGAGTTTCACTAGCAACAGTTAAAGGCTGACTAATGTTATGGATAAGGCGCTTACAAATGGTCGCGAGTCTTTCATCATCAGCGGCAATTTCAAAACCTATTATGAATTCATCCCCACCCCATCGACAACAGACCGAATTATAGGATTCAAAACTAGTGGTTATAATCTCTCCTACATGGCGTAAAACTTTATCACCCGCCTCGTGGCCATAGGTGTCATTCACAGGTTTAAATTTATCTAAATCTATCATCAGTAAAGCAAAATTATTTTGATGTCGTCCAGCTTTATGTCCATCCAGCCTTTCGGCCATTTTTCTTAGAAAAGCGCGTCTATTGTTAAGGCCTGTTAATAAATCATGGTCAGCTTCAAATTTTATTCGCTTTTCTCTATCTATTCTCTCTGTAATATCGTGGGCAATGACTTCAATAAGCACATCATGCTTATTTCGCATCACTGAACGCTCGCCTGATATTCTGGCGAATAGGCAATGCAACACTCTGGTATTACCATCAACAATTAAGGAGAGATCTATAGCCACTTGCTGATTCGAGTGACTTTGACGCAAATGTTCTAGGTGCGATAGCAGGTGACTGTTATCTTCGAATATAGACAAAAACTCAGTCGAGGTTTTCAAACTAGGACATAGCTGCTCAAATGCCGGATTTTTTGTTATCAACTTATTGTTACCATCAATAATCCCAATGCCAGCGCTAGCCTGTTCGAAAATTAACTTAAAGTGATGTTGCAGTTTTTCATAATGTTGCCTCAATTGCTGCTCGGTAGAAAACTGCGCCTGAACTGTACTAACTAAGACATTAATACCTTTTATCATTTGCCCCAATTCGTCTTGTCTTGGATAGGCGATATCAATAGGCTTTAAACGCTCGGGACTTAAATCACTTTGCTTTTCGAATTTGGTAGTCAGACGACGCAAAGGCGAAGTTAATTGCAAATGTACTACTACGCCAACACTTGCAGCTATAAACAAACTTACAATGGTAAACAGGACAGCGTTTTCAAAGCTATCTTTGCGCGCATTTTTAACGATTAAGGCGTCATCGGGGAATATTTGTAACACGCCTACGTTAATTTCTGGGCTAAAGGGATCATTTAATTCAACCACTATACTTTTTTTGCTCGAAATATCTCCAGTTTTAACGAGTAAATCATCATCGCCTGTCAGTATTACCCCTTTGATTAAATCGTTTAACACAAGTCCATTGACTATTTCTAACGCCAAATCTTCGTCATTTAAATATGCTGATATCGCGGCAGTCCTCTCGACACTTGCTCCTATCTGTTCAATTACATGGCGATTGGCTAAATTCTGCTGATTTAGTTTGTAGTAATATCCTAACACCGCGGTGACTGTCACCAGCAATATACTCAGTGACGCTATCACCAAGGAAATTCGGACATTGATAAACTGATTCCAATTTCTCATAAGCTTAAAAAACAGTACTCACACTAAGATGATATACATTGGTGGTTCGGGATTGAGTTTGCCCAAGAATTGCGTTATTGCCAAACAATCCTGAACCAGGAAAATCAATTTTATATCGATTCACTTGCACTTTAAGACACCACTTTTCTGCCATATCCCAGCGCAGACCTAAGCCGATTGAAGTTTGGTCGATAGCAGTATTAACAGTTGAGTTATTCGTTGTATTGAGCAACGCCGGAATTGCGAAATTTAAAGGCGGTGGAAGTTGAGAAACGTCTGGTAACGGATAGATCTCATAATCCTCTTCAGGTTCGTTGAATGCCAACATAATGTAAGGGGTAAAACTCTGGATATGTTTCCCAAGCGATATGTAGCCAAATTTAGCATCCGCCAAACTACTCCAATTTGCACGATAGAATGCAAGTTCTGTTTGAAATATCCATTCTCCATCGTCAAATGCTGCACCAACACTGAGGTAGTTTGCTCGCTTGTTTTCAGGATCAAAGTAATCTGCAATGATTTTTCCTTGGGGGAAAAACTCTGTAGGAATAGCGTTTAGATTTGCTATAAAACTATCAAAATTTGGAAATTCATAGTTGTCCATAACACCCGTTGCAGCAGATAAACTAAATCTCCAATATAGAAACTGTTGCTCCAGACTTAAAAACAAAGCCTCAGTAAAGTCTAATTTAAATTCACCTGACTGACCGTCCATCCTTACAGGAGTATAGCCATATGCGAGCGACGCAGTTATATGCCCACCTTGAACATCGTCAGCAAAGGTCACTTCAACGCCATCGACTTTAGATGAGCTGGTCGCTGCACCATACATTTCTATCGGAGGTCTAGCCCATAAATAAGCATAATTTGCATCCCGATATTCTGAAAGCATATAGAGCTTGGTGTTTAGTCGACCCGCTCTAACAGACCAGGCGTTATTCACTCGATAGCGCAAAAATGCCATATTGATGTAAGTTGACAAATGTTGATATGACTTGTCAGTAAACGACCCTTGAATAACAGCTTCAAATTTATCGTTGAAGCTATATTGCGCTTGCACGCCGATTACAGAATCGGGTAAGAAACTAGTAGAAGAGCGGCCAGTGTTGGTCAATGAGGCTCTAAACTTTACATCTGAATCGTCAATGTGGGTTAATGCTAGGGTGGCAAAGCCGTCAATTCGTAACTTCTCGTTACCATTCGTCAGGCAACTTATGCTCATTAAAACGAAGAAAATAAGAAATCTAGGCATCTCAATTCACCTTCTCATTCTCAAACTCAAATAACACTTTAAATCCTTTTGGCAGGTCGGATTTTCGAGTAAAAGCAATGGCATTTAAATTCGCCGTTAATAGTTCGCTTGCGCTGTTTAAATCAACCACGCGACTTGGGGGGAGCGCTCTGCCTGAAAAAAGCAATCTTGACCAATAAGCATTTACGCGCTTCGTGTTCATACCAATAAGTTGCAGATAAAAGGCTTCTCGTAAATTCTCTGAATCTTCATAATCCAGTGCCAAAACCCGCTCGTTAGTGGGAAGCTGTATGGCTCGTCCCATGTAGATATCGACAACCTGTTTTTTTGTCAAGGTTTTGAGAGGGCTATCAACATGGTTAATAACCACTAAGGGATCATTTTCTGACTGCGCTACAATGACCGTCGAAAATAGTAATATGCAGGTCAATACAATTAACTTACGCAAAGAAAACTGCATTTGTTTTCTATGTGCATAATCACCCAACATGGTAGCCGCTCGAAATTCTAGTTTTCGCATCTCTACTTAAGTATAAATTATTAAAAAACATTTAATAGGATTAAATTGCATACTTAAGTATAAAACCAAAATGTCAAAAATCGCCAGATGTAAGCCCGAAGTCTTATCAAATTAGATGCCCTTTTGCGCTATCGTTGCTTACAGCAAACGAAGTGAATTCACCATGAGGTTAATATGAGCTATCAACAAGAATATGGAAATGCAGTAAATAACCCAGAAGCGTTTTGGCGCGAGCAGGCAGAGAAGCTTGCTTGGTATAAGGCACCAGATACAATCTTGCAAAACGACGAGAATGGTATTGGCCGATGGTTTGTCGACGGTGAATTAAATACTTGTTATCTAGCAGTGGATTATCACGTTGACCAAGGTAAAGGCGATCAAACGGCCATTATTTACGATTCTCCTGTCACCAATACTAAGCAAAAAATCAGTTACAAGGAATTACAAGAGGCGGTGTCTAAATTCGCCGGTGGTTTAGCTTCTTTGGGTGTGAAAAAGGGTGACAGAGTTGTCATTTACATGCCGATGATTCCACAGGCCGTTATTGCAATGTTAGCTGTGGCGCGCTTGGGCGCTATTCATTCAGTGGTATTTGGTGGCTTTAGTGCTCATGAACTCGCGATACGAATTGATGATGCCCAACCCAAGGTAGTAGTGACAGCTTCTTGTGGTATCGAAATTGAACGCGTTATTCAATATAAACCCATGGTTGATGAAGCAATAGAATTGGCAGAATACAAGCCGTCGAGTGTAGTGTTATTGCAACGAGAGCAATGCCAAGCATCAATGGTCGAAGGTCGTGATGTCGATTACAATACCCTTGTAGATTCTAGCGAACCCGCTGGCTGCACAGCAGTGAAAGCAACCGATCCTTTATATATTTTGTATACCTCTGGCACCACAGGTAAGCCAAAAGGGGTTGTTCGTGATAATGGTGGTCATGCCGTCGCGCTAAATTACTCCATGAGCACTATTTATGGTATGCAACCAGGAGATGTTTTTTGGGCAGCATCTGACGTTGGTTGGGTTGTAGGACATTCTTATATTGTCTATGGTCCCTTAATTTACGGTTGCACTACTATAGTTTACGAAGGTAAGCCTGTTCGTACGCCAGATGCAGGTGGCTTCTGGCGAGTTGCTGAAGAGTACAAAGTCAAAGCACTTTTTGCGGCACCTACTGCATTTAGAGCAATTCGCAAAGAAGATCCAGATGGTAAGCTCATTGGCGATTACGACTTGAGTGCCCTTGAAACTATCTTTATGGCAGGCGAACGTTTAGATCCGCCGACTTATCATTGGACAGTTGAAAAAACCGGTAAGCCAGTAGTTGATCATTGGTGGCAAACCGAAACTGGTTGGGCAATCTGTGCTAATCCAGTTGGCTTGGGCACATTGCCGACCAAAGCAGGGTCTTCAACAGTGCCCGTACCAGGATTTAATGTCAAAATTCTTGATTCACTCGGGAATGAACTTCCCGCCAACACCCAAGGTACTATTGCCATTGAATTACCGCTCCCTCCCTCTTGTTTACCCACGATTTGGGGTAACTTTGAACGCTTTAAACAAGGCTATTTATCTGAATATCCCGGCTATTATTGCAGTGGCGATGGCGGTTATGTGGATGAAGAAGGTTACTTGTTCATCATGGGTCGAACTGACGATGTAATCAACGTAGCAGGTCACCGCTTATCGACGGGTGAAATGGAAGAAGTCTTGGCATCTCATGAAGCAGTAGCTGAATGCAGCGTTATTGGCGTTGCAGATAAGCTCAAAGGGCAAGTTCCAGTAGGCCTGACCTTGTTAAAAGATGGAGTAGACATTGATGAGGAGCAACTTCAAGCAGAGCTGGTTGCCATGGTACGCGAAAAAATAGGGCCATTGGCTTGTTTAAAACGCACTATAGTCGTTCCCCGTTTACCCAAAACCCGTTCAGGTAAAATACTGCGAAAACTTCTTCGTCAAATAGCTTCCGGACAGGAATATTCTGTGCCATCTACCATTGACGATCCAAGCAGTGTATCGGAAATACAGTCAGTTATGTTGGATAAAGGATTAGTGGACGATAGAAGTCCAGAAGAAGTCTAATTCAGAGACCTGCCCAATCGGTTGTTAAAATGATAATCGATTGGGTGTTTTTACCTTAATACCTTAATGAGTACTAACTAACCCTACGACATAGGAATAAATTTAGGATCTGCTTTAATTTTATCAATCCACTGCTGTATGGCTGGATATAACCCAAGGTCAAATCCACCTTCATGTGCTACATGAGTGTAAGCAAACAGGCTTATATCTGCGATTGTTAAACTGTCTCCTACAAAGTACTGATTTTCTTTTAAATGTTGCTCCATAACAGATAAAGCTTTGTTGCCACCCGCTTGTTTCATTTCGAACTCTTGTTTGCGATCATCAGGCATTCCTAAATACACATTAATATAACGAGCTACCGCAATGAAAGGCTCGTGGCTATATTGTTCAAAGAACTGCCACTGTAGAACTCTAGCTCTATCTAAAGTGCTCTCAGGTAAGAAATCAGTGCCTTCGGCTAGATAATTTAAGATGGCATTTGACTCCCAAAGCGTCTGGTTATCTTCCAACACAATTAAAGGAATTTTCTTATTTGGATTAAGCTTTTCAAATTCAAGACTTTGGGTTTGGCCTTTTAAAATGTCGGTGTGAATCCACTCATGTGGGACATCCAAGAACGCGCACAGCAAGGCGACTTTATAGCAGTTCCCAGATTGCATATCTCCATATATTTTGATCATTTCAATTCCATTGGCTTAACTGTAGTTGTGCGAACTAATTTACTTCACGGCAGGTTAAAAATACAACAAAAAAAAATCCAGTGACTAAGCACTGGATTTTTTAAGGGTTAACTCAGATTGTGTTGATGACAGTCAACTATCTATGTTGGGAGTTATTACCCTTTTTCAACCTGACTAAATTCAAGCTCAACAGGTGTTGAACGACCGAAAATAAGTACAGATACTTTAAGTCTGCTTTTCTCGTAATCTACTTCTTCTACAACACCGTTGAAGTCAGCAAATGGACCATCGGTAACACGAACCACTTCGCCCGGCTCGAACAAAGTTTTTGGTTTTGGCTTGTCTACAGATTCTTCTAAGCGATTCAAAATAGCATCTGCTTCGCGCTTTGAAATTGGCATAGGTCTGTCAGAAGTTCCACCAATGAAACCTAGTACACGAGGGATGCTCTTAACTAAGTGCCAAGAATCTTCATTCATTTCCATTTCGACTAGCACATAACCAGGGAAAAATTTACGCTCTGATTTACGTTTTTGACCGGCACGCATTTCAACAACTTCTTCGGTAGGTACTAAAATTTCACCGAAATATTCTTCCATGCCATGCATTTTTATATATTCTTCTAAGGTCTTTTTAACCCTTGATTCATATTGGGAAAATGCTTGAACAACATACCATTTTTTTTCAGACATTTTATGCTCCGATGCCGGTGATTAGTCCTACAGCCCATACGATTAGCATGTCAAAAAGATACAAGACTACGCCCACGATTGCTGTTGCTGCTATTATAACTAGCGTAAGTCTAACCGCTTCTTGACGCTCAGGCCAAACAACTTTGCGCACTTCGATACGCGCTTCTTTAGCAAAGGTTAAAAAGGTAGAACCTTTGTGCGTTGTTGCAGCTATACCTAAAGCAATTACTGCCAGTACTAATGCGCCAATGGCTCTGTATAAAATACTGATATCAGTATAGGTTTCATAGCCGTATACCAAAGCAACGATTATAGCTATGACCAATGGCCATTTTACCATGTCTAACGAATTAGACGTCTTTTCTGCCTTATCACTCATTTGTGTTACCTTTAAGATATGTCGATATTTATCGACTATCAACAAATATTGGCAGGGGTGGAGGGACTCGAACCCCCAACCATCGGTTTTGGAGACCGCTGTTCTACCAATTCGAACTACACCCCTAAAATCTTTTTAAATTCTTACAGTTACACTACCCTTGTGAGTTTGTCGATTGTGGGGAAACGTCAGCGTCATAAGGGAGGGACGCGTATTATACTCAAGATGGCAATGGTTACAAGCTAAACAAAACGATTTTCATGGATTTTTACAATTGTCTGGACAGCAAAAACCTTGTTTTGCTTCGTTTTAAATTAGTAAAAATGTTTTCGGACATTCTTTGTGGTTATATTCATCGGTTTAATTACATCACATAAGCAGGGGTTTCTCGTATTCTAGTTAACACTGATATAACATCTTTGGCAAAAAAGGAGATTGCTTCTTATGTCATCATCACCGATTGAAAACTTAACCACACTGACCGTTTCTATTGAAGATAAGATTGCGCATATTGTGCTGTCTCGTCCTGAACAACTAAACTCAATGATTCCAGAATTCTGGCATGAATTACCCGAAGCAGTTCGCTTTATTGATGAAAACAGCTTAGCTCGCGTTATCGTAATTTCTGCCCAAGGAAAGCATTTTAGTGCAGGCATGGATTTATCTGTATTTCAAAACATGCAATCCAGTTTTGAAGGTGAACCAGGACGCAGAGCCGAAAGACTAAGACGCATGGTATTGGAACTACAAGATAGTTTTAATGCATTAGAAGAAATAAGAATCCCAGTTTTAGCCGCAGTTCATGGGGCTGTTGTGGGAGGAGCTGTGGATATGATATCTGCATGTGATTGCCGATACGCCACTCAAGACAGCTTTTTTACCATTAAAGAAACTCAAATAGGGATGACAGCAGATGTCGGTACACTGCAACGTTTACCTCACCTAATGTCACAAGGGTTGGTAAAAGAACTTGCGTATACAGGTCGTAACTTTCCTGCAGCAGAAGCACTAGACCATGGCTTTATCAATGCTGTTTATCCTGATCAAGAGAGCATGCTTGCTGCTGTATTCAAACTGGCCAAACAGATGGCAATTAACTCTCCGTTAGCCGTTTCTGGATGCAAATCTATGCTTAATTATTCTAGGGACCATAGCGTAAATGATAGCCTTACATATATGGCTACTTGGCAAAGTGGTATGTTCCAGATGCCAGATGTGATGGAAGCGTTAAAATCCGAACAACAGAAAAAACTGCCTGAATTTGACGAATTACATCCCAAGCATAAACAAATGAAATAATGGGTTAATAGCCACTTGCGTAGACGGGTGAAAAACTGATTCGCCCGTCATTTTGCAAAATCCCCCACACCGGATAAAAAGCCACATAGTTTCCGGCATCTATCCTATCTTTAACCCATAACAGATGTTTTATAGGCGTTATCTGCCCCTTATAAATAATTTCGATACGTTGAGCTTTAGCCTGAAACTGTAACTGATTGCCATCGAGCTCAAATCCGCTATTCGCAAACACATTACTTCTCGTTAGTTGTGGATTAATTGATAATGGTAAATCAGTAGGTTTTGAACTGTTGAATATAGTTGTTAACACTTGAGACGCTATATCCTGTTGGAAACGGATATTGGGCGTCAGAGAACAAGCCAAATAGTCTTGAGCTAGTATTTGACTTTGATAGGTATCAGGTAGTTTAAATGCAGCTCTAGCCAGGTTGTATCCGTTGCAATCATTTACTACAAAGCCCTTCGCAAGCTCTAATTCAGGTAATTTATTTTGCATTTGTGGTTGAGTTGCTGAACATGAGCAAACAAAAATTAGCCAAACAATAACAACGACTTTTTTCATAGGGTTAATGCGTAGTCAGCCTCTTTCATGCGTCTAGTAGGATATCTATCTCCAAAATTACGCAATTCTTTTACCGCGGTTGGCCAATCCTGACGTGTGACATGGCGCCAAAAGCGCGGGCATCGTTGCTTGACAGAACCATATTGGAACTCAACCGAAGCAATGATGGTTTGCCATTTTGCAGGAATATCGACGAAAGCGGTGTTACAATCTGCATTATATCGCTCGACCAATTGCTCAATCATCTTACTCTTGGCGCTTGAGTTCAGTGCGTTTGCCAATGCTTCATCAATTTCAATTGGGTACTGCTGTAAGTATGCTTGCGCTTGCTCGCCTTTAAGTCCTAAATAGGGCCCAAGCAACTGTAGGTATTTGGGGTTAAGCCCCAACTTCATTAGATCTTGAATATTGCGAGCGCCTAAATCAAATCCAATCCCTAAGGTCACGCCACTTTGACTATTTTGCGCGTCAGGCACATAGCCTTTTAATACGTTGCCTCCCTCAAGTTCAGCAATAAACGCATAGTCGATTTTAACGCCTTCTGTACTCATTCGAAGTCTCCATTGCACCTGTTCCAGCATTATTATGTAAAACCTAGGTTTTGTAAAAATTAGATGTTTGTTGAATTCTATCTTATAGTTTATTTTATGACTTTTGCCACATGGCTGAACTGAATTGATTTGTTACAGTCATACCCATCGGAAAAATATGGAATTAGTGCTTAGGCACGAGTTAGGAAACGACAATGCAAAAACTCATCCAACAAATCTTAGCGATACTCATGTTCATACTATCGTTTTTTCTGTAGGACATTTTATTACAAAACAGAGCAAAGCCCTATGACCTTGCTCATCGCCAGTATGTAAAGTGGCACTAATCCACCAGCGCTTGATAAACCAAATTGCGAAAATCATTGTGATAAGGGTGATAACCAAATGGCATAAACTGGGTGAAAGACATTAAGACAATGTTTTCTTTTGGATCAATTCTAAAGTAGGTAGACGCCGCACCGCCCCAACCATAATCTCCATTGGAACTCATATAGGGCACTTGACCTTGGTCGACTGTGACTGATACCGCTAAGCCGTAGCCTTCGCCAGGTGAGCCTGAGCCAAAGGGAACTAGGTTTTCAGGAAGATGATTACTTGCCATATACTCCACTGTTTTACGACCTAAAATCCTTACCCCATTTAGCTCACCACCGTTAAGAAGCATTTGGCAGAATTTTAAATAGTCACCAGCCGTTGAGGTTAAGCCTCCACCAGCGTTATGCACTGCTGGATCAGTTAAAAAGTCACCTAAAGGCTCGTTTTGCATAGGCGTGGCTTCACCATTTTCACCGGCATTGTAGATGGCGGCAAATCGAGTTACATTTTCTGGCTTAACAAAAAAGCCAGTGTCTTTCATTTCCAGAGGATCAAAAATAACTTGTTGCATGTATTCGCCTAGCTTCATGCCCGTTATTTTCTCGACTAAAAAGCCCAACACATCTGTGTTAACGCCATAATGCCATCGTGTACCTGGTTGATGGTTGAGAGGTAGTTTTGCCAATTCAGCTAATACGGTCTCAGGATCAGCTTTCCCCAAACCAATTGGAGATGCTTGATAAAGCTTATCTACTTCGCTACCAGTAAAGCCGTAAGAAAATCCCGCTGTATGTAGGAATAAATCGATGATTTGAATTGACCTATGGGTATCTTCCAGCTGCATAGAATCTCCGCTTCCACTGACATACACCTTTAAATTTGCCAATTCAGGTAAGTATTTTTCAATAGGATCATTCATATGGAATTTACCCTGTTCCCACAAGGTAAGCGCGGCTACCGCTGTAACAGGTTTACTCATTGAATAAATTCGAAAAATGGTATCTTTGGTCATGGGAAGCTGAGCTTCACGATCTCTTTGACCATGGGCAGAAAAATGCACGATTTCACCATTGCGAGCAACTAAGGTGACATTGCCCGCGAGTTTTTGTTCATCCACATAAGATTGCATTACCTCATCGATGCGGGATAATCGTTGACTCGAAAAGCCTTGAACATTTTCTTCATTAGACGCAGAAGGAACCTTAGCGTCAATGTTAGTGCAGGAGATGAGTAAAAAACTGAGGGTGAATATCAGGCTTGCGAATTTGTTCATATTGGTTTCTAACGCACGACTTATTGGATTAAGTCGAAGCAATCCTTTAGATAATGAGTAGTTAGACTATCCTAGTCTAATTATTTTTCATCGCAAGTCTTTCCTGATTCACAACATTAATGCAATTGAGCGCTACCCTCGCCCACGTGCATGCCCGTCACTTTTTGGTTTAGCGCGGCTGATAAAAAATTCAGTTTATCGCTAGTGTCCTGGACGTTATTGGCTCTTTGAGTATTGGTTTGTGTCAAGACTTCAAGCTCTTGCATACTGCTATTTATCTGGCAAGCAACCCCTGATTGCTGCTCCATAGTCGCCGCAACTTGTACTGACATATCTTCAATCTGTTGTATAAAATCAGCCAGAGATTCCAAATTATGTGCTGTAAAAGATACTCTTTGCACAGTGGCATCAGCTTCGTTTTTACTTTGCAACATAGACTGCGAAGCTTGTTCTGAGTTTTTAGAAAGCTGAGCTATTAAATCTGTAATCTGTTGTGTGGCTTGGTTAGTTTTACCTGAAAGTGCGCGCACTTCTTCTGCCACAACCGCAAAACCTCTTCCTACTTCACCTGCTCTAGCCGCCTCAATGGCAGCGTTTAAGGCTAATAAGTTTGTTTGATCTGAAATGCTTGTAATGGTTTCTAAAATTCCAGTTATGGATTGGTTCTGTTTTAACAATTCTTCCAAGGTAGATTGGCTGCTATCAATTCGGGTTGATAATTGCTCGACCGAATGCAGTGAATCTTGCATTTCCTTTTGCATTTGTTTGATTTTGACTGCAGATTCCTTGGTCGCTTCTGCAGTGTTGGCTGAACTCGATACCACTTCTCCTATGGTACCCGTCAGCTCTTTAATTGCCGAGGTGGCACCAGCAATATGCTGGCGTTGAGTTGTAGCATCCTTGCTAAGTCCATGAGACACATCTTGCATCATCAAAGATGCGTTTGTCATATCCTTCACACTGTATTTAATTTCAGCAATGGTTGTTTGAAACAACTCAATCAACTGATTAAACAAAGAGGCGACGTCACCCTCCTGCGTGCCAGGTTCGACTTCCACTCGACGTGTCAAATCGGACTCTCCCTTTCCATTGTTGGCATCAACAATACTTTTCATAGTAATCATGGTTTCTAACAAACCTGAGCTAGCGCCGTGCTCGTGTACGTTTAAACCCATGAGTTCGGCATCTTCTGATACCCTTAATTTGTTAAGTACTTTTAGCGCGTAAAATAACACCAGACCGCTAGAAAATCCCCAAACAAAGACAGCTAAAACACCTTGAGTCTGCACCCAAAATTGTTGCCAACTGCTTTGCAGTGGCAGGTTTTCTACTGGCGCTAAGAAGGCTAACATTAAAGTCCCCCAAGCGCCTGCTATTCCATGACCCGCGATAACATTGACAGGATCATCCAGTTTAAATACTCGCAGAACAACTTCTTCAGCACAGAACACAATAATGCCTGCAGTAACTCCCAACAACATAGCGCCGCTTGGTGTAAGTACCGCGCAGCCAGCTGTTACCGCCACTAAGCCACCGATAATGCCATTGAGCATCTTTTCAATATGGACCTCACCTTTATAGGTGAAAAGGCTAGCAACAAAGCTACTCATGCCTGCAGCTGATGCACAAATCATGGTGTTCAGCAGTATTAATGCAATAGAACTATCGCCGCTGAGGGTGCTGCCACCATTAAACCCAAACCAGCCAAAAAACAAAATCAGTACGCCAACTACCGCAAGCACCATATTGTGTCCGTGAATTTTTTGCGGATTACCATTTTTGTCGAAACGGCCAATACGAGGACCAAGCATGATGGCACCAGCTAATCCCACCCAAGCACCTAATGAATGGACCACAGTAGAGCCCGCAAAATCCACCATTTGTAATTCAGCCAACCAACCGTTTTCAGCCCATATCCAGTGTCCTGAGATCGGGTAAATAAAGGCAACAACTAAAGCGCTGACAATCACATAAGAAGTAAATTGCATTCTTTCAGCAACTGCGCCCGAAATGATGGTAGCGGCTGTACCGGCAAAAGTCGCTTGAAATACAAAATTGGCGTAATCAAGATCTTGGGAAACTGAAGAAAGGAAAAAATTGCTCGTACCTATAAGGCCATTGAAGGATTCGCCAAACATAAAGGCGTAACCCACCACAAAGAAAATCAATACCGACGCTATAAAATCAGTGATGTTTTTCATTGCCACATTACTGGTATTTTTAGCTCTTGTTGCGCCAGTTTCCAAAGAAGTAAACCCAGCCTGCATTAGCAATACCATTGAAGCAGCGATGATTATCCAGATTATGTCTAGATTTGATTGAACCTGACCGACGTCCATGTGGAAATTTCCTCAGTTAAAACAGTTTTTTTGCTAAATACGTTTATTCGGGCTCTTAAAAATAAGATGTACAAACGTGATACACATACTTAATACACTGTTTTATCGGAAGATTTTTACAGAAAAACACTATCCAAAAGTATAAATTTTAAACCTACACTTATTAAACTTCTTACTCCAAACCAATAAATCCACCGGTTTGATGGGCCCAAAGTTTCGCGTAAATCCCGCCTTGCTTTAACAAGGCTTCATGATTACCTGATTCGACGATTCGACCGTTATCTAAGACTAATAATCTGTCCATTTGCGCAATGGTGGAAAGACGATGAGCAATTGCTAAAACTGTCTTATCTTCCATTATTTGTGTTAGTCCTTCTTGAATCGCTGCTTCTACCTCAGAGTCGAGAGCCGACGTTGCTTCATCCAACAATAATATAGGTGCATCTTTAAGCATTACGCGAGCAATGGCAATACGTTGACGTTGTCCCCCTGAAAGCTTTACCCCCCTTTCGCCCACGTGAGCATCATAGCCTGTTCGACCTTTTGCATCCGACAAGGTAAGAATAAAATCATGGGCTTCAGCTTGTTTGGCAGCAGCTATCATTTGTTCTTCGGTAGCATCTTCTCGACCGTACATGATGTTGTCACGTACTGACCTGTGCATCAAAGAAGTATCTTGAGTCACCATACTTATTTGGCTACGTAAACTCTCTTGAGTAACATCGTCAATAGACTGCCCATCAATGCTGATTTGGCCAGAGTCTATGTCATAAAATCTTAGCAACAGATTAACTAGGGTCGATTTTCCAGCGCCAGAGCGACCTACCAACCCAACCTTTTCGCCAGGTTTAATAGTGACCTCTAGATTTTCAAATACAGAAATGGGATTTTCAGATTGGGTTTTATACGCAAAATTGACCTTGTTGAATGCAACCTCACCACCTTTGACTTTAAGTTGATGGGCATTTTCTTTATCTTTTACAGAAGCAGGCACAGACAAGGTAGCAATACCATCATGCACTGTGCCTATGTTTTCAAATAAAGCTGATACTTCCCACATTATCCATTGGGACATACCGTTTAATCGTAAACTTAAGCTTATGGCAATGGCGATGTCCCCAGGAGAAACAGTGCCGTGGATCCACAAATATATCGCTAACGCAGAAATGCTGAAAACCAAAAGCGAATTGCTAAACCATACGAATCCCTGTAACACTGTAACCAAGCGCATCTGTGGGTAAACTGTATGCAAGAATTTGCTCATGCCTTCTTTGGCATAGGTCTCTTCTCGGCTGTGATGGGAAAACAGCTTTACTGTCATGATATTGGTATAACTATCAACGATGCGTCCTGTCATAACGGATCTGGCATCGGCTTGCTTTTGGGAAACCTTTTTCAGCTTTGGCAGCATCACACGCAGAATACTGATATAAATCACCAACCATGTAAGCAATGGTATGGTTAAGCGCCAATCCGTAGAAAATACTAAAATAACCACTGAAACAAAGTACACAATGATATAAACCGCTAGGTTCAGCACTTTTGTGACGGTTTCTCGCACCGAGAGCGCCGTTTGCATCACCTTGGTTGCCACTCTTCCGGCAAATTCATCCTGATAAAAGGATAGGCTCTGACCTAGCAAATACTTATGGGCTAACCAGCGTATGCGCATAGGATAATTGCCCAAAACTGATTGATGAGTAATCATGGATTCAAGAATAACGACACCCGGAATTACCAATAGCACCAGTAATCCCATCCATATTAAGGTCGTTTTTTCTTCTTCTATGAAGGTCGAGGGATCACGGTCTGCAAACCAATCGACTAATTGGCCCATAAAACCGAATAAAGAGACTTCAAGAATAGCAACCAATGCACTTAAAAAGGATACGCTTATCAGTATCCACCACATGCCCTTTGAGTAATAATTTATAAAGCCAAACAAAGTCGTAGGCGGTTGAGTAGGTTGTTGAGATGGGAAAGGGTCCGTTAATTTTTCGAAAAATGAGAACATTCAGGGCTCAATGGTTGCTGCCAATTCAAGATTTGGCAGCAAGGATACTTTATTCTTCTACTAATGTAAGCCCATTTATGGATTTTACAGCAGACTTTATGTCGTCTTTATTCCGAGTACTTCTTGGCTTGATTAGCAAGGTTGGCAATCGGTGAGCTTGACGTGACATTACGGCGAGGTTCTGAGCGTCATTTTCAGGCTTCAACGACAGTGCACCAGCGACAAAAAGTCCTAAGAATATACCTGGGCTGACCAATGCAATGAAGGTAAAAATAGGATTTTCTTGAGTTAACGGAGGACCGAATTGCACTAATAAAAAGGCTACGAACATACCGATCAAAAATCCGATAAAACCGAAGAATATATGCCACCACAGCATTTTTTCGCCTAATTGGGTGGAATTCATCTCAAGTTTCTCACCTACCCGAGCGTCGTCGGGGGTGACCACATTAATTTCACTTTCGTCCAAACCAATGTCACGTTTCAATAATGCTTTAGCCTGATTAACTGGCATGTCTCCTTTGACAGCCACTGCTATTCGATCGTCAAATTCAGTTTCTATAGACATGATTAAATCTCCTCTTTCTACAAAATAATATCTGCAAATTTTGGACCTAAAGCTAACTACATGAAATCAAAGTAGATTCTGGGTTTTATACAAAAAAAAGCATGGTCAGATTTACACGTAGATGAAAAAATTTCACTGCTGTGTACATTATCTCCCTCAGGCTCAAATGAATTTTTCGATAATCTTGACTAACCAATAACCACAAATACCGAATTGGACTAAGAAAAATACAAATCTTAGGGTAATGGCGAAGTTTGCGACCGAACTAATATGAATAACGCTTTGAATGATTCGCGCAATTAATAGTACGTATGCCAAACCATTTGTGATTGCCGTTGAATCTGTCGCCAATGCCAGTAATAAAGTCCCCCCAATAAACGGAAAGCTTTCTACCATATTTAAATGGGCGCGTGTTATGCGTTGTCCTATATCATTTAAGTCGGAACCATCAGCTTTAAATTTTAACGATTTACGCTTATTTGCTTGATTCCAATAAGTGCGGAAACCGGCTAATAACAGTAACAACAACATCAACCAGAGGATGTAACCAGATAAAACTAAAATGCTTGCGTTCATAAAAATCCATTTCTTTTAAATTGGTCTATTGTTTGCCTTTTATACGCTGTTTAGCATAAAAAGACGATGCATCATGTCATGTGACCGACAATTTTACTGTTTTATTTTTCTAATTTAGACAAATTATTATGCTTAACGCTTGTCACAACCCAAATTAGGCAACACAAATGACTTAACGTTTGGATGCAACCTCACCCATAACCCGGGATTAGCGTCTAATTGTGATAACGCTTCTTGTTCATCATGGCTTAGAGGAGTACTTAACACCTTTGCATAAGTTTCAACTTTAGCCGGCGCTGAATCAGCATCCACTACAGATTGTACTATCTTGGTTGCTTGTAAAATCGCTGCAGGCCCAAGGGTTAAAATGAATTGAGCATTGCGACACTCTTTTTCATCTACCTCGTTCACTTGGCTTCCGCCCGCCTTAAACTTGCTTATATGGTGCGCCAAAATACTATCAGAAATAGGGATTAGGCCTGCCAAATGGTGATAACTAGCACCCGAAAAAGGTTTAATGTAAGCAAGATGAGAAGCTTGATTTTGTTCAGGTCCATGCCCTAGGAAAAAAATATCTAGTCCACCTAAAGAAGATAACTTTTGCAAATACTTCATCAGACCAGCTTCTAAATTTGGTGTATCGGTTTGCATAGGCGTGAAACTTTTAATCTTGTTAAAAAAGTCTGGCCCTAAAATACGTTCAAAATCTCGTACAAAACTAAAACAGTTATCCATGCTCATTGGCGCTAACGCATCTTGAGTAAATACGTTCAAGCGCGAGAACAAAGCATCTAATTGGTTTGTTGTTGCCAGTTTTCCAAGCAATTTATGTAATTGTTGCGCTCCTCGACCACCGAGTAACGCAATATTTATGTCACCTGATTTTTCTTCCGCTGTCTTTAGCAGTTCATCCAGCATTGCCTGCCCCACATCAGCCTCTGTGTTTAAGGTTATTGGCGTTACACCATGATCGACTAAATTAAATGGCGAATTATTTGTTTGAGACAACCAAATATTGTCGTCTTTTTGCTGTTTAGTAAAAGCTGTATCAATTTGACTCATGTGGGCTCCTATAAGGTCTAGTGCTATTTGACTCTTTGAGCAAAATCACTGACACCTATATCGGTACGTGTAACAGGCTGTATTGTACCATCTTCATTAAAATACAAATATTCTGCAGCCGTATGGCGCTGGCGTCCGCATGCTGAATCAATATCTAACCAGCGATGATAGAATAAAATCCATTGTCCTTTGTATTCTACTATTGAATGGTGATTATTAGACTCGTGTTCCTGCCCCATTATTTCTCCCTTGTATTCCCAAGGTCCCATAGGGGAAGTCGACATGTAGTAAGTCAGGATTCGGTTGTTTTCAGGCATGGTGTAATAGTAGTAATCACCGCGCTTGAAAACCCAAGGGCCTTCCATTTTAGGTTCATAACCGCCCATGTCCATTTTGACTAAATCGCCCTCTATACTGCGCATATCGTCGGCCATTTTCGCAACATGATAGTCTTTATCAGAAGCGTGCACATACAAATATGCCTGACCGTCGTCATCTATAAAGATGCTTGGATCGTTAGCATAAGGGGAAGTCCAAAGAGGCCCACCAATCATGTCTTTAAATGGCCCCGTTGGAGAGTCGCTTTCAGCAATTCCTATTCCCATCCACTTGGTACTATTTTCAGGATTCTGCCTATCTTTAAATCCTGTACCAGCAGGAAAAACAAAATAATATTTACCATTTTTATAAGCAGCATCAGGCGCCCATGCGAAATTGTCAGCCCAACTTAGATCCTCGACGGATAATATTGGACCATGATTTTGCCAATTCTTGAGATCGGAAGAAGAAAAAACATACCAATCCTTCATCCAAAAATCTTCTTGGCATTCCAAATCATGAGAAGTGTAAACGTACATTTTACCGTCTTCCCACACATGTCCGGAGGGATCTGCAGTGCGCAGATTTTCGCCAAAGTTTAAGGGATTGCCATGCGTAATATCTTGTTGTTGGCTAGTTGTTTGGCCGACCTGCTGCTCACAACCACTCAACAAAAAACCAATTGAGAGTAGTGTGATGTGAAAAAAAACTCTGTAATCCATGTTATTTATCCTTTTGGATTTTGTGCCCTTTTATTTATCAGCTGACACGAGTAGCTAAACGAGCCCGTAGCTTTTTACCTTTAACTTTTTCTTCTTTGAAAAACTTCATCGCTCTTTTTACGCTACGTAATTTGATTGCAACAAATGAGGATTGCGCGGTGACAAATATCTTCCCAATGTCCTGCCCATCAATTTCTGCTTGTTTAGAAAGCGCCCCTAGAATATCCCCTTTACTGATCTTTTGCTTTTTACCTGCACCTAATTCAATGCCTCGGTAGGTAGCGGGAATTATTCGATTAGCATGAAATCTTAACGCTTGGGTATGTTTGGTTGGTATTTTGGCATTGGTTTCTTCGGCGATTTTTAGCAAATGATTTTTTTGCTCAGCAGTAAAAAGTGTCATCGCCTGACCGCTTTTATCTGCTCTGCCAGTGCGCCCTATCCTATGAGTGTGGGTATCAATATCTAAACTGACATCCGCATTTATCACCAATTCTACATCTGGAATGTCTAACCCTCTTGCTGCTACATCACTGGCAACGAGAACGTTTGCGCACTGACTAGCAAAACGGCGTAATGCTGAACTGCGAGCTTCTTGAATCATATCGCCATGTAGTTCAGCGACGTCAAACCCTTGGTCCTGTAAATATCCGGCAATTGCTTTGACATCAGCTTTCGTATTGCAAAATACCATAGCGGAATTTGGTTGATATTCAGTTAATAAAGCTGCCACAGCATAGTCTTTTTTGCCGTCTTGGAGTTGCCAGCCAATTTGCGTGATGGATGGCGCCACCTGTTCTTGTAATAGACTTATATGTTCTGCACCTGGCGAAACTTGTTTAGCGATAGAGGCTATATTAGCGCCAAATGTGGCGGAAAATAACAATGTTTGAAATACCGCTTTATCTTGCTTTAATCGCTTGATAATCCATTGCATTTGCTCGGCGAAGCCCATGTCTAGCATACGATCAGCTTCATCCAATACAAAACACCCAATGTGTTTTAGAGAGGTGCTCTTTTTAGTAATAACATCAATCACTCGGCCTGGCGTTCCCACAATAACATCAGGTAAATGATTCATAGAATGCAGTTGTGGACCTATGGCGACACCGCCAAACAAGGTCAGTACCTTAAAATTGGCAATATGCTTGGCGACTATTCGAATTTGCTCCGCCACTTGCTCGGCTAACTCACGTGTAGGGCAAAGAACCAGAGTTGAAGGTGCACAAGGATCAGAAGTTTGCCATTTATGCAAAAGTGCAAGAGCAAAAGCAAGAGTTTTACCACTGCCGGTTTTTGCCTCCACCACCAAATCTTGACCTTCCAGCGCTATGGGCAGTACTTTTGCCTGCGTTGGAGTAGGTTGACTATAGCCTGCATCTTGCAGAGCGCTCAGTAGGGCGTCGGATAATCCAAAAGTCTGAAAGCTCATACAGACTGTAACTTCCATTTTAATTTTTCGCCGCCAAAAAACGGTACTATGTCATCCCCTGTTGTCAAAGTAACATTAGACGGAACCTGCCACTCTTGCTTAACCAAAGTGATACTGCCAGTATTTTCTGGCAAACCGTAAAATTTGGGGCCGTGTAAACTGGCAAAACCTTCTAACTTATCTAAAGCGTCTAGGTCATCAAAAACTTGGGCGTATAATTCAATGGCACTCCAAGCAGAATAGCAGCCCGCACAGCCGCAAGCAGATTCTTTTTTATGTTTTTCGTGAGGAGCACTATCGGTGCCAAGAAAGAACTTATCCGATCCAGACGCTACAACCTGACGAAGGGCTTGTTGATGAATATTACGCTTTAGCACAGGCAAGCAATAATTGTGTGGTCTTATGCCTCCAACCAACAAGTCGTTGCGGTTGAGCAAAAGGTGCTGTGGTGTAATAGTAGCCGCTAGATTTTGTTTGGTTGATAGTACAAAATCCGCTGCATCCTTTGTTGTGATGTGTTCAAATACCACTTTCAAATCAGGAAAATGTGAAATTATATCTTGCAAATATGCATCAATAAATGCTTTCTCTCGATCAAAAATATCGATTTCAGATTCTGTCACTTCGCCATGGACCAATAACAACATGCCGACTTCTTGCATCTTTTCAAATACAGGATACAAGCTTTTAATTCCCCTCACAGCAGCATCTGAATTAGTGGTTGCCCCCGCTGGATATAATTTACTTGCGACTATACCTGCTGCTTTTGCTTTAGTTATTTCTTCAGGCGTTGTGTCGTTGGTCAAATAAAGAGTGACTAAAGGCTCAAAATCATTGTTTTGAGGAACCGCTGATAGTATTCGTTGTTTATATTCCAACGCCATTTGCGTAGTAGTAACAGGAGGAACCAAATTCGGCATGGCAATAGCGCGTTTAAAGCAGCGTGCTGTAGCAGGAACGGTTTCCAACAACATTTGATTATCACGAAAATGTAAATGCCAATCATCCGGCGTTTTTATGGTAAGCGTTTGGGTCATGTAGCAGCGTCATTTATTGAATAATGGGCTAATTATGCATTAAGTTGGACTGATTCTCATCTGTTTCAGTGAATTTTACCCTTTGTATATTTAGTGAGTTTGAAATATGGTGCTATTATGCAAAATAAGTATCCAAAACAGCTTTAATATTATCAATCTAAGCTTTACCCATTTTTCCAAAGGAAGTTTTATCAGGTGACATCGGCAACTCAAACAAAATCTAACTGGATTTCTCGTATTGTATGGATAACAGTATTGGTCGTTTTATTACTAGTGGTTTATAAGATAACGTCCAATGATCCCCCGCCTGTAGCTACCAATTCAGTGCCTTTTGACGACCGGTTATTGGCCTGTAATCAAGTTAGCACAGCGGAGCTTACCGATGATTTCAATACCTGTTTAGAAATGGCGAACGAGGGTTGGCGCAAAGCTCAAATGAAAGTCGCTTGGGCGTTTGTGCAGCCTGGCGAGTACCAAGATGTCAAAGCCGCGTTCAAATGGGTATCCTTGCTATCCCGGCATAATCGCAACGCTGAGTTAGTCAGCTATATTATGCTATTTGTTTTCGGTGATACCGACGAAGACAAGGTAGTGGGTGAAAAAGGCATTAAAAAATTGGCCAATATTAATTTTGCTCCTGCTTCTGCGTATTTAGGCATATTGTATAAGTTGGGACAAAACTCATTAGTAAGAACCTCGGACCCCATTTGGTTATTGGAGCGCGCCCACCAACAAGATCCGACTGTTTTCGACGCCTATCAAATGGCCACTATTTACGCCAACGGCTTTGGTGTTGAAAAGAATTTTCAAAAAGCCAAACAGGTGTTATTAAAGCATGCGGATTATGATTACCCCATTACGACCAATAATGTTGCTTGGTTTTTGGCGACATTGGAAGAAAATCCTATGACCTCCCCCGAAACTGCAATTTCTCTAGCCCAAAGCGTAGTAGAAAATGAGCAGTTTCATGAAAACCATATCTATGTTGATACCTTGGCGGCGACCTATGCTGCCAATCAAGAATTTCAACAAGCGGTAGAATATCAACAGCAAGCGATTGCCCTTTTAAACACAATTGCTGAGCAAAATGACAAACAAAATACCGCTAAGTTGCTTGAAGAATATCAGGCGAGATTAGAACTCTATAAGAATAATAAAAAGGCAGTCACCGAAACCTTGGATAGAGAATCTGATAAGTTTTTTGCTGGGGTAAAAGCCTTTGTTGAGCATCAACTTTTAAATCAGTTGAATGCTACTATCGAAGCACCGGATATCGAATTATCGACGACCCAGATTGCAAATCCCGAAGACAAATAAGACTAACAGGTAAAAAAAGAAAGTTTTTTAACCTTATTGAGGTCTAATGGGAGAAATATTGGCTAGGAATTTGAAGGACAATGCCACAAAGATTAACCGCAGATCGCATTAGTATTGCTAATTTGGTGACTCACCCTACTCCCTTAACTAAGTTTGGCTTGTGGCTAATGGATAGAGTCATGGGTGTTAGGCAAATGGATCTTTTGTACCAACAACACCAAATGCAAGGATTAAGCAAAGAGGCGTTTTCAGATAAATTAATTGAAGTATTGGAGCTAGAACTATGCGGGATTGCCCAGCTTCAACAACGCATTCCTGCTTCTGGTCCGGTAGTTATCGCTAGCAATCATCCGTTTGGAGGTATTGAGGGCGTAGTGCTTGCAAGAGCAATTTGTGAAGTAAGACCTGATTTAAAAGTGCTAGCCAATCGAGGATTAGGCATATTTAAAGAATTAAGTGACTACTTTATTTTCACCAACCCATTAAGTGTAAATGATCCACAAAACGCGCCGTCTTTACGCCAATGCATATCTCATGTTGATAAAGGAAACGCACTACTATTGTTTCCTGCTGGTCGAGTTTCTCATTTAAACCGCGAAAATAACCAACTCGTTGAAAACGATTGGAATAAGGTAGTTGCCAAACTTGCGTGTAGAGACAATTGCCAATTTGTGCCTGTGTTTGTAGATGGTAAAAATTCCTCTTTGTTTTATAAAATTGAAAGGGTGTATTTTAAATTACGCATGTTTTTACTGGGTCGCGAATTACTCAACAAACGAGGCTTCAAAATGCAAATAGCTACTGGCAATCCAGTGCCCGCAAATCTGTTCCCGGATACCAATATTGCGAATAATTCGTCATTGTGTCGTGCATTAAGTTATGCCCATGATCCAAGCTGGCATTACGACTGGCCTGAAGATAAAGCAGTAGCATACAAGCCATTATTATCACCAATAGACAAGGATATTCTGGTCAATGAAATTCAAGCCTTACCTCAAGAACAGGCGTTAGTCTCTTTTAAGACATATCAAGTGTATTATGGCTATCAAGCACAAATGCCGAATGTGGTCACGGAAATCGCCCGATTAAGAGAGCTGGTTTTTAGGCAACACAATGAAGGAAGTGGGGAGCCAATAGATACAGATGAGTTTGATGCTACTTATACCCATTTATTTATATTTGATTCTGCCCAAAAGCAAATCATTGGCGCTTATAGAATGGGGCAGACCGACCGCTTACTAGCCCAACAAGGGCTTGAAGGTCTGTATTTGCACAAAATGTTTGATTTCTCATCTCAATTCATCAACCGCCAACAGCCTTGTCTAGAAATGGGACGTTCGTTTTTGATTCCAGAATATCAGGGTTCTTTTCAGGGGTTACTTTTGTTATGGAGAGGCATAGGCGCTTTCGCCAGCAAATTCCCTCAATATCGTACCCTTTATGGCACCGTATCTATCAGTAAGTTATACAATCCCAAAAGCGTTAAGCTAATTGAATCTGTACTCATAAACCAAGACAAAGAGCAAGGCGTGAAAGCAAGAACCCCTTTTTCATTTGAGTTACATAGCGAAATTTCAGCTTATTTAAGAAAAATGAATATGACGCAAACCAGTACTCAGGAAAAATCCAAACTCTTATCCTGTTTTTTAAAAAGCATTGAACTAGACGGAAAAGACGTACCTATTTTAGTCAAGCAATACCAAAAAATGGGCGCAGAATTTCATGAACTAGGAATTGATAAAAGCTTTAATCACACCCCTGGCCTTTTGCTGAGTGTTAATCTCGCGCAAGCGCCAACAAAACTGTTGAAATTATATCTTGGAGAGAACTACCAAGCATACGTTGACTACCAATAAGTTAGGCAAGCCAAAGTTATATGGCTAGGATGCTTTTAAACGACAAATTTGATTGAACTGTTTGAAATTTGATATCGAGATTAAATGAGTGAATGCCAATGATGGCATTCACCTATTAGTGGCTTTACTTAATATTAAGCAGAGCGATTTATATGGGTGATGGTGGCTGGTGCGTACCCAAAAAACTCAGGTAGTTTTTTGTGTAACATTTCACACATGATTCGAATTAACGCAAAGTGATGAATCGCGTGACTGGTCACGAAAATCAGCTCTCGCTCCAAGGTCGATTGGCAGTGACCAGATTTAGTATGGGATATGTCAATTTCACAAGTCACTGAAATAACTTGTTGTCTGTCTTGTTCCGTTAGGCTATCTAACCAGTGCAAAACCGACTCCAACGACTCTATTGCCGCTAGTGGAAACTGCTCTGTTTGGTTTTTGCGATGGCGTTTGTTGTAGTCTACATGTCGACTAACAAAACCTGCCTTCAATGCCAAAAAATGATCAATAATATGCCGCATATGTGCACCTATTGAACTTGGAAAATGGGGTTGGATAGCGCTTTGGTAATCCTTCACTGCAATGCCATCGAGTAAATCGATAGCTTGTTGCACAATTTGTTTATAACTCTCGGTCATTCATTGCCCTTGCTTGCACTGTCTTGTTAGTCCGGTGAGTGTTTTTTACACTACACTATTTTGCGTGTAAATATAGACCTGAAAGCAAAGAAATTTATTTCAATTTGATATTTTTTTATTAATGATTGACAAAAATCAACTTATCTACCGAGAATCCTTTGAGTTCTGCCAGCTCAATCAGTTTATTCAATTGCTGCTGATTGATAGTCGGTGTTCTTGATAAAATCCAAAAATATTCTCTATTTGGACCTGAAACCAGTGCCCACTGATAATCTTGCTTATCCAAAGCAAAAACCACATAGCTGGCGTAGAAAGGCCCGAAAAAGGATACTTTTAAATGTGCGGTGGTAGGATCCTGAACAAAATAGGCTTTTCCTTCTGCTTCATCCCACTCACCGGAATCAGCATCAAATCCTCGATTAATCACCGAAATACCACCATCTTCGCGCACTTTGTATTGCGCAGTAACCTTACTTAACCCTTTCTCAAAGGAATGATCCAAGCGTGCAATTTCATACCAGGTGCCCAAATAACGTTGTTGATCGAAGTCTGATACAGGGCTAATTCCATCAGGCACTTCCACTGAAGTACAAGCGGTTAACCCACAACCTAAAAGAATTAAAGTAAAAAGTTTCTTAATAAATTCTCGCACATTCGTTCTCTTATTATTGTTACTGATGTAGTTACAGCTAATAAATGCATTTAGATTATTTGTTTTTTTGAAAAGGGTCATTAAAAGCGAATACTATGAAAAATTTTGCATCCTTATCCGCCTAATACATGTTTTCTATAACAATGTATTTACAATTTAAAGTCGCAAAAACTTTGCTATTGCGTCAATCTGGCGTAAATGATTCAAACGTGAGCAAACGAAATGACAACTATTTCCAGCCAACAAATCTGGGTTGATCAAAAAGATCTTAGCAAAACCAAAGTGGTCAATATAGAACTCGATATGGAGCAATTACAACCAGACGAAGTATTATTAGAAGTGGAGAGTTTTGGTTTTTCCGCGAACAATATTACTTATGCTGCATTTGGCTTTAAAATGGGCTATTGGGGATTTTTTCCTACTGATACCAATGAAGAACCAGGCTTTGGAATAACCCCAGTGTGGGGTTTTGCAAAAGTAAAAGCCTCCAAACATCCAAAGGTAAAAGTGGGTGAGAAAGTGTTCGGTTATTTGCCAATGGCCAGCCATTGGGTAATTCAAGTAGGTAAAGAAGCAGCTCATGGCTTTTCTGACATTCACCCTAAACGCAAAAGTATCAGTCCTGTGTATGATCAATACATTAGATGTTCTGCCGATCCCGGTTATGTGGCGGATCGTGAAGCTTGGCAATTGAGTTTTCGCCCACTTTATATGACCTCTTTTGTGCTAGATGACTATGTGGCTGAATTGTCCAAAGGTGAATCGCTAATTTTATCCAGCGCATCAAGTAAAACGGCTTTAGGTACAGCTCAATTGCTAAAAGACCAAAAAGCAGCTCGGGGCGTAGATTACAAAGTGATAGGTTTAACGTCTGCTTCCAATGTCGATTTAGTAACAGCTACCGACTGTTATGACCAAGTCATCAGCTATGAAGAATTAACGCTTTTAGACAAACAGCAAAAATATTGGCTGTTAGATTTTGCCGCCAAAGGCAGTCTTATTTCTGAATTGTCTCAACTACTTGGCAATAATTTAGTCAAGGTAACACTGATAGGCGCAACCGATTGGAATGCGTCTGAAAAACCTAACCCCAAATTACATGATGCGGAAATATTTTTCGCCCCCGCCAGAGTAAAACTGCGACAAAGTGAATGGGGGCATCAAGCATTTTTAGAGAAATATTCCAACGCTTGGCAAGCTTTTGCGACTAAAATAAAAGACCAGTTCTTCGTCAAACATGTTATTGGCAATGAGGATATTATCCAACTTTATCTAGCAACGCTAAATGGGAAAGCAGACACCAAAGCACTGAATGTTCTGAGTTTTGAATAGCCAAAAAGCAGAGTAGATGTCGGAGTATATCTACCCTGCTTTTTGTGTTTAATACTTATTTCGCAGAAACAGGCAAATTGCCAGTGGCGATTAATTGACCAGCCAAAACTTTTGCGATGGATTTGAATATAGGCCCCTGAACCTGAGTGATTAAATTGCCCTGTTTATCCACATATTTAATTTCCTGCACACCGTAAGAAAAACTAGACAAAATAACATCAGCATATTGTTCAAATTCACCAATGTCATAGGGCGTTCGAAGTGATAACAAGACAGTCGTTTTGCCGGCTTGTTTGGCGTCTTTTAATAATGTTAGCAATCTAGCTTTCGCTAAATCGGAATCTGGCCTATCTCTCCAGCTTCTAAGATCATCCATTCCACCTAATTCAGCCATGCTTTGGCGAGGGCTAATCAATCCAGCAATAACAATGTCTTCATTTTCGCTCGTTTGTATTTGCATAGGAAGCGAAGTAATTGTACTTCCCGCTAAACTGTCACAATGTAAATCCGCTTCCGGAAAGCTTTGATACAAGGCTGATAACAAGGCTAGACACTTTCGCGCATCTGGCATAACAAGGCGTACTTTTTGCTTTGTTATGTCTAAAGGTAAAGCGCCTTTAATTGACACAACAGAAGCATCAGCTAATTGTTGCGCCAGTTCTTGATGTTGTTTTGAACCCACTACAGACTCTGCGAAATGCGTATGAGTTGGGTCTGACGCAGGTGTCAACGGATAATCTTGTTTAAGTTGCTTGATTCGCTCCACAGAAGCAAATAGCTGTGCGTAGTCGAGCTTTCCTAATTGCACTGCATGCGCTACTTTTTTAATCAAGTTTTTGAAGGTTGCTATATCTTCAGGCGAACGAATTGCCATCGGCATTAAGGCAATATCGCTTCCCGCCGCAAAGGTTCTGATAACTGCATCTACTGGTTTGTAATAATCAGCAATGCCGGCCATATTTAGCGCGTCAGTCACTACAACACCTTGATAATTCAACTCACCGCGTAACACATCGGTAAGTATGACCTTAGACATGGTGGCGGGCACTATTGTTTGTTCACCGTCTTTGGCAGTAAAAGTTGCATTGTCTAAATTTGGGTATTGGATATGGGCGGTCATTATCATACCCGGATTACCATTTTCGATAGCGTATCTAAAAGGCAATAAGTCTATGGCATCCACTTGTTCGCGGCTATGCTCAACTCTTGGTAACCCTGTGTGACTGTCAACGTTGGTATCACCATGACCGGGAAAGTGTTTCAACGCGGCTATCACGCCTTGTGCCTGCATAGCATTCAACTGGGCAGAACCTAGTTTAGCTACTACTTCTGGATTTTCACCAAATGAGCGTACATTGATCACTGGATTGTCGGGGTTCACATTTACATCTACCGTTGGTGCAAAATTAACGTTAAACCCTAAAATCGATAATTCTTTGCCAATGATTTTACCTGTCTCTATCGCAAAATAGTCACCATATTCACGTTCGGTGGCACCAATGGCCATGCTACCGGCAAACTTAGTTCCCTCAGGTAAGCGATCAACTCTACCGCCTTCTTGATCGACGGCGATAAAAAGCTCACTAGTACCACCTGCTAATGCCGCTCTTTGCAGTTGCTGATTTAATTGGATGATCTGGGCATTATTTTCGAGATTATTTGCAAACAAGATAACGCCACCAATGCCTGTTTCAGCGATTAAATCTGCAAGTTCTGGCGGTAACTCGGTGACTGATTCTCGACAAGCATTGGTAGGCTGACTACAGAAATAGCGCACATCGATCATGATTTTTTGTGCCACCATTTTTTCTAAGGTCTCATCTGGTTTATAAGGCGTCACACAACCCGTTAGAATGCTTAGCACTGTGATGACAAAGAAGAAAACCTTTATTCGCATGTCGTTATCCTGGGGTTATTTTAACTCAAAAGGAATATATTATATCAATTAAAAGCTTATTAATATGAATAATTTATTCTTTACCTTTGTAAAGTTAAATAAAAACAGCATACGGCTATATCACTTTTTTTTCAGTGATTATTTTTACTGGTTCGAATCAACATATGGTTATAGTTAAAGCCAAAACTGAATTGTGGATAAAACCTGTTACTTGAGAATAAAACCCAAAAAAATTGTTCGCATACGTATTCAAAGAGTCTACCATTGCCATCTTTGATATATTTACAATTAATTAACTTTGGAGTTCAGATGTCGTCAACTCAACGCAAATTGCCTATTTCTCAATACATATCAAATGCCTCTCAATTGATTTATGGAGGTATGAACCTTGGTGGTGGTTGGAAAAGCAACCCTATAACTAAGGATGATGAGAAACTCACTCAGCAGTTACTCGAAACCTGTTTAGAGAATGGAATCAATATTTTAGATTTAGCGGATATTTATACATTTGGAAAAGCGGAAGAAGTTGTCGGTAGAGTATTAAAAAAGTCTCCCGATTTGCTAGATGAGTTGGTTATACAAAGTAAATTAGGTCTCAAACTAACGCCAGTACATCCAGTTAAACAATATGACTTTTCTGCACAATGGGTATCCAAAGCATTGGACGATATTTTATCTCGTTTGGGAATGGCGAAACTTGATGTGCTATTTTTGCATCGCCCAGATCCACTTATGGATGTAAAAGAACTCGCAGACACTCTTAATAAAGCATACGACGATGACAAATTTGGCTATTTAGCGGTTTCCAATATGCATGCTGGCCAACTCGCATACATTCAAAGCAATGTCACTATGCCTATCATTGCCAATCAGTTAGAAATGAGCTTATTAAAAGCTGATTTTATCGAAGATGGCATTACAGTAAATATGCAAGAAAACTGTTCTCAGGGTTTTCCACGAGGTACCTTGGAGTTTTGTGCGCAGCAGAACATTCAGTTGCAATCTTGGGGCTCTATGGCGCAAGGTCAATTTAATGATATTCATCATGACGATGCGAACATTGCGGCTACTAGCAAATTAGTGGCTGAATTAGCAGAAAAATATCAGGTCACACCTAACGCCATAGTATTGGCTTGGTTAATGCGCCATCCCGCGAATATTCAACCTGTTGTAGGTACGTTAAAACCTGAGCGCATTATCGAAATAGCGCAATCTACCAAAATCACTCTGGAACGCGAAGAATGGTTCAAATTATACGAAACCAGACGCGGCCAAGAACTCCCTTAATCTAAAACGACAAACGAGAGTATGAAGTAAGGAAAACTATGCACACACAATTAAATAGACTTGCAGCTGCCATTGGCGTTGCAGGATTAGTTGCACTTTCAGCCTGTTCTGAGCCTCAGCAATCACTCAAACAAAATACTCCCGTACCCGATAAACCTGTAGTTTCGGCAACATCTGTTGCCGAACAAGTTCCGCATTATTTAGAGCGAAATGTTCAACAGGATATTTTTTATTTTGTAATGCCAGATCGCTTTCATAACGCAAACCCAGATAACGATATGGGCGATCCTGATAAACCCATTTCTTATGGCGGCTTAGATAAAACCTCTAAATGGGCATTTCATGGCGGAGATATTCAAGGATTAGAGGCCAAGTTAGATTATTTGCAAGAAATGGGCATTACCGCTATTTGGATGACGCCCATTCTTCGGAATAAGGCGATACAACCGGACGGTTTTGCCCACCACGGTTATTGGGTTGTAGATTTTACAGAAATCGACCCGCACTTTGGCAGTGACGACGCACTTCATGATTTGATCGACGCCGCTCATAAACGCAATATCAAGGTGTTTTTTGACATTATCACCAATCACACTGCCGATGTAATTAAGTACAAAGAATGTCACGATGAACAAGGTAATTACCTCAACAAAGAGAAAAAAGGCTGTGCCTTTAAAGACAAAGCCCAATTAGCCAGTGGTGATACTTATACTCCATTCGTTCCCGAGGATGAAAAGAACGTAAAAGTCCCTGAATGGTTAAATGATCCTGCGATTTACAATAATCAAGGGGATTCTATTTGGCGCGGTGAAAGTGTTATTACTGGTGATTTTGCAGGCTTAGATGACATCAATACCAGTTTACCTGAAGTACAACAGAATATGATTCAAGTGTTTGAAGACCTAATAGATAAGTTCAAACCTGACGGCTTTAGAATCGACACTGTTAAGCACGTTGACATCGAATTTTGGCAAGTATTTGGACCTGCAATTGTTGAACATGCGCAATCAGTTGGTATTCCTCAATTTCATATTTTCGGTGAAGTGTATGACGGTAATCCAGCCAAGTTATCTGATTTCACCACTACAGGAAAATTACCTTCTGTATTGGATTTTGGCTTTCATTTTAACGTAAAAGATGCGCTTTTCAGTGGCATGGATATCAACCGAATTCCCCATTTGTTTGATAACGACGACTATTACCGAGATGCTGATTCATCGCCCTTAGATCTCATGACATTTTTAGGCAATCATGATGCCGGTCGTGTAGGACATTTTATTCAAAAAGGTTTTGCGGATTTATCTCCAGACTTGCAACTTAAACGCAGTTTACTCGCCCATTCTTTAATGTATTTTTCTCGCGGTATTCCTGTTGTTTATTATGGTGATGAACAAGGTTTTACTGGCGATGGTGGTGACGTAGATGCCCGTGAAGATATGGACCCATCGGTGGTAGATGTCTATAACGACAATACCTTACTCGGCACTAACAAAACGACTGCTGATGACAACTTTGATACCCAGCATCCCATTTATCAACACCTTGCCCACCTAGCTCAAATTCGAGCTAACACCCAAGCCTTGGGTACTGGTGAGCATTACAATCGATTGATTGATAACGATAAAGGGATCTATGCCTTTGCTCGTGTTGATGCAAAAGAGAAAAAGGAAGTACTAGCAATCTTTAATCTGGGGACTCAATCGCAAACAGTGAGCATTGATGTTGACGCAAGCGCCTATGACCATATTGACGGTGCTCAAGTAACGTTAAAAAATGGCAAATTAAACGCACAGCTAGCGCCCTTAAGTTACACACTGGTAAAAGCTCAGGACCAACTGTCAGTCTCCGAAATTGCCGATATAGTTATGTTAGATAGTTATCAAGATAATGGCCGCGTCATAGTGCCATTTGAATTAAGTTTTATCTCGAGCAACGCCCTAGAAATGGTGTCTGTCAACGTCTACGATGCTAACAAAGATCAGCTGTTAACTATGGACCCAACCTCCCCTTATCGCCTGATTTTAACGCCAGCACAAGCTGAGTCAATCACGGAGTTAAAGGTAGTAGTTGACAATTACCATGGTCAAAAAATAAGTAAAGCGTTCTCACTTTAGAAAACAAGCATATTTTACTAAGACGATTCTGGGTTGGGCTATTGGTGGATTGCAACGAATGGCCCAATGTAAGCTACTTCGACATCATTAGGGTTTAATCTATCGCCCTAACTGACCAAGAATTGGGTCTTTTTCAACTCGCCAAAGCATTGGCCAGTTGGCTTCTTCCAACAAATCGATTTGTGACTGCATTGCAACAACATCACCCGACAAAGCATAATACTGAGCTTTGACAAAGACGAAACCCGGAACGAAAAGCTCATTTTCTGGAAGAGATTCTAATTGTTCCTTTAAATTCCCAATACTTGTATTGAACGCAACTTGATCCCCATTTTGTTGATAACAATACGCCATGTAAGCATTGTAAGAGACAGTATTGGCAAGAATATCTGCATTCTCAAAAACGCCTTTATTGAGTTGCCATCCTTTTTCCAAATATCCAATAGCAATATCACACCTATTTTGCAGAACACTATGAAGTGCGTTGTTAAAGACCATCAGTTGAGACTCTGGCCTTTCTTCTACACCGGCCTGTAGCTTTTCGCTCAAGCCATCGATCAAACCGCTAGCATGATTCGTTAAAACGATAGATTGCAGGCCGTCAATATTAATTCCAAACTGATTGATTAACCCCTCATATGCTGCGGCTGCTTGATGTACCTGACCTGAAAACAAAAATTGCCAAGCTTGCCCCATTCGAAACCAATAGCTATCGCTCGAAGTGGTGCTAGCATATATTTCAAAAGCTTCTTTTGCTCGTTGCCAATCGTTTGTAAGCCCCGCGTTATAAGCGAGTCCTATACTACAGTTTGAGCTCGATGCTTGTAAAAACAAGCACTCTTCTACAATTTTCCGCGACGCATCAAAATTACCAAAATCTATGTTGATGGAGTGAATACCCCAATAAGCTAAATCAGATAATGGCGCAAGTTCTTTGGCCCTTTGATAATATGTAATCGCCGCTTTTTCATCGAAGGTAAGACGTAGCAAATTGGCGTAATTAATTAAAGCAACATATTGGTCAGGATTAATTGCCAAGGCCTTCTCAAACGCAGTTCTTGCCTCGTCTACACGGCCGTTATAATGATGAAGAATGCCTAAAGCACCATAGGCTTCAGCACTTTGGGGAGCAATTTCAAAAGCCGTCTCGATTGCCTCTAATGCCAACCTACTCGCATCCGTTAAACTCATTCTTTTATTCTGTGCCAGTAACAAATAATTTGTTGCTAGGTCTACATGTGCATTGGCATATTCCGGGTCTAGCTTGGTGGCCATGATAAATTCATCTCGGGCCTTTAGTAGAGCTTCAACAGTGCCTGTTTGGTTATATTTTCGTCCGCGTAACACATGCAAGTATGCATCCGAAGAATGACTTTGATAGCGTTTTTTCTCTTCAGGAAAATCAGTAAAGTTTGCGGTGATAGTATCGGCTACTTCCCGGCTAATATCACCTTGAATACTAAATGCTTCGTTTTTATTTGCGGTAAATACCTGTGACCATATATGACTACCATTGATGCCGTTTATCAATTGCACAGTGACCCGCAAAATATCACCTTCTTGGCGAATAGAGCCCTCAAGCAGATATGCCACACTTAATTTTTGGGCAATTTCTACAGCATCAAGTTTACTGTTTCGAAAGGTAAAAGATGAACGACGACTAATTATTGTGGTTTCAGGCAATACTGACAATTGATGAATAACTTCTTCTGCCAAACCGTCGGCAAAAAAACTAAGATCCTCTTGTCCAGAAATCACTTTAAACGGCATCACTGCAAGCGACGCGGGTAATCGCTCATTTTTGCTGAGTAGCAAATCAAATATAAACACTGCACAAATCAATAAAATAGTAGTCAAGGCATAAACTACATAGCGTTTGCGTACTTTTTTGTTCTTATATTGCGAAGTATAGGAAGTAGAAGGTGAGCTAGAGATCGGTGGAATTTTTTCGATAGGCTCTACAAGGTTATCCTCATTACGTGTCGGCTCATTTACATCGATTTTAGCAGCAGTGTTCTCATCATCAGTCGAAAAAGCAATAGAGTCATCTCTTTCTTCGTCACAAATAGTTACCTTTGCGAATAAAAGATAACCTCGCTTAGGTCTAGTTTTGATATAGGCTTCTTCTGGCTCACCTTCATTCAGTTTTTTACGAAGGTTTGATACCAAGCTGTTTACAGCGAAGTCGGTCACGTAGCGGTCATGCCAGATAGTTTTCATTATCTCTTTGCGAGACACCAAGTCCCCGTCAGCTTTTGCCAACAAGACGAGCAAATCCATTGCCTTGGGTTCTAAGGTTTCACTTATAGAGTCTTTAGTAATCGTGCAATTGACTGCATTTACAGTCCAACTACCAACTTGAAAACGCTCCACTGTCTACTTTCATTCCAACGTCATTGCATATATTGTATACAATAACGTTAGAACAAAATTCTTTCAATTATCTAGGTAGTGTAGCCTTTTCGACTAACTCAGTTGCATCGCCTCGGTCCTTCTAATTAATCCCTAGGGTCTGCTATTCGCATCTTCAATTTTCTGACCCACAGCATACCGATTAGTCCAAGTCCTAAAAGACTAGAGCCAAACGGCGCCGATACAGGCACAGAGCTAGACCCAGGATCAAACGCATTGACCCCAGAGACGCTACTAACTTGATATGCAACATCGAGGACAGCAAAGTCATCAACGGGATTGAAGCCACTACCAACTCTTTCCACAATTTCCAAATTCGCAAATTTTAAGGTGCTTAAGAAATTTGACACAATTAAGTTGTCGTCATATTTCGTTGCGCTAAAAGGAGCTTGATAGTCTGCGGACGCACTCAAAGTAGCTTTGAAGTCAAAGGGTTGCCCGTAAACAAAGCTAAATACGTTAGTTATAGTGTCTGGGGCTGTTCCTGATAGTACAGTTTGCTGATTTTGCCCTTTAAAATTCCGCTCTGAATAGCTGTAAGTGCGAGATGAACCCGAAATTTCAGTATGCGCTGAGTATGAAGCTCTAAAAAATTCATTGTTGTTGGTGTTATATTTAACTTCTTCTACAAATTCACCGCCAGTTTGTAAACTTCCGCTGATTAAAGTGTTGTAACGCGCAACACCTGTAGTGCCGTTTAGTGCGGGATCGGTTGCTGTGATAGTATAGGTATCTGAAAAAAACGCGTCAGTCCCAGCAAACATAGAGTAACCATAGTTAAAGTCACCACGTAGCGCTACGGATGCCCCTAACCGATCGAAGGAAGCATAACCTTCATAGTCTAAATGCTCGACGTTTCTTAGGGGATCAATGAGTGCGCTACTCACAATGTCAATATTATCTCGGTAGAGTCTTCTCTCACCAACAGAACCGAATGGGGCACCGTCAGTTAATCCTGTGGGAACTATTGTATCATCTAAAAAACGGTCAAATGCTTGTACGTTGCTATCTTTACCGTAACCAACAAAATTAAGGCTAATGCTTGCGCTCATTGCGTTTTGACTAATAAGTACGCAGGATGCCACTAATAGGGATTTATAAATCTTCATCTGTTTCTTTCCTTGTTTCAGTCTGTTTGACATCACAAATCTTATAAGCACCGGAAATGAGATTTTATAAAGAAAATATAAGATTTATATATAATTCAATGATAACAATAAGTTACATATATTTATTTCATATGGAGGTGGGATATTATAAGGTGGGTTTAATTTCTACCGAGAGGTCAATCCTTAATATTATTCATATGAACGGTCGTTATATAAAGACTATGAGGTTAGCTATACAACACGCTTAAACAAAAAAATTAATTTTACTCAATTTTTAACTATTAAGGTCGCAAATTTGCTTATTCAAATTAAATGAGGCTATCAGATCTTAATCAAAAAATAAGTCTATATCCATTGATTGATTTGGGATACCGATTATAACAATATCGTTATTTATTATTTCATAAAAAACAACATGTTCAGCATGAAGAAATGAATAGTAACCTTGCCTCACTTCTGGTCGATGCGTACCGACAAAGGGTTGATCAGCTAGCCAGCTAAATCGTTTAAAAAATTCAAACAAATATTCCTCAGCCTGCTGTTCTCCCCATATATCAAAAGTATAATTCCAAATTCCACGCAAGTCGTTTTTCGCATTAGGTGTGAGTAAATAACTACTTTTTTTCACGTTCGTTTTTGAACTCTTGAAGAATCTCTTTTGGCGATTGATAAATAAAGTCTTTACTTTCAGCTTGCTTACTGCCTGCTTCTAAGTGAGACTGAAGTATGCGTAATTTCGATTTCTTTTCTTCGAGGTTGCGCAATGCGTCACGCACAACTTCGCTAGCTGAGCCGTATCGACCACTTTGTATTTCTAGTTTTATAAATTTTTCCCAGTGTTCACCGAGAGACAGACTTGTATTTGCCATAATCAGATTATTCAAAATTAATAATATTGAATATTATCAGTAGTGACGTAAAACACAAGCAGATTAAAATACGTACAAAAGGAGACTGGTTACGACTGAGGTTTGTGGATCGTAAATGTAACGGCTGGGGCTGCAAGTGGTTGGGCAGCTAGTTGGGCGGCAAGCATGGGAAATACAAACCTATTTATGCCATGCCGATTTATCAACAACGCAAATATATATCCATGTTGTGTTTCCTCAGTTAGATAAAGTCTACCAGAAATGCCACCCATCACCGTTTAAAGACAAAGCGGCAGCTAGCCGAGAAGCAAATAAATATTTGCGTTAAAAGTAGGAGGAAGATTTGGCCTTCATTCCGAGTACAACAGCTAGAATTTAAAACGATCTTATTTTGTTTCCTAACTTTGTACATTTAAGACTTTCTTAAGTAGATCCAAATGTTGCTGATGGTCTTCTGGTCTAGAATCTTTGAATTTTCTAAGATTAAGTAGTTTCCATTTCACCGAAGGATATTGTTCAAAATCGTATATTGACCAATCTGGCTCCAACATATTTAAACTAAGCAGAAAGTGCTTATCATCGTCATCCAAGCTATCAGATATCGTCTTTATTAAATCTAATCTTGTTTGTTCAAAGTCTGCATAGGTAAATTCAATGGGTGACATTCCTTGAAATTGATTTTCAAACGTCGAGCGTTGATCAATTAGGTTTGGGTTAAGCATTTCATGTGTTGGCCTGTTACTGCACGCAAGGGAGTATATGAAGCCACGTTTGATGTCATCTGAATAATTGTTTTGTTGTAATAGTAGATGCACATCAAATAAATCTCGTGGATGCTGCCTATCAAGTGTTGCACATATTTTTCCACCATACAATTGTGCTAACGGCACGACATTTATGGCGCAGAATGCATCAAATTGTTCTTGCGCCAATTCACATAATGGCAATTTATTCTCAGTATCGCCAATAACACCGCGCCCAACCATATTGACTTCAACTTTAATTTGCACACCATGCTCTTCAACTAAAAGTTTACAAATATTGTCCTTGTGTTCTACTCGTAACGTTGGTCGTAGAGCAAGCACACGAGCCGCTATTTTCTGTAACGCACTATTAATGGCATCAATACTTTCTTGTCTATCTTGAATATGAACATAGGTAAGATCGATATCAACAGATAGTCTCGGCATGTTAAGAACAAATAGGTTGATAGCTGTACCGCCATGTAACGAAAAGCAACTCTCTTTAGCTACTTCTGGCATAACATCAAGAAGCAATTTGACCTGCTGGGCATATTTTTCGGTCATATGTGTTTATCCAGTTCCTTTGGAACAGTTATTTTATAATTGGGGATATACACCCCATCTGCGACAATTTGCCGCTTTCCTTTGCCAAGATCTATTTTGTCTAGATTGATATAGGTCAGCCAGTCATGGCCTGCTTTGTCTGCCATGTAAAGAAATAATCGTTTTACTTTTACGGAAGAGCAGCTTTCTAATAATTTCTGGGCGGTGGCTGGACGTATATTATTTAGTCCTTCTAATAATTCGTATACTTCAAGTAATGGTTGGTCATTGGGAGCCAAGTATAAGCATTCCATTATTGCACGCGCTGGACTAGATATTTTTAAAGAAAATGACTTATGTTGATATTCCACCATACCTATATCGGCAGGCAAAAATGATGTTACGTTACTTTCCAGCTTTACGTTCCAATCATGTTTTTTAAACCAAGAAGGCAAAACTTCAGAGGGGGTCGAAAATAACTGTACCTTTTGAGTTGAGAACTCTAAGTAGTGTGATTTACCTTGCAGTATTAAAGCTGTTTTTGCGGCAGGATGAACCGATAAATTGAGCTGTTCCTGTAACGTTTGGATAGCCCCTAGATAATCAACGGTATCCTTATTACGTATCAAAGCGCCTCTGCCAAATGATTTGAACCACTGACTTTTTTTGTATCGATCTTGCAATTGTAAACTGTAACCTTTTTCTAATAGCCATGAAGAAGTCAATACAACACCTTTAGGTGCTATAGAAAGTAGTTGGTTTATTTTGCTTTGGTTTTCTATACTCATAGTGTAAAAGTAACTTAAATTTTAAACCTTGGCAACCAGAAGGTTTAAAAACAACTAAATAGTTATACTAATAGTAGATTTTTGATGGGAAATATAAACCATTTAATTTCCCTTTCGGGGGCTAAACATGTACTTTTACTTGTTGAGCTATGAATAATGTTTGAAAACTCAAAACTAACAATTGAACTGTTACGATCCATAAAGTAATAAAAAACAATGAAATAAGCGCGAAAAATGGGATTTAGGGTTGCATAGCAATGGATTGATTTTACAAGGAATAAATGAACACTCTGGGTCATATTTTCGCATCGCCCATATGAAGGGTCGGATTTACGATCCAACTTTGGGGCGTTTTATGCAGGCTGAACCGTTTAATCAGGCACCGTGGAATTTGCGACAAGGTAAAGTAAGGAAAAAATTCATGTATCAGCTAAAGTACTAATTAACATTGCACCGCCTCATACTAAACGTGAATCTTTTTAATAGAAACTAGATTAGAAATTGAAGAAATTTAAATTTAAAAAGCTATTAGTAGAGTTAACTTTCACGATGATATTGTTTTTTTATTTACTCTACATTTCGGTGAGGAATAACTTTATTGACTATGAAGAGATTAGTGGAATTCTCGTTAATTTTACCTGTGAGCAAATAGACACACAGCCAAACACTTTTTTGCATAAAGTTACATTGGCTGATGGTGAAACTTATGACATAGCCACTAGGCACTACAATTGTCTCAGCGCACAGTTAGCAAAGTTAAACATGAGCGCAAATCTTACAGTAAGAGGTCGACTTTTAATCGCTCTAGAACAAGAAAATTTTGAAATTCTGGAAAGTGAAATTATTAAGAAAAGTCTTGAAGATCAGACTACAAATTTTAGTGTATTAATAAAATTAGTGGGTGCATCTGTGATAGTTGGTTTCGTTCGATTATACATCAAAATTAAAGAGAGAAACGAAGAGCTGAGTAATAACTCCAGATACTGACCTGCGAGCCACAAGAAGTTAGTAACTTGTAATACAAAGTCGTCACTAGAAGTTGTGACTTTGGCCACAATGCCTTATCTTCGAGTATAACAATGACAAATTTTAGATAAACATCAGCATTGTGCATCGCCAACTAGATAACAATAAAAGGGCATTCAATGATTAAATACGGCTTTTTACTTTCCCTTCTCTTTTTTACCCTTTCCAGCTACGGTCAATATGAATATCCCATTCTTCCAATGCAGGAGCGTGCGAGCAAGATAGATCAAATGCTCAAAGACAAATTGGACAATACATTGCCAGCCTTGATGGATGCCACCGGCATTGATATGTGGATTTTAATTTCTCGGGAGTACAACGAGGACCCCGTTTTAAAAACCATGTTACCCGCCACTTGGTTGTCAGCACGCAGGCGCACTATCTTGGTGTTGTTCAAGCCAGAAGGAACTGATCAAGTAGAGCGTTTTGCTGTTGCTCGTTATCCTGTTACCGACTTGTTTGCTAAAGCTTGGGACAAGGATGCTCAACCAGACCAATGGCAAGGGTTGGTGGACTTAATTGCTAAGAAAAAACCTCAAAAAATTGGCATTAATATTTCGGAACATTTCGCATTGGCAGACGGCATTAATACCACTGAGCATCAAATGCTGATGCGAGCCCTACCAGAATCAATGGCTAAGCGAGTAGTAAGCGCTGAAAACTTAGCCATAGCTTGGCTTGAAACCCGCAGTGAAATGGAGTTAGCGGTTTATCCTAGTATCGTAGAAATGGGCCATCAAATCATTCGTGAACTTTATTCAAACGAGGTTATTCAACCAGGAAAAACTACCACTCAAGATTTGGTGTGGTGGTTGCGTGAACGCAGCAGAGAATTAAAACTTACCAATTGGTTTCATCCCACTGTGTCCATACAACGGGCAAACGCGGATAAATTTGACCACTTAAGTACCTTTACCAATAATAATCCTGAAGTAATTTTGCCGGGGGACTTATTGCATTTGGATTTTGGTATTACTTACTTACGCTTACAAACTGATCAGCAACAACACGCTTATGTATTAAGAGAAGGAGAAAGTGATGCACCTGCATATCTCAAAGCGGCCCTTGCAAATGCGAACCGACTGCAAGATATATTTACCCAAAGATTTGCAGTAGGCAAAACCGGCAATCAGATTTTAAAAGAATCTCGTGAACAGGCAATCAATGAAGGTATTACCCCGTCAATATACACCCATCCTATTGGCTATCACGGCCATGCAGCTGGGACTACCTTAGGTATGTGGGATGCTCAGGACGGTGTGCCCCATAATGGCGACTATCCATTGCATCAAAACACTGCCTACTCAATTGAACTCAACGCCACAACCCATATTCCAGAATGGGGAAAAGACATTCGTATAATGTTAGAAGAAAACGCTATATTTGACGGTAAACAGGTGACGTATTTTGATGGTAGACAGACCGAATTTCATATTATCGGTCTGCCTGAATATAACTAATTAGAGAAAAATTGACGACGCAACTCTTTATCTGTTTTAAAAGCCCCGCCTAATGAAGAGGTTTTGGTATAGGAATTGGTATCACGAATTCCTCTGGCTTTTACACAGTAGTGAGTTGCGTTGATGCTAACTGCAACGTCTTGAGTGCCTGTTAGCGCTTGTAAGGCGACCATTACCTGTTGAGTTAGACGCTCTTGCACTTGCGGCCGTTGGGCGAAAAATGCGACTAACCGATTTATTTTACTCAATCCAATCACAGTATCTTTTGGAATATAAGCCACACTAGCAACGCCATCGATAGTGACAAAGTGATGCTCACAAGTACTGGTAAGACTAATATCGCTTACTTGCACTGGCTCATCGATTTGCATCTTATTTTCAATCTGAGTAATTTTGGGAAAATTTGCGTAATCCAAACCACCAAAGATTTCATCTACGTACATTTTAGCAATACGCATGGGCGTATCTTTTAAACTGTCGTCGTTTAAATCCAATCCTAAGGTTTGCATAATATCGAGCATAGACGCTTGAATTTTTTCGCGTTTTTCTTCATTAGACAAATGATTGTCAACCATAGGCGTTTCAAGACCTGCACTGATAAGTGCTGCCTGTACTTTTTTCGCTTGAGGAGTAAAAACATCTCCTGCCGCTTCACGCATTAATATGGTTTTATTTGCTAACATATTTTATCCATCTCTCAAAAACAGTTCACTAGTATACGCTGTTGTGTCGTTTTTAGGATTACATTTTTTTCACATTCAAGATCAGTTGCATTCGCTAAAATACCCTTTATGATCTGCGGCCTATCAGCAGATCCTTACGTTAACTTAAAGCGTAATGACCTCTTTTCCATTGGCAAATCTACAGGAAAACTCGTGCCCTATGAATGCACCCATCTTAATTACCGGAGGTAGTCAGCGCCTAGGTTTGGCAATGGCTGAAGACCTACTGGCACAACAAAAGCCCGTGATTATAACATATCGGCGCAAAAAACCTTCAATTGATCGATTAATTCAGCAAGGGGCTCAGGTTATTCAGGCGGATTTTGCTGAATCAGAAGGCATTACAAGCTTTATCGAGCAATTAAAATCGACCACAGATACCTTAAGAGCCATTATCCATAATGCGTCAGATTGGGATAAAGAATCAGAAGATACTAATCCTGATGATTTGTTCAAAAAGATGATGCAAGTGCACGCCAATGCTCCCTACCAAATTAATCTTGCATGTGCTGATATGTTGGTCAATCCAGACGGTTTTGCTGACATTATTCACATGACTGATTATGTTCAGGAAAAAGGTAGCAGCAAGCATATAGCTTACTCAGCAAGTAAGGCCGCATTACATAATCTGACCTTATCGTTTAGCGCATTGTTGGCACCAAAGGTAAAGGTCAACAGTATTGCGCCGGCGCTTTTGATGTTTAATCAAGGAGACGATGAAATCTATAAGCAAAAAGCGCTGAAAAAATCCTTGTTAGAAAATTGTCCAGGTCCACAAGAAGCGGTAAAAGCAATGAACTACATACTAAGCAGCGACTATTTAACCGGACAATGTTTGCATTTAAATGGCGGGAGACATTTGAAGTAATGCCTTATAAAAATCTATTTTTTTGGCTATTTTTGACCAGCGCTTTTTACAGCGCAGCCGAAGATGATGTTGAAAGAATCTCGGTGACCGCAAACCGAAATCAACAAACAACGTCATCGGTAAATGCGAGCTTAAGCATTTTAGATAAATCACTCATTGAGCAAATAAATGCCCAACATATTTCCCAAGTCGCCGCTTTTTCACCGGGCACTTGGATTAGCAGAGGCAATGGACAAGAACATCTAACAGCCATTCGCTCTCCGGTATTAACTGGTGCAGGTAGTTGCGGCGCGTTTTTTATGGCGCTAGATGGTATTAACCTTAGAGCACCTGGATTTTGTAATGCCAACCAATTGTTTGATGTTAACAGTGAACAAGCACAGCGCATCGAAATATTGCGAGGGCCGGCCAGTACGCTCTATGGTTCCAATGCCTTGCATGGAGTCATAAATATTATTTCGCCAGCAGCTGAAAGTTCAAATGATAGCCTAGCATTCAGTGCAGGTGCCTACGATACCTACAGATTGAAATCGGATTCGAGTTGGCAATTGTCTGACAGCACTCAACGCCTGCTGTTTAATATTGCCGATCATGGCGGCTATCAACAAGACAGTGGTTACAGCCAGCAAAAATTGACCTTTGTTTCTCAGCAACGGATAGGAAATTGGCAAAACACAAGCCTGTTATCCGCAAGTCACTTAAATCAAGAGACAGCAGGATTCGTGCAAGGTTATAAAATTTATCAGGATGAACAAGCGAGACGCCTTAATCCCAATCCAGAGGCATTTCGCAACGCTGAATCAGTTCTGGCTTACAGTAAGTTTGAACAAGATTCGCTAAGCATTACCCCTTATTTACGCTGGAACCAAATGACCTTTTTGCAGCACTATTTACCTTGGCAAGCATTGGAAGAAAATGCTCATAAAAGTTTAGGATTACAGCTACAAAAAATATTTACTGCATTCTCTGCTCAGTGGATTTCAGGCATAGACTTGGATATTACCCAAGCTGAATTACAAGAAACCCAAGCGCAGCCGTTTTCTCCCAGCATTCCTCAAGGAGCGCATTATGATTATGACGTGTTAGCGCAACAGATTGGGGGCTATTTGCAGGCCAATTGGCAATTAGGTGATATCGAATTATCACTAGGTGCCCGTGCTGAAAGCATGAAATATGATTATGATAATAAGCTAACCGACGGAAGTGCTTGTGATCCTCAGGTAGCACTGTGTCGTTTTTCGAGACCACAAGACCAAGAGGTTAGCTTTTCGCAGTTCTCACCCGAAGCGCTAATCGCTTATACTATTCATTCAAATTCACGAGTTTATGCTAAGTTTTCCCAAGGATTTAGGGCGCCACAAGCCACAGAATTGTTTCGCTTGCAGAATAATCAAACCCTAACAGATATCGAAGAAGTCAGCATGGATGCCCTAGAAGTTGGATTTCGGTATAGCGGCACTCAGCATTCCATAGAACTTTCTTTGTACGATATGGAAAAAGAAAACGTCATCATTTCTGATACTAATCGTCAAACGGTGGTAGGTGGCAATACAGAGCACAGAGGTTTTGAGGCTAGTTGGCGTTGGCAAGCACTGAGCAACTTAAGCATAAGCTCACAATTTAGTGTACAAAGACACACTTACCAAAATGATATCGCTATTTCCAACCAATCAATTAAGGGGAACCTGATTGACACTAGTCCGAAAAAACTCGCTAGTCTGCTTGCTGATTGGAAAGTGTTGGATAACTTTAGCACCCAGTTGCAGCTACAATACATGGATAGCTACTTTTTAGATCCTGAAAATACTGCAGAATATGATGGACATACTCTAGTTGATCTAAGTGCTCGATACGACATTTCTGAGAGCATTTCAATTCAAGGGAATCTATTTAATTTACTTGACGAAGATTATGCTGAAAGGGCAGACTTTGCGTTCGGCAATTATCGTTATTTTGTCGGTCAACCCCGTCGTTTATTTATAAGTGTAAAATTGAGATACTGACAAAGTATGACATATCAACTATCTGAAAGTCTTACCCTAATGCCTGAATGGGCAAATGTTGAAGCAATAATCCTAGCATGGCCTCATGAAGACACCGATTGGCAGCCTTGGATTGATGATGCTAGAGCCACTTATGTGAATTTGATTAAACAAATCAATGAAGCTGGTGCCATAGTGCTGTTACTGTGCAGAGAACAAGATCTTGGCATTATTAAATCTGTTGTACCCATGGGCGCAAAAGTAGCCTTAGTGGTTGTGGAATACAACGATACCTGGACCAGAGATTATGCATTTGTGACCTGTTCGAGCGAAATTGGTAACGTGCCTGTTGAGTTTTTATTTAACGGCTGGGGTGAAAAGTTCGATGCTCGCAAAGATAACTTAGTTAATGAAACCTTGGCCAAGTACTGTTTAAATCCATTGATTTCATGTCCGATAGTGCTCGAAGGCGGTGCCATTGAGATCGACGAAAATCAGCATTTATTGAGCACTGCATCTTGTCTGTACAATCCCAAGCGGAATGGCGATATGCAAGCAGCAGCTTACAAACAAATTTTTGCGCAGTATTTGGGCGCCCAAGAAACGATTATTTTCGAAAATGGTCATCTTGAAGGGGACGATACCGATGGCCACATAGACACCTTGGTGCGTTTCACACCTCTGCGCGGGTTAGTTATGCAAAGTGCTTATAATCGTACGGACGATAGCCACTATGAAGGTCTATCAAAGCTTAAAAACGAACTCAAAAGCGCCTTTCCTGATTATAAAATTCATGAACTCCCGCTACCCAATGTGGTCAATGAGGATAATGAAAGACTGCCAGCGTCTTATGCGAATTTCTTGATCTGCAACCAGCATATTTTGGCTCCTGTGTATCAACAACCAGAAGATAAAGAAGCCATTAAGGTGATTAAAAAAGCCTACCCCAATCACAAAGTAATAGCAGTGGACTGTTCAACCTTAGTTAAACAATTTGGAAGCCTGCACTGTATAACTATGCAAATACCGGTAAACACCTTAGACCAAGATGTTTTAGATGCTGCAGCAGACGGTTTAGCACAGATTTAAATAACCCAAATAAGTGAATAAAATGCAAAAAGGTAAACTTCAAATAGGGCTAGTTCAACAATCAGTAGCCTCAAATGATAAGCTAACAAATTGGCAAAACTCTGCCGAGCAAGTCCGCAAACTCGCCGAGCAGGGCGCACAATGTATACTCTTGCAAGAATTGCATTCTACCCTTTACTTTTGCCAAGACGAAAATGTTGACGCTTTTGATTTGGCTGAGCCTATTCCTGGCCCAGCGACTGAGTTTTTTGGTGCTCTCGCTGAAGAATGCAATATTGTGTTAGTGACATCATTGTTCGAAAAGCGTGCCTCGGGTTTATATCACAATACAGCTGTGGTGTTTGATCGCAGCAAAGAGATCGCTGGACAGTATCGAAAAATGCATATTCCTGATGATCCTGGTTTTTATGAAAAATTCTATTTCACCCCGGGTGATCTAGGCTTTCAGCCAATCCAAACCAGTGTTGGTAAACTCGGGGTATTGGTATGCTGGGATCAATGGTATCCAGAAGCTGCTAGACTAATGGCAATGAAAGGCGCTGATATTTTGTTTTACCCTACCGCCATTGGTTGGGATAAAACCGACACAGAAGATGAAAAAAGTCGCCAACAAGGTGCTTGGGAAACCATACAACGCGGCCATGCTGTAGCCAACTCTGTACCTGTTGTGGTTGCTAATCGGGTGGGTTTTGAACCCTCTCCTACTGATGGCGATCCTGGCATTCAGTTTTGGGGACACAGTTTTATAGCCGGCCCTCAGGGAGAAATCCTAGCAACGGCATCCGATGAAGAAGAACAAAATCTAATGGTTGAGTTGGATATGGATAGAACCGAATCAGTTAAACGCATCTGGCCATATTTTAGAGACCGCCGCATAGATGCTTATGCTGACATCACTAAACGTTGGGCGGATTAGTGAATCAATAATTAGTTTGCAGCAGCGCCGGGAGCAATGGAGACGGAAGCACCTGAATAGCTTTTCTCTCTTTGCTCCGCCATCTGATTATTGCTTGAGTTGACAGCATTGTGATCCAAGCGCCTAAAACTTCTTTCTAAACGTATGGCTAATCCCTGGTGTTTCTGATGCAAGTAATGGAAAACTTTATGAGTGCCTAACTTGTACAAACTGTATCTTTCGTTATTTAAATATTTCTCAGGTAAGAAAATATCGCCTACTACCATGGCTTGAACACGTTGTCGGTCAAAGAATCGGAATAACATTTTGTGTTCAGCAAATTCTTGGCGAGCTAAATGCGCAAAAACATCTGTTTTGAAAAAAGAGGAATATTGATAACCACTGACACTGGCAACTGACCCAACAGATTCTTTTGTACATTTGGCACAGGTTTCGTTATCAACAACTAGATAGGTAGCGCCTGTATAAACTGGATATTCAACTTTAACTAAATTTGGGTAACTAGTGACATGGGATTCAAATCTAAGATCAACGGCGTCGATAACACCGTAGTTTGCGCTTACCAATCCACGGGTATATGGCAGACTGGTATAAACCACAGGTACGCCTAGGCTTTCATAAGCTTTAATTATGATTTCGTGTAAATCCTTATGCTTAGGATTTACTGGGGTCGTATGTATTACTAAATCTTCTGTTGCGAGAGAACTAGAGATAGTCAAAAGCGAAAAAAAGATTACCGCAACAAACTTCATTGTTGTCACCAATTTTATTATTATCTTTAATGTATGGTCTGTGATACCTATTTGACCATGCGCACTTATCTTTTCGATTTACTGCTTTATCGACCTAACCTACGGTAAAACAGGGTTTTTTCCATGTCTACTATACAAAAGTATACTTTATTATACCAAGTAGATCTTTTTGTTGTACATTAGAAAATTTTTTGTATTTTTCTTGTCCAAAATGGTCGAAAAAGCCTCATTTTTTAAATCTAGACCGCCTGTGTATTTTCCAAATGCCGGCATAACAATTGTCTTATGGTCTTGTAAAAAGCACTTTCCAGTGATTTTTTGCATGGCAATTCGAGCTGAAACTTTTGGATGAAAATGTCCAATAATTTGTCCATTTACATCTTTGTGATTTTCTAAATTTTCAAATTCATGGACAAGCAATAAATTATTTTTAGTAAAAAAATTCATACGTAATCCAAACAAACTTTCGGGAATATCCGGATCATGATTACCTAACACCCAACACCATTCATCAACCGATGAGATTAGCTCGTTCAAATGGTTTATTAGTCGGTCTTCCATGCGCTTTACAGCGTTGACGTCATGCAAACTGTCCCCCAAACATACCACCGTACTGGGTTTATAACGCGCAATAGATGCTTGTATTCGCTTGAGTGTATCAATGCTGTCATATCTGGGCACAGGATGGGCAAACTGAGTGAGAAAACTCCCTTTTTCAAAATGTAAGTCGGAGAATATTAATAGATCGCATTGAGGCCAATACAAAACACCTTCCGCATCCAATAATAATCTTTGGTCAGCGAACTGCACCGGAATGCTTTGATTGTTTTGTACAAGTTGCACTAACTGCTTTTCATCTATCATTTGGCTTTCTACATCAATAGGCTTTGGACAGAGTAGCTCGTATATCTTCCATCATATTTTCAGCTTCCTGATACAGATTGGCGTGTTCCAATAAAGCCTGCATACCTGCGCCTGTGATCCGCTCACTACGAACATCTAATACAATGGGGATAGCTAATGGCGAAGGCTTACTTAAGCTAACAAAATCAAAGGCTTTATCAAACCGAATCAGCATATCTGCAGTTCGTTTTAAATCCAGCAACTCACGTTCGGCGTCTTGCCGTGTCACCTTCAACAAAATATGGTCGGGATCATATTCTCGTAAAGTGTCATAGATCAAGTCAGTTGAAAAAGTCACCTGTCGCATGGATTTCTTCTGACTATGATATTGCTGCTCAATCAATCCGCTTACCACGGCAACTCGCCTAAAGGATCGTTTTAGCATGGCCGCTTCTAGCATCCAATCTTCTAGTTCGTCGCCCAGAATATCAGGGTTAAATAAATGTCCGATATGATGTTGTTGAATAGGTTTTACGCTACAAATAGACAACCCATAGTCGGTAACTGAAAAACTAATGGGATGCAAACCGCTTTTTTCCATACGCTTGGTGATCAACATGCCCAGTGTTTGATTGGCCTTTCTCCCTTCGAAAGTGTAAAACAGTACAAATTGACTTTTGCGATAAGGAAACTGCTCGATTAAAACCTTGTTAACCTTTGGAATCTGTGAAAAGGCTTTTTGTAAACCCAACCACTCTCGAACTTGTGCAGGCAAACGCTGCCAATCTTCCGGATGATTTAATAATTGGCGCACTGCGTCGGCCAAATAGGTAGAAAGGGGCATTTGACCACCGGCATAACTGGGGATTTTCGGTTCTTTGGCTTTACCCGGTTTGGCTTCCACTACCATGTCTCTAATGCCGACAAACTGTAAAACTTCCCCGGCAAAGAAAAAGGTGTCACCTGATACCAGTTGTTGAGCAAAGTGCTCTTCTACCTCACCGATAATTTTGCCTTGATGAGCGCGTTTTAACCGCTTCACTCTAAGCCTACCTGCTTCTACAATGGTGCCGATATTTTGTCTGTGTCTTGCAATGACTCTTTTATTGGCAGGACGAAATAGATCAGCTTCAATTTGTTCTAATCGCTGATATCTTTCATAAGCTTGAAGCGCATACCCGCCATCGTATGTATAAGCCCAAAGCTTTTCAAATGTGGGTTTATCGAGTCCACCATAAGGCGCTGCATCTAAGGTTTGGGCATAGATTTGATCCAGACTTGCAGGTTTAGAACAAAGGCAATTTAAGATAAACTGCGGCAATATATCTAAAGAACCCGCCATAGGAGGATCTCCATCTAGATCTCCTTTTTTTATGGCCTGTATGGCGGATAAACATTCCAAAGCTTCAAATCTGTTTGCGGGTACTAATAACGCTTGGGATGGCTCATTTAACCTGTGGTTAGAACGACCAATGCGCTGCAACAAACGGCTCACACCTTTTGGGGCCCCCATTTGAATCACAAGGTCCACATCTCCCCAATCGATACCAAGTTCCAATGCAGAAGTTGCCACCACAGCTTTAAGCTTTCCCTCTGCCATCATATTTTCAGTTTTGTTACGTTGTTCTTTGGACAATGAACCGTGATAAATAGCAATCGCGTGCCCTTTATCATTTATTTCCCATAACGCCTGAAAAATAAGTTCAGATTGAGCTCGAGTATTCACAAACACCAAACTAGTGCCAGCTTCACAAATCGCTTGATAAACCTCTTTTATGGCATATTTTGCCATATAGCCCCCAAAGGGCATTCGGGTTTTACTTTTCAGAATCTTAATGCGAGGTTTTACCCGAGTTTTAGCTGCAATCACCTCGCAAGGTTCGCCACTTGGCCCTAACCAACTAGCAATCAGTTCAGGGTACGCCACAGTAGCAGAAAGACCTACGCGCAAGAAATTAGGATTGATACTTTGTAAACGAGCTAAGGCCAGCGCTGTAAAGTCACCTCGTTTGGTATTCGCAAAACTGTGCACTTCATCTACGATAACGCACTTCAGCGAAGCAAAAATATTCTCTGCATCTGTATAGGATAGCATCAACATCAAAGATTCAGGCGTTGTCAGCAAAATATGCGGTGGTTTCTGACGCTGTTTTTGTCTTTGATAAGCCGTGGTATCGCCCGTACGTGAGGCAATATCGATATTCAGCTGCATATCATGAATGGGTTGATATAAGTTGCGCTCAATATCATAAGTAAGGGCTTTGAGCGGTGAAATATAAAGGGTATGCAGTTTTTTTGTGCTTCTTGGGTGGTTATAAAGGTCAATTAAACTGGGCAAAAATCCTGATAAGGTTTTTCCTGCGCCAGTAGGGGCTATCAATAGTGAGGATTGATGATTTACAAAGGCTTGCATCATCTGCCGTTGATAAGGTCTTAACTTCCACCCTTTTGTGGAGAACCATTCAGAAAAAATCTTCGGCAACAATGCGCGCTTTTTTGTCGCCAAACGACTCTCCTTTATGTTTTCTTTTTAATGCTTAGACCCTAATAATGAAGTTTAAAGAAAAGAGATCATCTAAAGCAAGCAAAGGAATCTAGTGTATACAGCAATCATTAGTTTGCACATTTGCTTTGACTATATCGCTTGTTATCTTCATTTAAAATGGCAAGCTCAGTATCATCAATGAGAATTGCTCGATAGTACACTTTATCTGTGCAGTGCGGAAAATCATAGGTTTGCTTTTGGAATTCTCTTTTAAAGGTCGCGTCGCCATCCTTTTCTAATGGAAAATCCATCTTCGCGGCGTAACGCAAATCTTTCTCTGTTGGTCCGAATTTAATGGTTTTTATTACCGGCATCTCCTTGGACTTAAATTGACAAAGATTCTTTTCACAATCTGCAGTTAAATACCTAGAGTCAGCTTTTATTTCTTTTAACAGTTGTGATTCGCCAAGAGAAACTAAATCAAGATCAAATTCTAGTTCGTTAGATTCAGAAGCTGAGGTTGCATGAATTATTTTCATGTATAGTTTTTCAATCTTCGATATATCCTGGGTCGATTCAATAATTACTCTCAGCAAACTCATTTGCTGCCAGTTTTTACCGTCAAAAGAAAATTCTCTGCTTGTGTTATTTAGGTAACCATTTAAGTAACGTGGTTCAACTTCCCATCGACCATGACCTTGATATTTGGTTTTGATCTCAAAATCATCTACAGTCAGTGAACTTAGAAATTCTTGTGCATCCTTTTTAAAATCATAGTCATACTTAAAGGGGCCAATTTCGTTGCCTTCCCTATCCCGGATACTGATCTCAATTTCCGAGGCGTCAGGTACAGGCAATTCAGTAATTCCCGCCATCAACCCTTGTTGAACCAGTTGCTCTACATTTTCTACTTTTATGGTCGCATCAAAAATTTGATCTCTTAGTGAGGCTGAAGGAGTTAGATTAATGGTCCAGATAAATTGCGGATGAAATTTGATCAATGGCTTAATGTCTAGCTCTGTAACTTCTGAAAACTTTATTGGGGCGCTAGAATTTGACTCAGGTTTTGTATTGCGACTTGAATCCGGTCTTGAGTTAACTTCCCCCTCATTTTGACCAAACCATACCAGTCCTAGCAATACTACTATAACAATGAAAACTAATATGCTCTTTAAATTGCGATGAAATATTCTTACGCATTTGTCGAACCAGGATAAATCTTTTATGGAATGAATAAAGACTTCGTTTTGCCAAGCCAACAGCTCTTCAACCAGTCGATCCACATGATCAAGCAAACTACCTTGCCAAGCATCAATCCAATGATTGGTGGAAATTAATAGTTCCAAAGAGGGAGAGGGTAATACGTCTTCAATTCTAAAGGGAAAAATGGGTTTGCGATGACTCACCGCCCGTTCAATTTCTCTTGAAACGAAAGGCGAAGCATTGGCGGCATCGGATAACACCAACACCATGGTTCGAGAATGTTCGATGCCAAGTAGAATTTCTTCAGCATATTCTCTACTGGGACGAACATTTCTTGGCGCAATCCAGCACTTAAGGCCTCGGGATTCCAAGTAGTCACATATTTTAAAGGCGTAAGTTTTGTCTTCGGAGGCGTAACTAATAAAAGCATCATATTGGAATGTCGACTGGGTTCCTTTTCCCGACTTGGTCATTGTATTGTCCCTTACATACTGCAACTTTCTTATAATGTCAGAAAACACTTCAGATAACAGTTTTTTTTCATATTTAGGCCATAACTTTAGATAGGCTATTAATCCAATCTAAAAGAATATGCCTATCTATACTATTTGCGAACAAAGACACCTATGCATCCACATCCAGAGCATTGGATAACCACAGACCAAAACGGGCTTTATTGCGCTGTAATAGATGCCTATATTGATCCGCTTGTGCCCGTGCATAGAGCTGTGGTGACTCATGGTCATGCAGATCATGCTCGCCCCGGGCATGATGAGGTTTTTGCGACTCAGCAAACGCTAGATATTATGCGAATTCGGTATGGTGAAGACTTTTGTAAGCAAGCTCAAGCCCTTGAGTACAATCAAAAAATTCAGTTGCATCAGGCTGAATTTTCTCTTGTACCTGCAGGCCATATTTTAGGCTCATCTCAAGCGATAATTGAATACAAAGGACGTAAGCTGGTGGTTTCTGGAGACTATAAAAGGCATGCTGATCCTAGCTGTAAACCATTTGAAGTAGTCCCCTGTGATGTTTTTATTACCGAAGCCACATTTGGGTTACCTGTGTTCACTCACCCACCAATAAAAGATGAAATACAAAAGCTGTTAAATTCGCTGGCCCTGTTTCCTGATAGCTGTCATTTAGTAGGGGTTTACGCATTGGGTAAATGTCAGCGTTTAATTATGGGGCTGCGAGCATTAGGCTACAACAAAGCTATTTACATGCACGGCGCACTGCTAAAACTCTGTGATTATTATGTGTCTCAAGGCATCGACTTAGGACCCTATATTCCGGTTGCAGAAGTAGAGGATATGGCGTCTTTGCAGGGAGAAATCGTGCTGGCGCCACCTTCAGCAACCAATGATAGATGGTCAAGAAAATTACCTAATGTCATCACAGCTATGGCGTCGGGTTGGATGCAAATTCGAGCGCGCTCCAAACAACGTCGAGCTGAATTACCTCTCATTATTAGTGACCATGCAGACTGGGATTCGTTAATCACAACAATAAAACAAGTCAACCCTGCAGAAGTTTGGGTTACTCATGGGCGAGAAGAAGCCCTAGTTCATCAAGCTCAAGCAATGGGATACAAAGCCAAAGCGCTTTCTCTTGTAGGTTATGAAGAGGACGAAAGTAGTTAATGCGAGCCTTTGCCACTCTTGTCGACAAATTGTATTTCACATCAGGCAACTTAGCTAAAGCAGCCTTGATAAAAGACTACTTAAAAACCACGCCAGATCCTGACCGAGGTTGGGCAATTGCGGCCATTGCAGGAACGTTAAACTTTGATTTTTTTAAACGTAAACTGATAAAAGACTTAATATCAGAAAGAGTTGATCCTGTGCTTTTTGATTTAAGTTACGACTATGTCGGTGAGATGAGTGAAACCGTTGCGCATTTATGGCATTCCCTCCCTGATGATCCTAAACCCTTACAGCAACTGCCAAGTTTATCTGAAGTAGTAGCTAAATTCGCTCAAGGCAATAAAGCGCAAAATAGAAACTACCTAATTCAGTTACTCAATAGCATGCAAGCGACTCAGCGCTGGGCATTATTGAAACTGGGTACTAGAGGCCTGCGGATTGGTGTTTCGGCTCGATTCTTAAAAAAGATACTCGCTGAATATGGTCAGCAACACTCCCAAGAAGTATCTATCGAAAAAATTGAACGCCTTTGGCATGGGTTAGCACCACCTTACACAGAATTACTTAGTTGGCTAGAGGGCAAATCAGCGATTCCCGATGTCAGTGAGAAGGTTGTGTTTCAACCCGTTATGCTATCTCATCCTCTGGATGAAAAGTCATTACCTGATATTGTTCCCCAAGACTATATCGCTGAATGGAAATTTGACGGTATCCGCGTGCAACTGGTCATATCCGAACATGGAAAGGCGATTTTTAGTCGCACTGGCGATGATATAAGTCACTCTTTTCCAGACATTATGCAAAACTTAGATCATCAGAATATAAGTGGTGTGTTTGATGGTGAACTTATCGTTATTCAACCCAAAGAACAACAAAACCAGATAACAGGTGTGTTAGCAAAGGAAACACATCACATTGGCAGTTTTAATCAGTTGCAACAACGTTTAAATAAAAAGAAACCCAGCAATAAATTAATCCAGCAATATCCTGCGGGTTTAATTCTTTATGATTGTTTATCCTTACACAAAAAAGACCTACGACAGTTAGTACTCACTAAACGTAAACAATTTTTGAAATCTTGGTTTGATAATCAGCCATATGATTTTATTCATTTCTCTGAAGAACTTGAATTTGCTTCAATTGAACAATTGACCTCACTCAGAGAACAAGCAACTACCCTTGAACAAGGTTACATTGAAGGATTGATGCTAAAAGCAAAAGACAGTCAATATGTAGCCGGTCGCCCTAAAGGCGCTTGGTACAAATGGAAACGAGAGCCTCGATTAATAGATGCGGTCATAATGTATGCTCAACGCGGTCATGGCAAAAGATCATCATTTTATTCCGATTACACTTTTGGTTGCTGGCAACAGGATAAACTCCTACCTATAGGCAAAGCCTATTCAGGATTTACTGATGACGAACTCAAGCAGTTAGATCGCTGGGTACGCAATAATACTATTGGACGCTTTGGACCAGTCAAAGAAGTAAATAAAGCATTGGTATTTGAAGTCGCCTTTGATTCAGTGCATGAATCTAACCGCCATAAATCGGGATTAGCACTGCGCTTTCCGCGCATCCATCGTATCCGTTGGGACAAGCCAGCTGAGGAAGCTGACAGCCTAGAAACGCTTAAATCAATGCTAAGCCAATAGACTGAAAATCTAATGCGGCGCAAATATACCAACAAAGGACGCCGAATATGTCACATCAATTAACGAATTTATCATAAAAAAATTTGCCGTCCCGCTTTATAATTTAACAACTTGTTAACTTTACATTTATATCTGTGAAGTCATCAAAGTTCATACAACAATACGTTTAAAAATATAATAATTTCCCTGTGTGTTGCCAACCAATACCGATTCCATCGGATTGGCTTGGCAATTTTTATATCAACACATCAAACTAATGGCGAATTCATGAGCGGATACAACAACAAAATCAGAATGGGTATGGTAGGCGGTGGACAAGGGGCCTTTATAGGAGCTGTGCACAGAGCCGCATCTGCACTGGATGGTGAAATTCAATTAGTTTGTGGTGCTTTCTCTTCTTCGCTTGATAACTGTAAAGCAACGGGTGAGATGTTAAGTTTAGATCCTGCTCGTTGTTATGCTACCTATCAAGAGATGTTTGACGAGGAAGCGAAAAAACCGGCTGACGAAAGAATGCAGTTTGTGTCCATAGTGACGCCAAATCATCTGCACTTTCCTGTAGCCAAAGCGGCGATAGAAGCTGGTTTTCATGTCATGTCAGACAAACCCGCCACTTTCACGTTAGATGAAGCTATAGCCTTGAAAGCAGTGCTTGATAAGCATGAGGTACTTTACGGTTTAACTCACACCTATACAGGTTATCCCCTAGTAAAAGAAGCGCAGCAGCGGATTGTGCAGGGGGAACTAGGCGAAATTACCAAGATTATCGTTGAATATTCTCAAGGCTGGTTATCAGAAGCGCCGGGCGAAGATAACAAGCAAGCTGCATGGCGATTAGATCCCAAACGCGCTGGAGTAAGTTGCTGTATGGGTGATATTGGTGTACATGCAGCTAATTTGGCTGAATATGTTTCTGGTCTAGAAATAACAGAGCTGTGCGCTGATTTGCAACCTGTAGTGCCAGGACGCGAACTTGATGATGACGGCAACGTATTGCTGCGTTTTAACAATGGCGCTAAAGGCGTACTAATTGCCAGTCAAATTAGTGTCGGTGAAGAAAACAATCTAAGTTTGCGTATTTATGGTACCAAAGCGGGTTTGGAGTGGCGTCAAGAAGAGCCAAATACCTTAACCTTAAAATATAATGATCAAGCTCGCCAAGTAATTCGCACTGGCGTGGGGGCATTTACGCCTAAAGCCAGTAGTGCAATGCGCACTCCAGCAGGTCATCCTGAAGGTTACCTCGAAGCTTTTGCCAATATCTATTTAGATTTTGTGAAACAAATTCGAAAATTTGAAGGCACGGGAAGCGATACTCTTTCCGAAGTACCCGGCATAGAAGACGCTATCCGAGGTATGGCTTTTATCGAAAATTGCGTAGCCGCTACTCGAGCAAACGAAAAATGGGTGCCATTTAAATTAGAAAACATTCTTTAAAGAGTTACAGAATCTTTGTGATTACTGTCCAAATGCAGATGGGGTGTATTCACAAGTTTAGAAACAAGGGTAATCGTTAGATTGCCCTTTTTTTTAATCCGTCAGAGGAAATTCTAAGGAAAACTTAGCACCGCCAAATTGACTTTTGCTAACATCGACTTTGCCTTGATGCCAAGTCACAATGCGTTTTACAGTAGCCAATCCCAACCCTGTACCACCAAAATCTCTATGCCTTGCTTCGTCCGCTCGGTAAAAAGGCTCAAATACCTTGTTCATTTGCTCTTCCGATAAACCAAGCCCATCGTCCTCAACCTGAATCCTACAATGACTATCCGTTTTTTCAGCTGAAACTAGGATAGTTGTTTTCGCATATCGAATGGCATTACTTAATAGGTTATCCAATGCACGGGAGACCAAATACCCATCTGCCACCAAGTTAAAACTTTCTGTTTTTAATGAGATCTTAATTGCCTTGGGCGCCAAATGGGAAAAATGTTCGATGCGTTGTAAACAAAGTTCATCCACAGGAATCTCTTCCATGTGCAAATCCACTTGTTGATTTGAAAGTTTGGTAAAATCCAACATTTCTTGAATCAAAGCGTCAAGTTCGTCTACATCTTTCTTCGCTTTTTCAACATCTTTCGCACTTAAATCTGCATCACTGTTTAACGCGAACTTAAGCCGTGCAATTGGTGTTTTAAATTCATGGGTGACAGCACCAGCGAGTTCCCGTTGATTGGCCAGTAATAACGTGACCTTATCCTCTAGATGCCTTAAAGCATCTGCGACCGGCTTGACTGGAGAACTTGTGGGCAAGATTGGTACAGCAAAGGAGCCATCTTGATGAATAATTTGGGTAGCCTTAACTAACTTATTCATGTCTCGCCATAAAGGATAAATCCAAATGGCGATCAAAATCCCTAACAAAATAAAAAACAAACTGGTGTATAACCACCAAACAGCATTAGCTTCAGATTGAGCAAAACTGATCTGAATTAGCTGCTGAGATGACGTCATAACATAAATTTGCCACAGGTTATCTTCATACCCCCAAATAACCTTGTCCTGTTGCAAAGTTTGATCAACGGATTCGGCTAAGACTACGTCTGATAGCGGTGATATTTGATATTGAATACCAGCATTGTCTAAAATCGAGGTGAGGTTTTGTATATCATTGACCAATGCTTGAACTGTGTTTATCCAGGCTTGTTGCTCTTGCGTTAAATTTTCTGTTTCACTAAAAAACATATTGTTTAACCCTGCAGTTAGTACCACCAAGCTAATCGCGATAAACAGGTATAAACTTAAAAATAATCTTGTCATAGGGCGTTTCTACTGCCACGCGTCCGCGACAAAAAAGAAGCCTTTACCCCATATAGTTTTGATTCTGTAAGGATTCTGTGGGTTATCTTTGAGCTTTTTGCGAATACGTGAAATTCTGACATCGGCGGATCTGTCTTGACCGTCATATTCTCGGCCGATGATCTGTTGATAAATCACTTCTTTATGTACCACTGTCCCTGCGTTTTCAGCTAACGCATAGAGTAAATCAAATTCATGACTGGTTAATGCAATATCCTCCTCATCAAGGGTCACTTTGCGGGCTAGCTTGTCTATACTTAAACGTCCAAAACTCAAGGTTTTAGGCGCTTTGTTCACTGGTGTGGATACTCTGCGTAATAAGGCTTTTATTCTAGCGACTAGCACTCTAGGTTCTACTGGTTTGATAACATAATCATCCGCCCCTAACTCAAATCCTAGAAGTTGATCGATTGCATCGTTTTTGGCCGTTAAAAATAGAATGGGGCCTGAATAATGTTGGCGTAATTTCCGGCACAAAGTAAACCCGTTGTCCCCAGGAAGCATGATATCAAGCACCACAATTTGCGGCTGACAGGAAGCCACTGTCTGCAATAAATTGCTTCCATCAGCTAGTGAGGTTACTGCAAAATTATTGTTCTTTAGATAGTCGCTGATCAGTTCTCGTAAACGCCTGTCATCTTCGACCAAAACTACCTTATCTTGCATTTGCATGTTAAAAAACACTCCATGGCAGTTTAACCCTTCGCCGTTTTGGCTTGGCATTAATGAGTGTATATTTAATCTGTTTAATATCAATAATATCGCCGTTTTGTTGCAACAATTCTATGCTCACGGGGCCTGTGATTTTTAAATTAATCGACAACGTTTCCGTGTTATTTACAGGCAAACAGCGGTTTAGTTTTTCTATAATTCTAATACAAACGACTTCTTTGTTTTGCGTAACGCTAATACGCACTTTAGCGTCACAAACTTCATTTGATTGACTCACTATACATTGTTCGGGAATAACCTCCCATTCCATTGCTTCTAGGGAATTACTGAATAAAAGTAGTGCCAAGGTGATAGTCAAATAAGCAAATAATTTCATGCGCACGACTCCTAAAACCTGTACGCAATGCCGACAAAAGCAGAGGCGACATAATCGTCTTCTACAATTGGACTGTCTGACATTCCTTCGTGTAATTTTGTATAGGAGGTTCGAAACAACCACTGCCAATGGGCGTTCACCGCATATGAAGCATTTAAATCAAGACCATATTGAAAACCCGAAGAAGCTTCATAGAATAGCTCCTCAATAGGGGTATCACCTTTACGAACACCATAGTAGTAATCTGTTAATTGACTACTCATCCATTTGACTTGTGGTCCAAGATTCAAACGCCAATTGTCTTTGTGAAGTAGATATCTATAAGCCAAGTTAATCTGTTGGCCATTATGAACGCCGGAAACATCGGTAATAAATTTTATCTGGAAATGATGTGATTGATGATACCACTGCAATCTAATGCCACCGTCAATGGCCCATTTTCTCGTTTCAATTTGCTCAATTGATAACTCAAGCTCATCATCTATGCCTGTTGCATCAGAGCCAAAACTAGCAGCTGGTATTAATATATTAGAGGGGTGCCAAAAACTAAAATTTGCTCGCTCTGAATTTGGGGCGATAAAGGTTTCAATACTGGTGTTTTGAGTGGGGTAAAATTGAAACCCTAATTCGCCATTGTCGAAATAAAAAGATTCCCCGTAATACGCAATATCAGGCAATAAGAGAAAGGGAACTGCATCACCGTCTACTAAAGGATTTGTCCGCCCGCCTAAACCCATAGCAATACCCAACTGCCAACTGTTTTCGTCTATACAATATACACTCGTTTCGCAATCGGGTTCTGATGCATTTGCACTCATTAACGGCAGAAACAAAAGTAAAAAAAGCAATGCCTTGAAGCACCTTTCTATTTTGTTTGCAGGATTAAATTTTATAGCGGAAATCGAGATTTGAAGACTCGAATGCAAGCAATTCATAACGCCATTCACTACTGGTATTGACTCAAGTTGCTCTAGAGTAACAAAGGATGAATTAGGACACATCTGTCGGTTACAAATATTCACATTTTTATGCAACTTGGATCAGTAATTTGCGTTTGACTCACGTAGGCTAATTCCATGTAATAGCATCTAAAACATGGAGTTTATCATTGTGAATAAGAATACAAGTCTCAACATCGCAAATAAGGCAAAATACAGCCTTGGTGTCTTAACCATGGTGTTACTATCAGCTTGTTCGGGCAGTTCATCAGATTCTGGGTTGTCACCAGAAGCACCAGACTCAGTACCCAATCTGAACACTCCTACCGCCTTTAATGGTAGTCTTGAACAAAAAGGTGAAGCTGCGGTAGCCACCTTTTTGAAAAACGGCATATACAATAACAGTGTCGGCAATCTTCCTGAGTTCGCGGCCAACCCTAGCAGCACTAATGACTCAAACCTTCAAATTCAGTTCTCTACTACTAACACTCAAGAAGTAGGCATAGATGAACTTGATAGAATTGAATTCAATGGTGAACAATTTTTTATCTCTGATCTGTCATGGTGGACACAGCCAGAAGGACAAGGTACTCAAATAAGAGTACTGGCGTTGCAAAACGACAATATACCTAAAGAGGTAGCTTTTTTGCCAGTTGCTGAAACAAACCGCTATGTTCATGGATTGTTTTTACAAGCGGACAACTTATCTGTGATCAGCAGTCCTAGCCCGGCATTTTCTATTCAAAGCGCAGCTTCAACCTTTTTTGCTCCTATACCAAACGAAGAAGACCGCGAAATTACAATTAGTATTTTCGATGTTTCAGATATTGATGCAGTTGAAACACCGGATGAAATAAGTATTCAAGGAGTATTTATCAGTAGCCGCAGAATTGATGATCAAATTTATATCATCAGTAGTTTTGTACCTACCGTCGATGATTTGATAGAAGGCGCTGATACAGATGCAAACAAATTATCAAATTATCAGAAGATCATCAGCTCACCCAACCAAAGTTTATTACCTAAGGTTTCATTTAATGGCGCTACTCAATCTTTGTTATCTCCTGATGATTGTTATATTCCTGTCCAGGCGTCTGAACTTGATGGTTATGCTCAATTGGTACAAATAACGAAAATTGACCTCAACAATCCGCAAAATATGCAAGGCATTTGTATGTCTGCCGTCGCTAGCCATACATATATGTCAGCAGACGCCTTATACTTATTAGCAAATGTTGAAAATGAAACCCTCGCGCATAAGTTCAGTTTTGATTCCAGTGTGGATTATCAAGCTAGCGGTTCGGTACCAGGCACTATCGGCTGGGACGACCATGCCGTATTACGGATAAGCGAACAAAATGACATTTTGAGGATCTTAACCACTGATGCTGTTACAGACGTTCAAAATCCTCTGCACCGTTTATATACTCTTGAACAACAAGGACAATCTCTAAACGTAGTTGGACAATTACCCAACGATACCTATCCTCAAGCTATAGGAAAACCGGGGGAAGATGTTTATGCCGTTCGTTATTCTGGCGATAAGGGCTATGTGGTAACTTTCGAAACAATAGATCCACTTTACGTGTTAGATCTTAGCGATCCCAGTTTACCAGCCATGGTGGGCGAACTCGAAATCCCCGGATTCTCCAATTATCTGCAACCCATTGGCAATGACTACATTCTTGGTGTTGGTCAGCAAGTATTACCCGGTGACATTCCGGATTCTGGTGATTTTATTGCCGCCGTTGTACCCATGCAGGCCCTTAAAATTAGCTTATTTGATGTGAGGGACCCGGCTAATCCTGTTGTCGTGAATAGCATTGAAAAAGAAAAGAGTTTTTCACCGGTTGAATTCGATTATCGCGCACTTTCAGTTTTATCAAATGACGATGTCACGACTTTTGCTATGCCATTTGAATCTTGGGGACAAGACCAAGTTTTAGAAACTGATGGTTTCTTTTTACCTGCTACAGGTTTATTGGTTTTTGATGTAGATACCCTACAACCGAGTCTAACTGAGCAACTTGAGATAATTCCAGAGCAATCGCTAAGTGAATATCTATATGTTGGAGACGATAGAAGTGTACTCACTTCCAATGGCATATATTATTTACGTGGAAATCAACTCTATTATCAGTCAAACCAAAACTCTGTAGCCTTACAAGGACCGTTTTAACCCTTTCTATGTAATAGAAGACGAAAGCTGGGAAACCTTTCGTCTTCTGTTAAATTTTAGTCGCCAACGCAATTAATGAACAAAGATAAACACGCTCTAGGCTAATCGTGACTGTAATAAAAACTTAATTTGGTAGCTAAATGTCGATATTTTGTCGATAAAATACGCAAACAAACCACAATTAACAACTATTTAACCAAACAACAACACTAATAGCATAAAGTTTTTTTAGCATCTGTAGATACAAAATATGCCCTGTATTTAACTAGCGCTTGAAGTATTATGCTATTGACCACCGTAAAAAATCGTCTGATGTTGATTGTTCTTTCAGCATTACTCACCCTATTTTGTACATCTTTATTATTAACCTCATTGTTATCATCGAAAATCGATGCTTACAAACTCTTGTTGAGCGAACAAAGTGCGAGCTCTGTGGCCATCGCAGATCTGAATCAGTCTTTTAAAACCCAAGTACAAGAATGGAAAAATGTACTGTTAAGAGGACATGTTGAAAAAGATAGGATCAAATACTGGAACAGCTTTAACAAAGGTCAACAAGAAATACAGGCCAAAGCAACAGAAATATTGAATAGCAAAGGGTTTGCTGAAGTCATGGATGACCTTCGCATTTTTCAAAAATCCCATGCTGAGATTTATCAACAATATCAACAAGGTTATAGCTTGTTTATTCGAAACAACTTTGATCACAAAATGGGGGATAAGCATGTCAGAGGTATAGATCGCGCCCCATCAAATGCGTTAAAAAATGCGGTAGAGAAATCTCAACTGCATATTGATGAGATCAATAAACAATTAGCCACTTCTAGTAGCACTTATACCTTACTTGCTTACATCGCCAGCTTTATCATATTAGTGGCGGCTTATTTAATCACTCGCTTCTACTTAACCCGTAAATTCGCATATCCTCTAGCGCGTATGATTGCGCAATTAAAAGCCGTTATTAGTGGTGACTTTTCCCCCTTCCCTGAATATAAAAACAAGGATGAAATTGGCCAGTTAAGCGATGCGGTTAATGCTATTCGAGAAAAGCTTAAATGCGTGAGCAATGAACTAGAACTTGAACAAAAAGATCTGATAGACGCCAGTCAAACGCTTTCTCAAAGTACAATGAATATGCGTAACAAGGCATCTGATCAAAGTCATCAAATTGTCGAAATTTCAGCGTCCACTGAACAGTTAGCAATAGCCGTAAATGCCATGGCTAAACGCATAAGTCTTGCGAGTGAAATGGCTGGTAATGCTAAGCTTTCGGCAAACGACAGTCGCCAGATAATGAATGACACTTTATCACTTATCAACCAAGCAAATGCACAAATTAAAAACACCGCTAATGTAATTGCAGATTTGGGCAATTACACTCAACAAGTAGGCAGTGTTGTGGACGTAATCAACAGCGTGGCTGAACAGACCAATCTGTTGGCGCTTAACGCAGCGATAGAAGCCGCAAGAGCAGGAGAACAAGGTAGAGGCTTTGCAGTGGTGGCAGACGAAGTTCGTACTCTAGCATCAAGAACCCAAGAGTCGACCGAAGAAATTAAAACCATTATTCACCGATTACAATCCAGTGCGAATGAGGCCATAGATGCCATAGACAAAGGTTCCGATGGCGTAAATCAGAGTGTTATAATTGTTGAAGACGCCGCTGCAAAATTACTTGGTGTAGATGAATCCGTCGGCAAAATTACTGAAATTAATGGGCAAATTAATACCACCTTGCAGGAACAGTTGTCTCTGAATAAAAATATTGATCATAGAATCGATTGTTTGCAAATTGCAGCACAATCTAGCTTGCAAGAGGCAGACAATTTGGCCCAACAATCAGAGCACCTGACTGACCTCAAAGATAGATTGAGTAAACAAGTATTCAGGTTGCAAGGCCAAGCTTAGTTGGCAACTTTTAGGGATTTTTCTACAATAGCGCAAGGGTGCTCAACCCTTGCCATTTTAATAACACCTTTTCAATATTACGTTAATTATCAGTTAACTTATTTTATCTTGTAAAATCTAGATTAATCTTACAAAGCAATAGATACTGACAGACCTCTCGAAAATCAGTTTACATAGAGCTAATAGCATTAATCATGAAGAAAAAACTTTTCGTTGTTCCCATTGCCTTATTAGGCATTCTATCTTGTGCATCAGACATCAGCCCGCAAGATCCGCAGTTAAATCAATGGACACTGATTTTTAATGGTAAAAACCTCGATGGGTGGCAAGCTAAATTCGTGAATGAAGAATTTGGCGTCAATTATAAAAATACCTTTAAAGTAAAAGACAACAAACTCATTGCCTCGTATGAGAATTGGGATAAATTTGATGGCCGTTTCGGTCACATCTTTTATAAGACACCGCATTCACATTATCGCCTACGTTTAGAATATCGCTTTTTTGGCGAACAAGCTGAGGGGGCACCAGCATGGGCGTATCGCAACAATGGGATTATGGCACATAGCCAAGATCCAAGTACCATCGCCTTCGGCGAAAGCTTTCCTGCTTCATTAGAAATGCAATTATTAGCCGCTGAGTCACGTAATGAAGGTGAAATCAGAACCACTGGAAATATGTGTTCAGGTGGTACTTATGTGTTTATCAATGGTAAGCGTGAAGACACCCATTGCATTAACTCAACCTCAAAACATTACCCTGGCGATCAATGGGTAACAGCTGAAATAGAAGTGTTAGGCAATGAGCGAGTACGACACTTTATCAATGGTGAGCAAGTGTTTGAATTTACCAACCCTCATTTGGACAATGGCGAACCTCTGTCCCAAGGTTACATTTCCGTTCAAGCTGAAAGTCACGGCACTGAATTCAGAAATATTGAATTGAAAATTCTGCCAGGAGATATTAGTTTACAATAACCCCCTTCTTATAATGTTAGAAGATGCAATTTATCAAACGGGCACCACAAGGTGCATCCGCTTTAAAAGCTGAAGCGCAAGGCCTGGAGACACTCTCCAGGCTATTTGATGAGCAAGATATTGCGCTCTACACTCCAAAAATAATCGCACTTAATGATAGGCAATTGGTACTTGAATACATAAACACCAAGCCTGCCAGTCAACAACAGTTTGAAACTTTGGGCCGAAATCTGGCGAAAGCTCATCTATGTTACGGCGCAAGCTACGGTTTTCATGCAGACAACTTCATAGGATTAAATCCGCAGCCAAATATTCAAAGCCAGAACTGGGGGGAGTTCTTTTTAAATTATAGGCTTATTTATCAGATAAATTTAATTCAAGACACCAAGCTTAAAAGTAGCTTTAACCAAGTGTTAAACAATAACTCTGAAAGGCTTATTGCGTTTTTAAATGGGACTTGCCAAGGACCCTCTTTGTTACATGGTGATTTGTGGAATGGCAACGTACTCTTCAGCCACGACGACAAAGTCTGGCTAATAGATCCGGCCGTTTATTACGGTGACAGAGAAGCTGAAATTGCAATGACGGAAGTTTTTGGTGGATTTAGCCCTGTTTTTTATTCGGCTTATACAGAACTTGCGCCCTTACATAAGGAATATGAAACAAAACGGGATATATTCAATCTTTACCACTACTTAAATCATTTTAATTTGTTTGGAAATGGTTACTTATCGGCTTGCCAAAAAGGACTTAAGGTAATCGAATCTCTCTAATGTTTTAATAGCGAAAAGAGCCAACAATAGCTGACTCTTTTGCAGGTTAAATTAGTGCACGTCTTCAACTTTCTCGTATTGACGCTCTAGCTGAGACAAGTAGGCCACAATATCTCTGATCTGGAATTCATCCATCAACAGATGCATAGGTGGCATACCTGACACCGGACGTTGAATGTCCTGAATATCGTCCCGAGAATAAGACTGCATTTTATTGTCTTGTAACTCAAGAGTAATGCTGGTTTCATCTTCTCCCTGATAGATACCGCTGACAGCTTCTCCATTTTTCAGTTTCAGCACCATAATGCCATAACCTGGGGCTATTCTCGCCTGCACATCTACAATAGATTCCAATAAATATACTCTTGAACGTTCAGCACCTATATTACTTAAATCAGGACCTGCCTCACCGCCATTCCAATTGACCATATGACAACGGAGACATTCTGTTGCTCCACCACCACTGAATATTTGCTCACCTTTGGCAGGATCACCGCCATATAAACTGGCTGCATACTTAGTTAAAGGTGCGGCGTCCGCTATGCGTGCCTTATAGGCGGCAAGCTCTTTTTGTATTTCTGGCAGTTTAATTTGCTCAGCTAACGCGAGCAATTCAAGTGTCGCACCGTCAGGTGTTTGAGTAGAATTAAGATTTTGCATATCGGCTAAAACTAAACTGGCTACCTCTGGAGAATCACTGCCTTGCAACACGCGATAAGCGACCTGTCTGTCTTTGATATGCTCACTGGCTAAAAATACTTTTGCGCGTTGTAGCCCTTGTGTCTGGTCTAGTGCAAAAAGTTCTTTTAGCGCTCTTCCGCGTATATCCACATCAGAATCAATGGTGAGATCTGCTAATACACTTTGCATATTTGGAGTCTTATTATTGATTAAATAAGACAAAGCTTGCAGTCTAACTTCTGTTTGTTCCAATTGATTAAATACTGCCGCTAGCAATACGTCAGGGTCAATAGCAATATCGTAATCTTGCGCTAATCTAAGCCCTTGCACTAACGCGTTGCCTTTCACTTGAGCAAGTACGTCTGCTAATTTTTGTCTTACCACAGCGCTGATATCACTTCTTTGTTTTTCAGCCAGTGTTGGCAGCCCGGTTGTCGCATCTATGGGATTTATATTGTTCCATGCTTCTAGCGCCGACAAGGCTTCACTTGCCAGACGAAGGGGCAAATGTTCTGATGCTGCAAATTCCAAAAGTCGTGTAGCGGACTCAATATCACCTTGGGCATAGTTTGCATTTATTACTCTATGGTATTCCCACTGGGCAGTTTTATCTTGTGGATAAAACTCCGCTGGTTGATCAATTAAGCCGTCAAGATATTTAGCCAATGCTGGGCGCGCTTCAACTATGCCAAGATCATTTATTGCGGTGATAGCCTCATCTACAATCGCCTGCTCTTCATCTTGTAAGAAAACCTGAATATCGCTGTCTTTGACTTTTCTCGCCGCTAAAAGCACTGCCATTCGGACATCCGGCGAACTGTGTTTGTGCTGTGGCCACCAAACATCTTTAGACATACCAGATAAGGCCATCACTAAACCATGACGTAAAAACAGATCTTCATCGCCCGCCTTTTCAATCACCTCAATAACCTTGTCGATCGCCTTATCATAGCCCATTCGACCAAGACCTATTGCCGCATACATAGCCGCACGTGGATGCTCATCATTTAGCAAAGAAACCAATGCTTCAGCCGAAGTGAGATCTCTATGATCCCCAACTACTCTAGCCGCCTGAATGCGAATTTGAGGATTAGCATCGGCCAAAAGATCTCTAACAGTTTCTAATAACTCTGATGCTTGTTCATTGTTGTACGACATTTGACTCAAGCCCCATATACCATGGATGCGTGTCAATTCTGGCAAAGATTTATCAGTCGCTAGTTGGCTAAAAATATCCATAGCGGCTTGGCCACGTTTAGCCAAATCAAATTGCGCCCTTTGGCGGACTCGTTGATGTTGATGCCCAATTAAATCTACCAATTGGGTATTGTCATATTGTCCAAAATCGCTTGTGAGAATGCTTTGGGTTTGTTTAACAGACTCAGTCGCATCATAAGTCGGGTTTACCAAACGATAGACTGTCCCTTGTCCTTCAGGTGACCAACCGCCATAATTATATTCAGATAAATACAAGGCGCCATCTGGACCAAAATCAAGATCAACCGCGTTGAAACCACGTAAAAACTCTTGGTTCTCAGCAAGGATAAATCCTGCTTTGTCCGGCTCAACAGTCAATGCTGAAACGTAACTAGAAGCAGGTGTTCCCATGTAATGTATGACGAAAAACTTATCTTTGTAAGCTTCACCAAAGCTATCGCCCGGATTATGCACGAATCCAGAGGGGCCGCCATTTAGTTTACCAATACCAGGTAACAAAAACGCAGGTTGCTTGTCATTTCTAGGCACATACATTTCTTGGGTCATCCAAGCATTTGGAATTTTATTGTCACCCGTATAAAAAGATGATCTAAGCTTAAGTCGCTCAGTAAAACTCATGATGCTTTGATGGCCAGCGTGCCAGCCAGAATCTCCACCTTCTACCAGATAATTCAAGCGTTCGGTATCACCGCCGTCACCGTCATTATCAGCAGTAAATAAGTTGCCGTAATCGTCAAAGGCTAACTCTTGTGGGTTTCTCAGACCGTTATAAAAATATTCAATGTTCGATCCGTCTGGATCTGACCGAAATACGCCACCTAAATTTGGTCCGTAATAATGATTACCTTCTTTAGTTTTAACATTGAAGCCTCGGTCACCAATACTCCAGTAAAGTTTACCGTCTGGTCCCCAAGCTAAGCCGTGCAAGTCGTGACCAAAAAAGCTGATGCGAATACCAAAACCGTCTTGTAAAGAGACTTTTTTGTCAGCTTCACCGTCGCCATCAGTATCTTCGAGCATCCACAAATTTGGAATATTGGTGAAATAGACTTTACCGTCCCGTTCAATGACGCCAGCGCCTATACCTTCTAAAGGTCCATCATATCCATCAGAAAATACATTGGATTTATCAGCGCGGCCATCACCATCTGTATCCTGTACTAAACGAATAATGTCATCAGCAGTGCTGTAATAAGACATAGGTCGCTCATAAGCGTATTTTTCATACAGTGCGAGTCTTTCCTCGTTTGAGGTTAAATAAATATCCTCAACGGTTTTGTTTTCATGACCACGAATATCATCTACACCGGCGGCAAATCGAGAAGTTTCCACCATTAACATGCGACCTTGGGAATCAAAGGTAAAAAAAGACGGATTCTGGGTTTGCGTTTCGTCGGCCCATAAGCTGATTTCAAATCCTTCAGAGAGCTTAAAGTTCTGCATTCGCAATTGCGCTTCTTGCTCAATTTGTTCAATGGGCTTTGCCGGTTTAGTCGGTATTTTTTTCTCTACTTTTTTTTGCTCAGTAACTTTGCTTTGAGCGTCTTCTGCGGATTGTGTACTGGGTTGTTCAGAACATGCAATTAATGCACTACATAGCACTAGAGCCAACGAGGTATAACGAGTAACTGCCATTGAAGCGTCCTATTTCTGCGCCAGTCAAGGAAAGTGTTTGACGCAAAGCACGCATTATCCGATGAGAATGCTTTGAATGACTTTATAAACTGTACGCAAATTATTTTTACATTATTTTCACATAATACTAAAGGAAAAGCGCTTAAAATGAGTATGTCTAATTCGGTTGAGACTAGTAAATAATCGGCGTAAGCCAACATTTTTCAATCATTAAACTGGTTCGTGATTGTTATCGTTACTCACATTAGACTCAATTACCTGTTTTCTTAGTTGTGAAGGTAAAATACCGAACAAGGCCTTAAATTGCTTACTAAAATAGCTATGTTCAGAAAAACCACACTGATAGGCAATTTCCATTATCGGTTGCTGAGTTTCTATCAACATGCGGCGCGCATTTTCTAAACGAATTTCATTTAAAAACTGCTTTGGCGTCTTGGATAGGTATTTTTTAAATCTTCGTTCGAGAGCACTGACAGATAAAAAGGCTTCTTTGGCCAAATCTTCAATGGAAATATCTGTATGAAAATTTTTCCTGATGTACTCCACCGGCGCTCGAATAGCACTAATGGTTGATAGATCATGCGAAGAACGTTCTAGATGCTGTGAAACGCCGAGTGAACCAATAATTTCTTGGTTAGCATTGTACAGGGGGCGTTTTGTGGTACTAAACCATGCAAAATTACCGTCACGGCCAAAATTCAGTTCGATTCTATTCGTCACTAATTCACCAGCCATCACCTTTTTATCATCGATAATGTATTGTTTGGCCAAGTGCGGCGGGGAAAAAAACTCATCATTACGACCAAATAACTGATGTAAATGCTTCATACCGAAGGTTTCAAGAAAAGCTCTATTGGCGTACATGACTTCACTTTCGCGATTCTTAATCCAAAACAAGGTGCCAGGCACAAGATCATACATTTGTACGATTTGTTCTATTCCCGCTTGTTCCAAAAATGCCAGCTCTCTCTGCTTTTGTTGGTTCTTCATTGCGTACTTATTACCCCATGCTTCAAGCCCCTCTATGTTAACGCCGAATATGTTGCATGCACAACCGAATTTCTATTAACAGTTGTAATAAAAGCTGGTTAAAGTTAGTAACAAATATTTTACATCTATAATTTGGCCTAGGTCTGTGCGCTTTTTAAGCAAACCTCAGACTCTTACCAAAGCTAATAAGAATGGGAATCCAACATGAAACAACTCAAAGGGCCAGGTATTTTCCTAGCACAATTTGCTGGCGATGAAGCACCTTTTAACGACCTAAATGCCATTTGTGAATGGGCAGCCGGATTAGGCTTTAAAGGCATTCAAATGCCGTCTTGGGACAAGCGTTTATTTGATTTGAAATTAGCGGCAGAAAGCGAGACTTATTGTCAGGAAGTGACAGGCATTTTAGAAAGTCATGGTTTAACCCTAACTGAGTTGTCTACCCACTTACAAGGCCAACTTGTGGCTTCTCACCCTGCTTATGACACTATGTTTGATGGTTTTGCAGATGAGTCAGTACGTGGCAATGTTGAAGCGAGAACCGAATGGGCTGTACAACAAATGAAATATGCAGCCAAAGCCAGCGAACGTTTTGGTTTAAAATCTCATGCCAGTTTTTCCGGTGCGCTATTATGGCAGACATTTTACCCCTGGCCACAACGTCCTGCCGGATTAGTTGAAGCTGGCTTTGCTGAATTAGCTAAACGCTGGCGTCCTATCTTGGATGCGTTTGAAGACGCAGGTTGTGACGTTTGTTATGAGCTACATCCAGGGGAAGATTTGCACGATGGCATTACCTTCGAGATGTTTTTAGAAGCAGTGGATAACCATCCTCGTGCCAATATTCTTTACGATCCAAGTCACTTTATCTTGCAGCAATTGGACTATTTAGCATTTATTGATATTTACCATGAGCGCATTAAAGCTTTCCACGTGAAAGATGCTGAATTTAGACCTTCAGGCAAAATGGGCGTGTACGGAGGATACCAGTCATGGATTGATCGTCCGGGACGTTTCCGTTCATTAGGTGATGGACAAATCGATTTTAAAGCTATTTTTAGCAAGCTTACTGCTTACGATTTTGATGGTTGGGCAGTAATGGAATGGGAATGCTGCATGAAACATCCAATGGATGGCGCAGCAGAGGGTGCAAAATTCATTAGCGAACATTTGATTCGACCTACTGAAAAAGCATTTGATGATTTTGCTGGGTCAGGCGCTGATGACGAGCTAAACCGCGCTATTCTCGGCTTGAAATAGGAGTAATAATAATGACAATTTCTACCATGACAGAATCGGAAAAATCTCGTCTATTTAATTTAAGTTGCATTGCATTAATTGTAACCGCGATGACCTTTGCTATACGCGCAGGTATATTGACACAACTCGGTGAGCAATACGGTCTATCTGGCAATGAACTTGGTTGGGTTAACGCTATGGCATTTCTTGGTTTTCCGCTTGCCACAGCATTTGGCGGTTTCTTATATAACGCTTTAGGTGCAAGACGACTTATTTGGTTAGCCTTTGTGTGCCATTTATTGGGCTTGGTATTAACTATCTTCGCTGATAATTTCTTGGGCCTATTGATCTCCACCTTTTTAATTGGTTTTGCTAACGGATCAGTAGAAGCAGGCTGTAACCCGATTATCGCCGATATTTATCCGAATAATAAAACGACTATGCTGAATCGCTTCCACGTATGGTTCCCAGGCGGCATTGTAATTGGTGCTTTAGTATCATTTGCAATGACTCAAGCAGGTATCAGCTGGCAATGGCAAATTGCGACTATGATAATTCCAACAATTATTTATGGCGTTATGTTATTCGGCGCGACTTTCCCAGTTGCAGATGCAAAATTGCTTTCGACCACAAATAATTTGCGCCACCTATTTACACCTATGTACATTTTCCTAATCGCTTGTATGACACTTACCGCTACGGCAGAACTTGGAACCCAGCAGTGGATTGAAAAAATGTTAGGTAACTCTGGTGCTCACCCTATGGTCATTTTAGCCATGATTACTGGAATAATGGCGGTTGGTCGTTTCTTTGCAGGTCCTTTGGTGCATAGATTTAACCCAACGGGAGTATTACTAGGGTCTGCGGTTACCACTACAATTGGTATCTTCTTAATGATGAACGCATCAGGTGCATTAGTTTATGTGGCTGCTGTTGTATTCGCATTAGGCGTTACTTACTTCTGGCCAACTATGATAGGTTCTGTAGCTGAATACACACCACAAACCGGCGCTCTTGGAATGTCGTTAGCGGGCGGTGCAGGAATGTTTGCAGTGAGCGCTTGGAATCCCTTTATCGGGGGTTGGTTTGATGCCGCTGAACAAAGTGCTAAAGCATCAGGTATAACAGATCCAACCGCAATAGCGGCCGTAGCAGGCCCAGCAGTACTTTCAAACATGATTTACTTCCCAATGGTTTTAATTGTGTTGTTCGGTGGCTTTTTCTTCTTCATGCGTAATCGTCAAACGGCGCATACAGAAGCTGAAAACCCAGCCTCATAAGGTAAGCAGTAATGAATCAAAAAGCGTCCTTAGAAAACACTTCCAGACGCGAATTTCTACAGCGGCTATCCCAAGCAATTGGGGTAGCCGCTGCTACGTCTCTCGTCGCGGGTTCTGGAATTTCAACGGCTTTGGCTTATACACCCAGGCCAAACAGTGCGGATAAAGCTGGCGTTACTTTTAGCCAAGCTCAAATGAAGACTTTGCAAAGCATTTGCGCCACAGTAATTCCAAAAACTGATACTCCTAGTGCTGCAGATGTGGATTGCCATGGATTTGTTGATCATCAACTGTTGCAGTGTCACAGTGAACAAGATCAAAAGCGTTGTATTGATATTGTAGATGTAATCGATTCCAAAACGATGCAAAGCTACGGTAAATCTTTTGCTGCGCTTCCGACTGAAAAGCAAACTGAGATTTTAGTTGAGGTTGAAGCTTTACGCGGATTTTCGGCTTCGCAAAAAGCGGATTTTAAATTACTTAAATCACTGATCGTTTTCGGTTATTTCACCTCTGAAGATGGCGTAAAAAAGGCATTGTTTTTCCAGCCATATCCTGGTGGTTACAAAGGCTCTATTCCCGTGGATGAGCGCACTAAAACATCCGGTTCGCTAGACTATTATTAAGAATATATATGAACGAAAAATTGTATATAAACGAGACTCAAGAAGAGTTTGACGTTCTAGTTGTTGGCTCTGGAATTTCCGGCGGCTGGGCAGCAAAAGAATTTACCGAGAAAGGCTACAAAGTACTGATGGTAGAACGTGGCCGCGTGGTAGAGCACAGAAAAGACTACACCACAGAAAATGTTCCCCCATGGGAGTTTCCTAATCGCACTAAAGTGAGTAATTTGTTGGTAGAACAGGAATACAAAATCCAATCTACCAGTTACGCCTTTAGTGACATGACTAAGCACTTCTTTAACAACGACAGAGACATGCCCTATTCCACTGAAGATGGCACAGATTTTCGTTGGATTCGTGGCAATCAACTTGGCGGTAAATCACTCCTGTGGCATCGTCAGTCTTACCGAATGAGCACGTTTGATTTTGAAGCTAACCTTAAAGATGGTCATGGGAATGACTGGCCAATACGCTACAAAGACCTGGAAAAATGGTATGCCCATGTAGAAACACATGCGGGTATCTCTGGTACTCGCGATAATTTAGAGCAGCTTCCAGACAGCGTTTTTATTGCGCCCTTTGAGATGAATAAACCTGAAGAAGTGGCCAAGCAAAAGTTAGCGGAAAAATTTCCAGACCGCCCGTTAATTATTGGGAGAACGGCCCATTTAACTGAGCCTACATCCTTTCATATTAGTCAAGGACGGGTGAATTGTCAGGCCAGAAATGAATGCCAAAAGGGCTGTTCACTTGGGGCTTATTTTTCTACCCAAAGTTCCACTTTACCAGCAGCTGTAAAAACCGGGAATCTGCATATAGCCCCTAATTCAATTGTTCACAGTTTGATATACGATGAAAAAACTAATCGGGTAAAAGGTGTCAACGTAATAGATGCACAAACTATGAATAAACGTGAATACTATGGCAAAACAGTGTTCCTTTGCGCATCTACTTTTGGTTCTACTCAAGTATTGTTAAACAGCATAACGCCCAAGTTTAAAAACGGCTTAGCCAATAGTTCGGGGGTGTTAGGTCATTACTTGATGGATCATTGTTACAATGCCCGAGCCAGCGGCAGTATGCCGGGATTCGACGATGAATATTATTCGGGTCGCAGACCAACAGGCATTTATGTACCTAATTTTTATTATAAACCTGAAAAGTATCAAAAAGGCTTTGTAAGAGGGTATGCACTGGGTGGTGATGCCGGACGAGGTAACTACAAAGGGGGCGCCTATCAAGATGGCATAGGTGCAGATTACAAAAAGCGTCTGACACAGCCCGGTGACTGGTATTTTGGCTTTTTTGCCCAAGGTGAAATGTTACCCAGATTTGAAAATCAAGTGTCCTTGCATCCAACCAAAAAAGACAAGTGGGGCATGCCACAGCTGCATTTTAATGCCCAATGGTCAGATAATGAAAAACGCATGATGGATGATGCTGCCTATCAATGTGAAAAAATGCTAGAAGCTGCTGGCGCGGTGAATATTCAAGCATCCGTGTCTTACGATACCAAGCCGCCAGGATCTGCTATACATGAACTAGGCACTGCGCGAATGGGTAGAGATCCTAAAGACTCGGTGTTGAATGGATTCAACCAATCACATGATATTCCCAATCTGTTTGTAACCGACGGTGCTAGTTTTTGTTCCTCAAGTACAGTTAACCCGTCACTTACCTTTATGGCATTAACCGCTAGAGCGGTTGATTATTGTGCCAATGAAATGAAAAACAGACGCATTTAGCGTCTGTTTTCGTTTTTTTAGAATAATGCTATTTGTTATCAGCAATCCACTGATTAATAGTCTCTTCTAGCACGTTCAGTGGCACAGAACCAGAGCCCAACATTGCATCGTGAAATGCGCGTATATCAAATTTGTCTCCAAGCGCTTGTTTTGCTTTCTCACGTAATTCGAGCATTTTCAATTGACCAATTTTATAGGCCAGCGCTTGCCCTGGATTGGTAATATATCGGTCAATTTCATTGATTATATCTTGTTCGGTTTTGGCCGCGTTAGCTTTGAAATAGTCAATGGCTTGCTGGCGAGTCCAACCCATATAATGAATGCCTGTATCCACCACCAAGCGCACTGATCGCCACATGTCGTAGGTTAATTGGCCAAATCGCGAATAAGGGTCTTGATACAATCCCATGTCGTATCCTAAGCGCTCGCTGTATAAACCCCATCCTTCTATAAATACCGTGAAACCTAAAAAGCGTCTAAATGGCGGTAATTCACCCAACTCTGACTGCAATGCAATCTGCAAATGATGTCCGGGAACGGCTTCATGTACACTGAGTACTTCCATTTCATATTTCGGCCTCGATTCAGGCTGGTACAAATTGACATAATAATAACCTGGGCGCATTCCATCTGCTGACGGCGGACTATAGTAAGCTGTAGTAGTTTGCGGCGCTACGTTGTCCGGTATAGCCTTAACGCCGTATGGCATCCGAGGTAATTTACCAAACAATTTAGTTAACTCAGGATCGAGCCGTTTACTGACCGCCAAATACCCCTCATATAAAGCTTCTGGGGTTTCATAATAAAATTGGGGATCGGTGCGTAGAAAATGTAGAAATTCTTCAAAGCTTCCTTCAAACCCAACCTCTTCAATCACCTTGTCCATTTCAGCACGATTTCGCGCTACTTCTTGCAAACCCAATTGATGAATCTCATCAGGTGTCATATCGGTAGTAGTGAAATAATCGACCAAGTATTCATAGTACGCTTTGCCATTGGCCAAAGCCCATACACCATCATCTTGGCGGCAGGCGGGCAAATATTGGTTAATCAAAAACGCATTGAAATCTTGGTATTTGGGTAATAATTTTTCTTTAATGATAAAAGAAGCACGTGATTGTAATTGCGCTTTTTGTTCATCAGTAAAGGTATCGGGAAGGGTTTCAAAAGGCACGTAAAAAAGACTATCTTTGGGGTCATCAACCAAATGCCGTTCAAATTGTCCAGTCACTCGAGACAGTGTTTTAATTGGCGGCACTATGTTCTCTTTGATGCCAACTTCCATTAACTGACGTGTTTGGTCAATCAATTGAGGTAAAGCATCTAATCTTGCTAGCCAGTTTTGGTAATCTTTGAGCGTATTTAGTGGCGCATAATTAATAAAATTATTTAAGGTTTGGATGCCATCTCTCTGGCTAACAGGCATCAAAAATGTCTTGAAGGCATATGACTTGATTTCCATTTCCAACTGCCATTGGTACAAGTCATAGTTAGTCTTTTGTTGTTCACTCAACTGACTGCGATCAATTTCTAATAATTTAGTAAGGGCTGCTTTATCCGCTAAATGACGTTCTTCATAGGCTTGAAGACTGTTATCTGTCCATGAGCTATTCTGCTGGTCATCAGCAACACCAAGATAAGATGCATATTCTGGGAACTGCTGCATAATGCGGCTCCAATCACTTTCTAAAAAGGCATCTAACGCTTGGTTCGCATCAACCTTTATTTCAGCATTTGAAGATGAGGATTGAGTAGAAGTGCATCCTGTTAGTGAAATACAAAAGATGAGTAAACAAATGGCAATACGCGACATTAAATATCCCTTTCCTGAATTGGTCTTCAATTCAGTCTAGCAGAGGATATCAGATAATAACAACGCGGCACTTACTCTAACCCTTGATATACTTTTTGCAGATTGTATTTTAGAACCATTTTGTCCAAAGGTGTGAGGCTCAAAAAGTCAATTTCTACATCTTTTAACTGGATTTTGTCAGATGTTTGAATGACATATTTTTCTAAATTCAAACTATTTTGATAGGTGATAAATGTCTGCGCAAATTCAATATCTTGCATATTTATTTCAGCTATAGTCCAAGACCAACCTTCTCTTTTAATGAGAAATAAATTGTCTAATGTATTTGCCTTGTCAGCGGTTGGAAAAGAAACACCTATGTTGACACTTTCCTGGGTAAAATATGGGAGCCAGTACTGATTTATTGAAGAATTGAAAATATCGCTTTGGTTCGACTGAACAGCCCAATCGGGGTTGGCTATGGAAATTAAACTTATAGTAAAAATAAAGTTCCTATCTTCACAAGATAGATTTTGATCCACTTGTTCTAACGACGATGGGAAATCCATAGGCAAACAAGCAGCAGAAAAATTTCCGTTTTCTAAATCATCTAGATAAGAATCTATCAGTCCTTGAGCCCGATGATTTTCTCCCAACACGCTAACCGCGAATAACAAAATGATAAGCGATATAGTTAGACTGGTAATGAGCAACCCTTTGTTGAACATTTATTTCGATTCCTTACGTCAGATAACTTTATAGTTCTAACCGATTCTCTGACTAAAACTTACGTTTAACCAATATTTTAAGTGCCAATCATCAAAAATCCTAGTTGAAATCAGATGCCTTTTCCACCAAAAGAATTTAGTAATCTAAAACCATACTTATGCAACTGCGGTTTGCTTCTAATTAGACAGAGTCTTATCTTAAAGCTTTTTCTTTTGCCCTCTGCAGATGAGGCAATCACAAATGAAAAAATTAAACTATATGCATAGCTCAGGATTAACAAAATAATTTGACAGATCTACTCACCAATCGCTACTGTATAAAAATCATACAGAGATAGGTATTAACAAATAACACCAAGCTCGATTAAAGCACACCAACGGAGTGAATTATGGTTAAACGGATATTACTAACTGCCATTTTGATTTTCATATCTAATTCAAGCATTGCGAGTGCTATTTATTGGAATTTATTTAACGATACAACTAGCAATACTTCAGTACCTAGTTATGTCACTTATAGTACGCTTGAAGACATGCTAACTGACACAAATCGCGTTGATATATTTTCTCCTGACGGCTACGGATCAAATGTGGCTAATAACTTGGTAGCTACAGGTTCTGATGGCACTCACTTTTGGAATTTTTTTAACAACCTATCTACAGCCACAAGTATTCCTTCGTTTTCTACATATTCAGACATCAATGGGATGTTAAATGATACAAATCGTACAGGTTTTTATGAACCAACCGGTTACAGTGTAGAAATCGCGAATAATATTATAGCGACGGGTTCAGATGGAACTACCTATTGGAATTTGTTTAATAACTTATCAAATCCCAACGGTATTCCGGTTTATGCAACTTATGCTTCACTAATGGATATGCTAGCTGATACTAACCGCATTGACATTTTCTCTCCCACTGGATACAGCGCAGATATAGCGAATAATATTGTAGCTTCAGGGTCAGATGGCCAATTTTACTGGAGTCTTTTCAATGATCTCTCCAGTTCAGGCGTCCCCTCTTATGTCACCTATGCCACTCTCGACGATATGCTTAAAGATGAGAATCGACTTAATCTTTATGAGCCGATTGGTTATGGATTGGATATAGCCAATAGGATCATTGGCTCAGGCGCTTTTGTCTCGAATGCAACTAATGTCAATGCGCCCTACACCCTTCCCGTACTCGCGTTGCTTCTATTTGCTTTAACATTACAAACCAAGCAAAAAAGGCCGCATAAATAGGTTTATTTGGCAATTCGTTAATTTTCAATACAGCTACTTACCTCTTTTGAAAATATCGCTTTCGCAATTGATATCGCTTTGCGCTCAGCCTTGCGTAAAGAATCCTTATGCCTGTCATCGCCAAATTCTTGAAATTCAGAAGCTATTTCATAAATTTCATTTACTCCAAGGTATTTGCTCAAGGTTCTTAGATGCGGCACTAGATGACTTGACGTTTCATTTATTCCTCCTTTTTCAAAGCCAAATTCACCACTAGATGTCACTACAACTAAGGTTTTCCCAGACATAATAGGCGCCAAAGGCTTATCGCCGCGAGCCAAATCAAAATCGAAGGTTTTATTGATACGTATAATTTGATCGAACCAAGCTTTTAACTGCGCTGGCATACCATAGTTATACATGGGTGAAGAAATAACGATAATGTCAGCTCTTTCCAGCTCAGCAATATAAGCATCAGATTGGGCCAATAATGCTTGCTGTTCAACACTTCGCTTTAATTCCGGCGTAAATACAGCACCAATCCAGTCTTGGGTTATAAATGCTGGAGGGTTAACCCCGATATCACGATAAATATACTCATCTAAATCAATCTCTTTTCTGTATTCTTCTACAAAAATTTTCGCCAGTTTTTTCGAGATCGAATCGTATTCTGGATTTTCATTTGATACTGCCCTGACACTTGAATCTATATGTAATACAACGCTCATGATCAATTACCTTAAACAATTAATAGTGAGTATTATTCTTGTGCTGAATAGGACAAATTACAAACGAATAAAAAACATTTACAGATGAATTTAACTCATCTAAATTAACATTATTTCCTGCCGAGAATTTCTAATGCAAGTTTCTTTACCTGCACTAAAGGCATTTGAATCCGCCGCTAGACTAGGAAGTTTTAAAGCAGCGGCTCATGAATTGGCCATTTCGCCGACCGCAGTTTCCCACCACATCAATAATCTTGAACAGCGTTTAAGTATTCATTTGTTTTCGCGAGAAGCCAGAAAGGTGATATTGACTCAAGCTGGAAAGGAGCTCGCTGTCGCTACCAGCCTAGGTTTCCAAACCATTGAAACTGCAATTAGTAAAATTGCTAGTAGTGAAAAGCAGATTAATGTTGCTACTACATCCTCATTTGCAGCATTAGTACTGATTCCGGCTTTGCAGGGGTTTTATTGCCAATACCCTGAGGTCGAGATCAATGTTACTAGCGGAGAAAGTATTGTCCCAGACAACTTTTCCATCCCCATTAGATTGGGTGATATAGACAAGCAAAACAAAGAGGATATTGTCAAAACAGAGCTGTTTAATTTATTTGCTAATGCTAGCGCTGCGAGCAAATTTAATAATGCAGAGCAAGTAACTATTTATAGTACCGAATGGAAAAATCCTGACTTGCCCAAGCTCCCCCTTGACGCATGGCTCAAACTCAATAAATTAGAAAACAAAAAAATCGACATTAAGCATTACGATCAAGAATTATTTGGTATTCAACAATGTTTAATAGAAGATGCTTTTGTGTTTTGCTCAAGTACGCTTACTCAGGGTTATGTAAAATCAGGTTTACTTACCGAGTTAACGACTCAACCCATAGATTCTCAACTTTGTTACTACATTCCAAATAAAGGTGGGCAACTTTCTCGACACAATTATATGTTTATTGAATGGTTGGAAAAATTACTTGGTGCCTGAGATAGAGGCAGTTGCCACTGACCTCTTACAGTAGAATTGAGTTAAACATCCGCAATGAAGATATGTCTAAAATCCTCATTGCGGTAGTTACTTAGATAAACTTATTGTTTAAATCCTTGAGCAGAATAATAAGCTTCAATAGCTCTATTCGCACTGGCTTTTTCCAACGCTGGATTTGCTAGCAAAATGTGATAAATCCGACCGGTTTGTTGTGGGTGTACTTGAGGTATCTCAGGCGTCTCCAACCGTAGTGTTAACGCTTTACGGTCGCTATCAATGTTGACCTCAGCAATCTTATCTTGCATCAATCCAAGTTCATCAGAGCCATAGTCTGGCGCATCTCGATAAGTCCAGGATTCAATATTCAACCATTTTTCGATAGGCGTGTTTTCCAAACCTTTGGGCAATGATTGAGTAAAACTTAATCTGAAACCATCATTGGTAATATGTACTTCATCAATGGCTAAGTAGGTTGCTTTTCCATCGTATACCACATGTTGAAGCGCTGCTGCATTACCACCTTTTGCATGCCAACCACGACCTGTTTGACCCAACAGCATAGAACCATCAGACAAAAACAGTGGCTTCATAACACCAGATGCCATACCACTAGCAAACGGCAACATCGCACCTTGCCATGTGCCATTTACTTTTTCGAAAGTTACTCGAGATAGATTTGATTGGGTTTGATCGCCGATAAATCCTTGCCCAGAAAACTGTCCAAATTTTCCATCGGTGGTATCCCAACCAAGGTTACCTAGTGAATTTGCTACTCTAGCATGAGCGACAACAATAGCGGCTCTGGCTTTGCGCTCAATCACATTTTGCCATTGAATTTCAGGGCTATCAGGCGTCATATCAGCTTCATCAATTAGACCCGCTGGATGGCCATAAAACGCGCCTTTTTCCAACAAGTATATTTTTGAACTGCCGACAAAGTCGCCTTGGTTATCGGCATACCAAAGGTTGCCATCTGGATCTATACCTAAACCTGCGGGGCTACGTAATCCGTTGGCAAAGGTTTCAAAAGCACCATCGGGTGATATTTTAAATGCCCATCCCAAATAACCCCCATGAGTCCCCATTACATTCCCACCAGCAGTATAAGGAATACCGCCGCCATGGCCTAGGTTCAAAGTGATCAGGTAGTTGCCTTGACCATCTCTGATAGGGCCATGGGTATATGAATGATAGTTACTGCCATTGGTAAAGTTATCAAATAGGGTGTCATAGAAGTCAGCTATTCCGTCACCATTTACATCTTTAATTCGGGTAAGCTCTGCTTTGTTACCTACTACTGCAACGCTGCCATCTTCCGACTCTGACAAAATGCCTAAGCTATCAAAAATACCTTCGCCGAATAGCATCCATTTGTCGCCACGTTTACGCCAAACGCCAGCGGTTCTTGTTGAAACCAACAAATCACCATTTGCGGCTGTATCTAAACCTATAGCTTCAAATAATTGCTCTCGACCGGCGTTATCTGAAGGCGCTAACCAATCTTCAATGGAGTACCCAGGTGGTAAATCAGCTTCGCCATCACGTTTTTCAAAAGCTTGTTGTTCGTAATTGAATTTAGTATCTGTTGCGAGCCAAGGGGTGTCTACTAAAGTGATATTAGCAACCAATTTAGCATTGGTTTTACTATTTGCAGGTAAAGTCCAAATGCCATCTTTAATAGTGCCTTTGGACACTTCAATATTGGTAAGACCAAATTGATTGACTGCGAACTCTTGTCCTTGTTTGAAATTACCTAACACCTGAATTGTCAGTTTGCCTTGCTGTGAAAACGAATGGCTGATGGCTACATCGTTCTGTCCCACTGAATAGAAAAAGCTAACCGGGCTCAAAGGCTGAGTTGAATCGCGGTAATAGCCTTTAAACTGAGCGTCTTGTTGTGCAGTGCGCTCTTCTAGAGATAACGGTGAATGGGTCGATGCAAGAAGGGTCTCTTGATCACCAAATTTTGGCGACTTAAAAGAAAAATCAATCTTGTTTCCTGCTGCATTGATAGGTTGTAAAAGCGCATCCATTTCGCCAATGTTAGCTTCAACCGCGGCGTATCCAATTTTGAATCCCTTGCCGCCACGACCCGTTAATTCTCCAGACGTTTCTAAGAAGCCACCTTGCCAAACCTTAGATACGGATAAATTTCTCGGATCAAACGCATAATGAATGCCGTTAGGATGTCCGACATGAATAGCTCGACCACTCAAATCAGCCATTGGGCCGCGTTGAATTCGAATGCGTTCTTGCACTACAAACTGCATTGGATCTTGCATAGGATCATATTCTACGGGTCCTGTAGCATCTTCTAATTGTACTACTGGACCTTGTTTATCCACGTCCTGTCGGGTTTTTAAATAAGCATAAATTGCACTGATATTTTTATCAGGAATAATTTCTTGGTTATAACGCGGCATTATCGGCAAATAGGGTTCGCCTTCTTTTGCGCCGCTTTCTGCTATGGCAAGTTCCGCATCTGCACTACGAATACTGCGTTCTAAATAGTTTTTATCAGCACGCACTTCGTATAAATGACCTTCTTGATTCTGCACCCAACGCTTTCTGGGTTCCATTGCAAAAAGCCCATATAGATTAGGACCTGTTTTAACCGAAGGATCTGCCTTTTTGATTGAGTGACATTCAATACAGCCATATTGCGCAAAGGCTGTTTTACCTTCGGCGATCAAGTCGACTAATTCGGCTTCGTTATTATCAGCGCGACTTTCGCTTGGTAAACTTAAACGGGAGAAATCTGCTCTAGAAACCAATACTGAACGTAAGGCTGCTTGCCCAGAAATCAAATCAAACGCCACGGGACCTGATTCTCCCTCCCAGTGCCATCTGGCATTTTTTGAAGGTAATGAAACCAGAATATTCTTTTGTACCAGTTTGTCGTTTAAGGAAACGGACAAAATAAAGGCATCACCAACTTTATTGTGGGCTTCATCATAGCGCGGTGCTCGAAATCTAACTTCAACTTTATGCCAAGTATTAGCTGCTAATTGCGTTTCTTCAATAGGCGAGAATCCGCCGAACAAACGTTCTGGATTACTGGCATCAAACTCATCCCAAGACGCAGCCACCGCACCGGAGGCCAACACCCCCTTGGCCTTTTGCTTTGAAGAAAATCTAATCCCATAGCGACCCATAGGTAAAACATCTATTTCACTTTCTGGTTGCAACAAGAATTCAAATTGCAACACCATGTCAGCGTACTGTCCCGCCGTCATGATTTGTGAGCTTGTATCTTCCAAAGGAGAGTTAACTGTACTTGTAGTAACTAACACATTTTCAGCATCACTTCCTTGATATGATAAATTCCAAGGCAAGTTTGATAACTGATCCGCAGATTTCCAGTAATCAGATGCTCTAAATTTACTCTGATCGAAATACTCAACCTCGTCAGGAGAGTCCGTACCAGCAGCGAAAGCATTGCCTAAACAGGCTAAAGCGGTTATTCCGACTAAAAATTTGTTTCGGGCTTTCAATGATAATTTCAGCATAATTATAGCTCACGTACCCAAATATTTCTGAATCGGTTAGGGCTACCATGATCTTGCAATTTAATTGGCGCACAACCATGGGCTTTATAGCTTGGAGCACCAATCCATTCCGTAGTCCCTTGAATCTCTACATGATTCTGAACTAAGACACCATTTAATAACACAGTGACATATGCCGGAGATTTTAGCGCTTCACCATCAAACTTAGGTGCAGTAAAAATAATATCGTAGTATTGCCACTCGCCAGCTGGTCTGCTTGGGTTGGCTAATGGAATGTGTTGTTTGTATACTGCTCCCACTTGCCCATTGGCGTAGGTTTTATTGGTGTAGTTATCAAGAATTTGAACTTCATATCGCCCTTGTAAAAACACACCACTATTGGCTTTTGCCTGATCGGTTTTATCGTTTTCTATCGCAGGATTAAATTCCAAATGAAGCTGAACATCGCAAAATTCTTGTTTGGTTTGGATATCTCCCGCCCCAGGCTTCACTGTCATTGCGTAGGCATTTACATCCCATTTAGCAGCTTCACCATTACCACTTTCCCAAGCATCTAAACTATCACCCGAGAGCAATACAACAGCATCCGACGGAGGATTGCCTGGCAAAGTTTCAACTTTAGGTGGTACAGGTTCCCAAACTTCTGTTTTTCGAGAAGCTTCAACCATGTCTTGAGTGACTTGCGCTACTGCAGATAAAGAAAATGAAAGAAGTAAAACGCTGGCAAGTGTCTGTTTAATTTTTAGTGTCATGAAAATGCACTCCTGATGTAAGCGAACAAATTGATGTCAAAATAGAGTATCAATCGTTAAATAATTGTGACTATTTAACCCTAAATAATTGTCTTATGGTTATCATGTAATCGGTTTCGGCTAGAATAATTTCGGCGTTTGTGAGTATTTTTACCTATTATTTCGACTTTTAGCCTAGCAAATAGACAATTTATCAAAATTGTAACGCCGAAAAAATATCATCAATCAACGAAAATTCGCTATCGATTTTGCTTTTAGGCTACTAGACTCTACCATTAACAAATTATTTACTTTTTAGCACTTTTACACTACAGGCTAGGTGCTAAATCTTAGTGATACTTTAATGTCTGTGGAGATAAATATGTCATTTAAATTTTCTTTAAAAACCCTTTTATTAGGCTGCATGTTCAGTTTGAGCTTAGCTTCATTTGCTCATGAAATGGGGCTTCAAGTGTATACTGTAAGGCATCAGTTTGAAGATGACGGCGTAGACAAAACCTTCGCATTGATAAAACAGTGGGATCTTAAGCTTTTAGAAGGTGCTGGCAATTTATACGGGCTGACTATCCATGAATATAAGAACGCGTTAATTAAACATGATCTTCAAGTCGTCAGCGTAGATACCAATTACGAAGAAGTTGAGAAGTCGCCTCTCTCCATTGCCTACAAGGCCGATTTTTATGGTGCAAAATTTGCCACCTTTTATTGGATACCTCATGAGGGAGCATTTAGCATTGAGCATGCTAAAAAAGCAGTCGAGGTATTAAACCGTTCAGGCAAAATTTTAAAAGAGCACGGAATTACTTTGCAATATCACCCCCACGGTTACGAATTAATTGAGTATGAAGAGGGTACGTTATTAGATTATATGGTGCAAAATGTCACAGAAGCTCAATTCCAAATGGATGTTTTTTGGATTAAAAATGGTGGCGGAGATCCCGTTGCTTACTTAAAAAAATATCCAGGTCGCTGGACGTCATTGCATGTTAAAGATCGGGTTCACGGAACCCAAAACAACGCAACGGGTAGCCAAGCGAAAGACACTAACGTAGTGTTGGGTACAGGCGATGTTGGCATAGAAGCTATAGTCAAAGAAGCTAAAAGCCAAGGTATCCGTTATTTCTTTATCGAAGATGAATCTTCTAGAGTGGAAAAACAAATGCCGCAAAGCATAGAGTATCTCAAAAAGCTAGGCGTACATTAAATTATCATAAAACCGCAAACTGTTACTGTTTGCGGTTTTGTTTAATGCCAAGAATTTCTGCGTTTTGCCCGGTTTAGCCAGAGTTGCAGTAATGCCCAAATCAACATAACAACCAAGCCACCTGCTTCGTTTGTGTTTTGTATCATTTGTCCATTAGTTTGATCAACATAGGCACTAGCCGCTATCCAATCAAAATGCAAATTCCCTTGGTCATCTTGTACTCTGAAAAGCAAGCAACCGGTAATAAATCCACACCAAACTAATATCACACTCTTGTTTATACTTTCAAATAACGCCCATAAGTTAAACAATGCTGACATGCTATATAATGCGACCCAAATCCAAGCATCGTAATTGCCATACTGACTAGCATCGTTTAGCTGCAAATATGCAAACAATGAAAAAATGACAAGGCCGAAGAGATTAAACAACTTTAATAGCATAAGCTAACACGTCCAATTTCTGCATCAATCTATCTTGATACTACATAATCCAAATTCGACACTAGTAGTTTTTATGCTATTAATCAAGTAATCACGACGGACTTACTATTTTTTTTCAATACCTTTGCCAGTAGCAGCCCAATAAATACCACCATAAAGATGCTCTAAAAATACTTGGTCTTTATACACTGCTGGCAAGTGACCTAACGCAGTATAAAAAGAACGACCACCATCGTATTCGTGATACCAAGCCATTGGGTGGAAATCTCCCATGCCCTTAGATTCCAAATCTCCCCATTTCACTTCTGCACTATAGGTATTTTCATCTATGCTCATGATGTAGTTTAAAGAGTCAATATTGGCTGGTCTAAAGTCATAGAATTCATCGGTCCATAAATGGCGAGAGCGCACAGCTTGCATGCCCGGAAAGCTGTTGTCGATATTCTCAATAATGGCCGTTTGAATGACAGGGTGAATTTTAAAGTAATGACCTACGAGTTTTCCATACCAAGGCCAATCATATTCGGTATCAGAAGCTGAATGGACGCCAACAAATCCTTTACCTGATTGGATAAACTTCTGAAAGGCTTTTTGCTGTTGGTCATTTAAAATATCGCCAGTGGTGTTTATGAATACAATCACATCAAACTTGGCAAGAAAATCATCATTGAATCGACTCGCATCTTCATGCCATTCCAAAGAAAAATTATGTCGTTGAGCTAGTCCGCGCATCGCGGGAATAGCATCGTTGATTGATTCGTGATGCCAGCCAGCCGTTTTAGTAAATAATAAAACATTAAATTGATTGGCTAGCGCTGTACCTTGCACCACCAATAATGCGATCCCACAGATAACTAATTTTTTAATTCTATTCATGCTTTTTCCTCATTAACTTTATGACAGCATTTACATCCAAAAATTGTGGTCAAGCGTATTCTGATGAGAATTAATGCAATTCTCAATTACAGATGGTTAAATACTAAAAAACATAAAATTAACAATTATTTTAGTAACCCGAATTTTTCTGGTCTCAACTATCTAAAATGGCATAATGCCCAACTTTTCTAGCACGTTAGGATATATAATGAAGTTAAAATATTCCGTGGCGCTAATAGCATTAGCAATGTCCTCCCCACTGTTCGCACAGACAAGCGAACAAACTGAAGTAATTAAAGTAAGTGGAACACGTTTACAAGATTTGCCCGTTGGGGCCGTTAGCTCAATTACCAGAGCACAAATTGAACAATTAAACCCAGCATCTACTTTAGATTTACTAAAACGGCTTCCGCACATTGATGTGACCGAAAATGGTAACGCAGGGGGTTTTTCTTATGTCAGCATTCGTGGTGGTGAATTTAATTTTACCTTAGTCACTATTGATGGCATTGCGGTCAATGACAGCACTAACAGCCGTGGTGGCGGTTTCGATTTTAACCAAATCAACCCAGCAGCAATTGAGCGAATTGATGTGTATCGCGGTGGAATCAATACCATCTATGGCGGCGACGCGGTAAGTGGTGTGATTAACATAATCACAAGAGATACTACATCACCTGTCATAACAGCAGAAGTAGGTACTGACAAACAATTGAATGCAAGTATCACTGGCAGCACTAAATTAAATGAAAACGCCAGTATTCTTGGATCAGTGTCCACCCAAAATAAAGAAGTTTCAGCATTTGAAGAAGTCACCGCCAATCAGCTGTTGGTTAAAGCTAGCCATAGTCAAAATGCGCTCTTACTATCAGGCCTTTTGACTTATAACGAAACCGATGTGAAGAGCTTTACTGAAGATTCTGGTGGTCAATTATATGCAGTGCCACAGCAAGCCGAAGAACGCGATAGCGAACAATGGATAATGGGTCTAGGTGCACAATATCAAATCGATTCCAATTGGGTTATCAACTCTCAGTTATCTTGGTTAAAGCGTGAAGAATTTATTGCTAATCCAGGTATTGCTGAAGGTGTTCAATCAGGTATTCCTGCAAGCGATATTACCTCTGAATATGAACGACTTGAATTCGATCTTTATACTCGCTATCAAGCCAATGCAAATACCACCTTTGTAGTGGGAGCGAATCATCGTCAACAAGATGGCAATAATCGCGGCTTTTTAGATTATGGTTTCCAATTACCAGTGGACTACGATTTTTCTCAAGATATAGATTCTGTTTACGCGGAAGCTCAACATAAAGTCAATCAATTAACGTTAGAAGTGTCGGCTCGTTACGACGCACCTGACAGTTTTGATAACGAATCTACTTTTAGAGTCGGCGCTGAATTTGCAATCAATGAAGATACTCAAGTATTCGCGGTCTTTAACCAAGGTTATAAACTGCCTAGCTTTTTTGCTTTGGCTCATCCATTGGTAGGTAATAGCGAGTTAGAACCTGAGCGAAGTGATAACTTTGAAGTCGGTTTTAATCAACAAATCACCTCATCTTTAGGGTATTCAGTGGTGTATTTTGAAAACCAATTTGAGGACTTGATCGATTTTGATGCTGAATTATTTACCAACGTAAACCGTAATAGTGTGGATACTTCTGGTGTGGAATTTGATCTAACGTCAAGCCTGAGTAGCGACATCGAGTTAGTTGCAAATGTACGTTATTTAGATATTGATGCAGGTGCAGATGTAACCTTGCGTAAACGTCCTAATATCAGTGGAAATCTAAGAGTTGATTTCAGCTTTGACAATGCTAGCACATCCATTTATATGGATTTTAGAGATGACTATGCTGACAGCTCAATTGCCACTGGATACAGACAACTACCTGGATACGCCAGTATTGGCGCTAGCGGAGTCATTTCAGTATCTGACGCGCTTGATCTTACATTAAACGTAAGTAATGCCTTGGGCAAACGCATCGAAGATTCGGTCGGTTTTGTACACGACGATGTAGAAGCTAGAATTGGTGTAGTGTATCGCCTGTAGGCTTTGTCTTGGTCACAAAAACCAAAGGGGTAGCAATTATTGCTACCCTTTTTTAGTTGTGTGCATTGCTTTCAACAATACTACCAACCTCCAACAGCGGTGCAGCATCCAAATCTTCAGCATCCATCATACTGGCAATGCGCTGCATGGTGGCCACCATCTGGCTCTGTTCCCACTGCTCTAATTGTGCAAATCGATTTAAAAAGTGTTCCTGCAAGGGTAAAGGCGCTTTTTTTAGCATTTGTTCGCCAAGAGTCGTAATACTTACACCCACTTTACGCTTATCCGTTTGACTGCGTGCGCGTGTGATAAAACTTTTACTTTCCAGGCGATCCAATATTGACGTTACAGTAGCCGGAGATAAATTAATGCTTTGTGCAATTTCTTTTACCATAGCACCTGAGTTCTGGACCAAATGTTGAAGCACGACAATTTGCGGACCTGTTAATCCAGCCACTTTATTTAGCTGACGAGAGCGCAAGTCTATAGCTCGAATCACCTTGCGCAGAGCAATCAGTAATTCTTCATGTTTTTGCATCCAAATAACTCCACTTATAAACAAAAACTAACGCAATAAATGCAAAAAGTGCTGATGCTTATGATATTGATCGATTACATCGTTGATCACAGCTATTTTAGACCAGCCCATTATATCGTAATCCTGCCCACCTTCAGCAAGATGCACTTCGGCACGATAATATATCTGTTCTTCGTTTTGGTCATCAGTTTCTTGTATAAAATCTGGTTGAACGTATTTGCGTCTGTGCACACCATATACAAAATGTTGTTGTTCACCATGCTCTGCAACTATTTCAACACCATCGTCCAACATATTAATCGAAGCTGAAATATTGTAGCTCTGCAACTGTTTGGCAACAGATTCCAATGCAGGTTTCACTACTGAAGACAGATACTTTTGCACCGCCGATTTATTCGGGAAGTCAACGATATTTTGTAGCCGCTCCTGCCAAGCTTTATTGTGTTCGGTGGGATAAGAAGGTGTTAAATTGGCCAGTAATGACTCTCGTTTAAATTCATCTATCCGCAAGGCTTTTATTAGGCCAAAAATAGAAAACAGCAATATAAGGGCAAAAGGTAACGCCGATGCTATGGTCATGGTTTGTAGCGCGTTCAACCCACCTGCGGCTAATAAAATAGCAGCCACTATACCAACACCAAGCGCCCAATAAATCCGTTGCCATACCGGCGTGTCATTTTTGCCGTTAGAACAAAGCATATCCACCACCATTGCCCCTGAGTCACAGGAAGTTACAAAGAAAATAATTACCATTATTATGGCAATGCCGGTTAGGAATTCATTTAACGGAAATGATTCAAAGAACAAGAAAAGCGCCGAAGATGTATCTTCATTCACCATTTTACTCAGTGCAAGTGATTCGCCTTCACTAATAAGCTCAATAGCTGAATTGCCAAATACTGTCATCCACAACAAAGTAAATGCAGCCGGAATTAGCAATACGCCTAGTACAAATTCTCTGATCGTTCGTCCACGGGAAATTCTAGCGATAAACAAGCCAACAAAAGGCGCCCAGGCTAACCACCAGCCCCAGTAAAATATGGTCCAACCGCCAATCCAGTCGGTTTTCTCATAGGTGAACAAATTAAAGGTGTTGCGTACGATATCAGACAGATACGCACCCGTATTTTGTAGATAGGCTTGTAACAAGAAAACAGTAGGCCCCAATATCAATACAAATATAAGCAAAGCTACTGCCAGTAACATGTTAAGTTCTGATAAACGTCTGATGCCCTTATCTAAACCTGACACCACGGAAATAATGGCAATACCGATGATACCAACCATTAATAAAATTTGATTAACGGCACTAATGTCCCAACCAAATAAATAGTTGAAACCACTATTAATCTGGGAAGCGCCTAGCCCTAAAGAAGTTGCCACACCGAAAATGGTGCTGATAACAGCAAAAATGTCGACCGTATGTCCGGCCCACCCGTAAATCCGATCCCCAATAATGGGATATAAAGACGAGCGTAGAGTAAGTGGTAAATTATGTCTGAAACTAAAATAAGCCAATATTAGCGCTACCACAGCATAAATAGCCCACGCATGAAGCCCCCAATGGAAAAAGGTGGTTTTCATCGCTTCTCTCACCGCTTCTACAGTTGCCGCTTCTGCAGAAGGGGGAGCAAGGTAATGCATAACGGGTTCTGCTACACCGAAAAACATCAAGCCTATGCCCATACCTGCTGCAAATAACATGGACAACCAAGTAACTAAAGAATAGTCTGGTACCGCGTGATCAGGGCCGAGGCGAATGCTACCGTAGCGGGAAATCCCCAAATAGATCACGGCCAATAAAATAACCGCAACACAAAGCACATAAAACCAACTACCATTCGACACTATACTATTTTGCATAGCTTGAAAAATTGCATCTGCCGCTTTTGGTGCGATCACTGCGAACAACAGAAGTACCACAATTGCGAGTGAAGCCGGAATAAAAACACGTTTATTCAGACTTGATTTCACTTGTTCAGCCGACACTAATTAACTTCCTCTTATTATTATTCATGGTGCAAGTACAAGCAGATTAACCCAGAAGTACTCAAAACTCTAATACAAACAACACTTATAATTAGTATTCAATTTATAATTTAGATTTAAAACTCTATCAAAAAAGACCACATACACCTAAGTAGCATTAAATTGAACCTATTTTTAGTATATACTGTAATCAAATTTAGTTTGTATTCGATGCATTTGGAAAATTTAATAATTATATTTCGAATAACTTACTAGAGCACTATGTAAATTTTAAACGGTAATTACTCAGGGAAAAATAAAATATGATGAAGTCTAAACTTAGCCTAGCGATTCTCGCTGCTATGGCTAGTAACACTGCTTTTGCTCAAGATAATGAGACAAGTCAGGATGAATCAAAAATTGAAACTATTGAGGTAACCGCTACCAAGGTCGCCGAATCTATTCAAGACGTACCTGTAACTGTTTCAGCATTAAATGGTAAAGCACTGGAAAATTTAGGCATTGATGATTTTGGAGACTATGTTGAGTTTCTCCCCAATGTCACCTTTCAGGGGACAGGACCTGGACAAAATGAAATCTATATCCGTGGTGCAGCAACTACTCAAACTAATATTTCCGTTTCTTCGGTTCAAGCGCTTCAACCATCTGTCGCTTTATATTTAGATGAACAACCTATATCGATGCAGGGTAGAAACCTAGACGTTTTCGCCACTGACATGGAGCGTATTGAGGTATTGCCGGGACCGCAAGGCACTTTATTTGGTGCAAGCTCGCAATCAGGTACGGTACGATTAATAACTAAAAAACCTGACCACTTCGGATTTTCAGCTGGTACAGACGTAGATTTCTCTATGACTAAAGGCGGCGAAAATAGTAGTACTGTCGAAGGTTATTTTAATTTTACCCCGACTGATGACTTAGCAATTAGAATTGCGGCTTACAACTCTAAACAAGGCGGATGGATCGACAACATCCGAAATGAGCCTGGTGAAGGTGGGTACATTGGTAGCGCGGTAGTGATTGACCGTATTTCTGGCGGCGTCTTATCTGATGCAGCTAATACACCTGTCATTTCCCCAAACAACGATGCTTTAATAGAAGAAGATATCAACGATGCAGTTTATTCTGGCGCACGTTTTGGTCTGTCCTACATCTACAATAGTGATTGGAGTGTGTTAATTCAACATACATCACAGTCGCTAGAAACTGAAGGTGTATTCGCCTATGACCCCAACTTAGACGGTGAGAGTTCTACCAACAGATTTACACCTGAAGATAATGATGACGAATTTGGTTTAACTACCTGGACCATCGAAGGTCGCTTAGCCAAACTTGACCTCGTGTACACCGGTGGTTACTTGGATAGAGATATTGATTCTCTGATTGACTACACAGGTTATACCAATGGTGGTTTGTTCTCGGCTTACTATGTGTGTAATCACTATGAAGCTGCAACGCCTGCTGATGAAATGTGTTTGGATCCGACTAAGTTCTATAAAGAAGACACCCAAACATCAAGAGTTACTCACGAGTTTAGATTCAACACCGACCAAACAAACGATTGGCGTGTAACTGCGGGTGTGTTCTACGATAAGCAAGACGTTGACACCATAGGTATGTTTAATATTGCCAATACAGAGCTCGGCTTTTTCACCGATTTAGCCAGAACCACTGTAGGCACAGAAGGTATCAACAGTGATGGCGGACCTTTCCCATCAGAAATTAGTTTCGTAAACGACGTGTCTCATGGTATTGACCAAATTGCGGTTTTCGGACAATTAGAATATGACATTACTGATACCCTAACAGGTTCAATCGGCGCTCGTTGGTACGAAATTGAAGACAGCTACAAGGGCTCAACCACTACCGTTGACGTGAGTCGCCGACTACGTGCATTTGGGACATTAGATCCTGATGAACTAACCGCCGTAGGACTAGATCCAACAGCTGTACAACAGGCGATTCAAAGTGGCCAACTTAACGTGGATTTACTCGACGACAATGGTGTTCTTAAAGTAGACGATACTATATTTAAGTTCTCATTAGACTGGAAAGCCACTGATGATGTATTGCTGTATGCTACCTATTCAGAAGGTTTCAGACCGCCAGTAACTAACCGTGTTGGTGGTGGGCTTTCATCTTCTCAGGCTGGTGCTTTCGAGGGCTTCAGAATACCTGTGTATTCATTGACGGATACCCTTAAAAACTATGAATTAGGAATGAAAGGAGACTTCTTAGATGGCATTCTGCGGGTCAATGCGACGGCCTACCGTTCAGATATCACAGACTTGCAAACATCTAGATTTGATCCAACCAATATTAGTTTCTTAGTATTCACTGACAACGTGGGTGATGCTGAAATCACAGGGTTAGATGCAGATCTAACTTGGTTAGCGACTGACAACTTGGTCATCAATGCGGCCTTTAGCTTATTAGATACCGAATTAACGTCGATTAACCCAGAATTGGAAGGCATAGCACTTCCAGTCGGTGCTGAACTGCCTTATTCGGCGAATTTTTCAGGCAATTTACGCGCACGTTATTTCTTTGAACTCGAAGATGGCATGGAAGGTTTCGTAAATGCTTCTATTTCATACACTGGCGATAGACTAGCCGGCATGAATATGGATGCCTATGTGGTGGAAGATGCGACTCGCCTAATTTATGGCGTTGGTTCTAGACTTCCCATTCAGCAAGAAGCTGCGAACTTTGCCGGTGTTAACTACACAGACGCCAATGGCAATGCGTTTAGAGGTGGTCGTTACATCCAAGAAAGCTATGCTATAACTAACGTGTCCGTTGGGATCACTAAAGATAGCTGGAAAGCGGAACTATACATCGATAACTTGATGGATGAGAGTGCAGTACTCTACATAGATACCCAGCAGTTTACGCCAAAAGTTGTGACTAATCGTCCGCGAACCCTTGGGGTCAGATTATCCTATGATTTCTTTTAACGGATAAAACAAAAGCCTAAGGCAAGCATTTCATGCTTGCCTTTTTTCTTTATAATAAACGTTAATTATACAAGCTGAACATTAAGGATGTTGTAACCTTTGAATGCTCAACAACAACTAAGAAAAGCCCTGAGCCAAGGGGACTTTAATTACGTTATTCAAAATGCTAAAACACTGATTGATAATGCCGAAAACGAAAAACAAAGTATCGAATTTCGCTATATCTTAGCGGTTGCTTTTCGGCTCAAAGGTGAACTTCAACAAGCTATTAAAGTAAATACTGCCATCATTCAGGTCGCGCCTGAACATGCCAGAGCCCATCAAGAATTAGGTTATCTCTATGCCAAATTAGGAGATACCCTAGCTTCAGCGGATAATTTTTATCAAGCTACCCAGCGTAATCCCGCCCTTTTGGCCAGTTGGAAATCATTAGTTCAGCATTACGCGGCGGTTGGGAACAAAGCAGCCTTGGACCTAGCCAACGCGCAAATTCAATATCTTTCGAATCTCCCTCCTCCGGTGTTACAGGCAAGAGATTTAATGAATGAGGGGCAACTTTATGAAGCAGACAAGCTTTGCCGTCAATACTTGCAAAAACAAAAGCATGATAAAGAGGGGCTAACCCTATTAGCTGAAATAGGCATAGCTTTAAAGATTTATGGTGAGGCTGAGTTTTTGTTGGAGAGTTGTTTAGCTTTACACCCTGAGCATGTTCCGGCTGGGATTGAATACGTAAAGTTATTGAGCAAAATGGGGAAATTCAAACAGGCTTTAGATGTCGCAGAGAATTTGTTGGAAAAGCGTCCTGATAATCCTGTAATTTTAACGACCAAGGCCACAGCCTTGGTTGGCATAGGTGAAATTGAACAAGCCATTTCAATCTATTTATCGCTGTTGGATACACATCAACAACATAGTCTGCATTTACTTCTCGGCCATGCATACAAAGCAAAAGGCGATTTAGCCAAAGCTATTGACAGTTATCAGCAAGCTTACAAGATCAATCCGAGTTTTGGGGATGCTTATTGGAGTTTGGCCAATACAAAAACCTATAAGTTCAGCGAAAATGAAATTGCAGCAATGCAGACCCAACTTAAGAATGAAATTTCAAGCAACGACCAAATCCACTTTTGTTTTGCGTTAGGCAAGGCATTTGAAGACCGAAAAGACTACGTCAAGTCGTTTCATTTTTACCATCTAGGCAATGAGAAGAAAAATCAGTCTACCGGCTACCGTCCTGAATTCATTGAGCAACAAGTCATCAATCAAAAACGCGTATTTAACCCTGAGCTGTTTAAACGATTCGCTGATGTTGGTTGCCCTCAACCTGATCCAATATTTATTGTGGGCCTTCCAAGAGCTGGTTCTACCCTGTTGGAACAAATTCTAGCATCCCATTCTCAAGTCGACGGCACTATGGAGCTGCATAACATTATTGGTCTAGTTGCGCGTTTACGCGGCCAGCAAAATCGATACCCGGATATTATCAACGAACTTAATCCAGAATATTTTGCAAAATTTGGTGAGCAATATCTCAAAGAAACTCAAGTTTACCGAGACTCCGCACCTTTTTTCATCGATAAAATGCCGAACAATTTTATGTTTATTGGCTTGATTAAACTCATTTTACCCAAGGCAAAAATCATCGATGCTCGCAGGGAACCTATGGCCTGTTGCTTTAGCGGGTTTAAACAACTTTTCGGAGAAGGCCAAGAGTTTACTTACGGCTTAGAAAATATTAGTAAATACTACAATTCGTATTTAGAGATGATGGAACATTGGGATCAAGTGCTTCCTGGACATGTGTTGCGTGTTCAGCATGAAGATGTGATTAATGACTTGGAAGGTCAAGTGAAACGCATTCTGGAATATTGTAATCTACCTTTTGAGCAAGCTTGCATTGAGTACTACAAAACTGAAAGGACAATTAAAACACCTAGTTCAGAACAAGTAAGACAGCCAATCTTCAAAGATAGTATGCAACAGTGGAAGCATTACGAAGCGTTTTTGCAGCCGCTCAAAGATATACTCAAATTGAGCTAAGTTAATGCCACAACCAGCGCAACGCCTCAGGTAACAAGATACCAGCATGTCGGTCATTGTGTTCACCATCGGTCCACACATAGGTAAATTCATAGCGAGGACCTAACCGTTCTTGCTCGTCAGCATTACGATTGGCATAGCCTAGCGCCTTAACCATTTGCTGATTAGCCAAAAACCAATTACCCCACTCGTTGTCCAAATCATTGCTACCATCTTGAAAAAAGATACGTAAGGGGCGAATGGGTGTTCGTCTTATTAAGCTAGGGTAGTCCTGACCGCCGGGTTGATTAGGTAAAATATCTGGGCGGTATCCAATGGATACATAACTACCAATAGCGCTGTAAACTTTGCGAAAATAATCAGGTCTGTGCCAAGCGGCTGTAAAGGCAGCAATAGCGCCACTGCTTGTCCCAGCAATTGCCCGTTGTTCAGGATCCTTAGTAAGTGCATACTCCTTCTCGACGAGCGGAATAAGCTCTTCGATCAACATTCGTGCATAAGCATCGGTCAATACATCATATTCTTGCCAACGATGATTAGGGTTACTCATTCCTAAGTTGTCAGGATAGGTTTGACTGGTGTTGCCTGGTGTGACGAACAATCCGATTGTGACTGGAATAGCGCCCTTAGCAATAAGATTATCAAGCACCTGTGGCACACGCAAAGAGCCGTTAGGGTTACTAGCGCGCTGACCATCTTGAAACACCAGCAAACTGGCTGGTGTGCTAGCTTGATATTGTGATGGAACGTAAATCCAATATCTACGCACCGTATTTTGGATAATTTTACTGTGAAATTCTAAAGGACCAATTAACTCACCTTGTGGCACATTTGGTTGAGGGTTTGAATCTGAAGTATAGGCTAGGTTTGTGCGTACTTGGTCATCAATCGACCAAGCACTCATTGCCCAACTTAATAGTATAGTAAAAACAAAAATTCGCATGCTTCTCTTTCCATTGAGTAGTCTCAGTTTTAATTTAATACCAGGCCTTAAATTCACCACTACAATGCAACAGCGCCATCATATACAACATGCCATCGTAGTATCTATAAGGTCCAGTAGGAATTGGACGTTCCCAAAGTGCCGCTAAAAACTTCTGCCTGCGCGGATGATCGGCGGCCAGACTCGCAGTAGCATTCATTGCCACGATTCCAGTTGTTTGGCCACCACCCAGAGGTTTTCCGTCCAGCGTATATAAACTCTTATATTCATCCATGCCTTGAGATTCAAAGAAGGCTTGCAAGCGGTTGCTCAACTCGACTTGTCGCTGATCAGCTTTCCACCAGCTCCAATCTACCGACCAATTCATTGCGGTTCGCCAAGCATCATAGCGATAATCCACACTTTCAGGACGCCATGATGCCGCCCAAGGTGTGGCGTCGAAATTGCCATAATCAGGGGTTAACCCTGTGTCTGGGTGAGAAGCCTGATTGAAATAGTCCCTGCTCACCTGAGTAGCCTGCTGCCAAAAATCCCTATCTTTTTCAGGACCTACTTTTGCCCAAATCTGATAGAAAGCAGGCAGGTGATAGGAAGCATCTGTGCGCTCAGAATTCACCACATCAGGAGTGAATCGCACCATTTTGTGCTCTTTATCAAATAGATTTATCGCCGTCATTTCACCGCGATTTGTAGGACCAGTTATGGATTCGCGATGCAAAATGTCACGCAGTATTTTATCGCCCCAGAGAGAGTAAGCGTAAATACCTTTGCCATCGCCCCAACGCTTGGATGCAAAATACAAAGCTGTAGCAAAATACTCTTCACCGTCGGGTGCAGGCATTTCATCTAACTTTTCTCCCTGTGTACTAACACTCCAAGCAAAAAAGCCCTTGGCGGGATGTTCATCGGCATCATTGTACATATGAGATAATGACCAGTTCCAAAGTGCATCAAATACTGCTTTATCATTCATTTGCACAGCTATCATCATGCCGTAACTCATGCCTTCAGAACGCACATCATTACTGTTCACGTCCCAAATATAAGCTTTTTCACCGTACGCATTACTTCCGTCGGGATAATAAACTGCTTGGGTTTTAGGATCGCCAAAAAACAATTGTTGATAGGCGGCCGTTATTTTAGCTCGCACTTGCTCAGGAGAACGCTGCGTCACTTGCACAAACAAGTTAGGATACTCATGGCTTACGGCAGCTCCAACGGGACGATTCGGTAGTTTAACCTCCCCATTGCTATCAGCAAGCAGTTCACTGCATCCTGATAACACCAGATAAAAAGCCAATACCAGAATGATTTTTGTTTTCATTTTTTATCCTACAAATTTTGTAAATAATGGACCCCTAAATAATGGAGCCGTAGTTCATTTAAATAATGGAGCCGTAGTTCATTCTCACCTTTCACTCAAATGGACAACGGAAATTCCGCAGTATGGTGAGAATGAACTACGGCTCCATTATTTAAATGAACTACGGCTCCATTATTTAGGGGTCCATTGTTGGGATAATGATGACGGAATGAAACGCCGGTTTTGCCTTGAAATTACGGTCGAACAAGAGCGGATAATTGGTTCTTTCTGCGATAGGGTAACCATTTTTCCAACTCATACTGTCATCGACTCCCCAAAGGGTTACGCGATCAATTTTGTCGCGCTTTTTATAAAAAATTCCGAAAAGCTCTGCGTAACGATCTGCTAATTGCTGTTCCACCTCTTCAGGTAATCCCTCTTTATAGGGATCTAAAAATACTTCAAACTCTTCTAGCTGAAACTGCGGATGTAACATACCTGTCCCAATAATTTGTCCTTCTTTGGTAAGTGGCAGTACATCGACATCAAGTTCAGTAATCATGACTTTTACACCTAAGGCTGCATATGCATCGATAGCCTCTTCAATGTATTGGTTTTTCGGAAAATTCAATCCCCAATGACCTTGAATACCAATGCCATCGATACGAATACCAGCGTCTTGCAGCATTTTTACCATACGCACTATGCCTTTCACTTTTGCGGGGCGCCAAGCATTAAAATCGTTGTAATAAAGTTCAGCTTCAGGCGCAAATTCCTGTGCATATCGAAACGCGACTTTGACCATTTCATCGCCACTGCCAACAGCATTCACCCAGGTGGTAGGTCGATAATTGCCATCGTTGTCAATGACTTCGTTTACCACATCCCATGCGTGAATGCGTCCTTTGTAGCGACCTGCAACTGTTTTAATGTGCTCGCGCATTCGGGCTAATTGCTGTTCTGGCGTATTAGGTTCGCCTTTTTGATTGGTAAAAAACCAGTTGGGGGTTTGATTGTGCCACACTAAAGTATGGCCAATAATGAACATATCTTTAGCTTCTGCAAATTCAACAAAAGCATCTGCAGCCGCCCAATTATATTGCCCTGATTCAGTTAGAGGCCCGGCTTTTAAGACATTTTCAGCGGTCACTGTATTAAAATGCCGAACAACAATATCTTGCGCCTTGGAATTATTTCCTGAGGTTATGTCTTCATTGACGGCAACGCCAATTTTGAATGCGTTTTGATAAGCGTCTTTTAAAGAATTTTCAGTCCCTGAGGCATGTAAACTCAATAAAACGAGAACTGCCGTTACCATCCATTTCACCATAATGCTCTCTTATTAGTCCTTTAAAATACTGGTGGAATCGTAAACCACGACTTTTGACCACAGATGTTGAGCGTCTTCCACAAACTTAATGTGCACAGGTTCGACTTGATAAGCATCTTGAGCCGCTTTATCTTCGAAAGTCACCACCAAGGTATAATCATAGCTACTGTCGACCACGCCTCGACCAGAAGGTGCAACAACCCCTATATGCTTAGTTTTTACATAATCTGAGTTATCGATAAAGGTAGTCAGATGATGAAGAAAAGCATCTCTGTCTTCTTGGTTTTCAGGATTGTTCAACCAAAAGTAAACACTGTGAACAAATCCACCTGGTGCTATTACTTCTTGTTCAGCCTTACTATTACCACTCATTGTGAGCATTACCACGGCAATTAAAGCGACTAAAATTGATTTCATTATTGGGTTTCCTTTTTGCGCATTTCCCTTGACGAGAAAAATTGATAAAAAATGTCATACTATTTTGCCCTATTCACTAGATCATTAGTGGCATGCACCAACATAATATAAGAAGCCCCTAAATTAATCACATACTCATTTTCGCCCCATAAAAATGGCCAATCTTCTTTATTTTCAGGTAAATCAGGCTTCAAAATCAGCACACCAGGTACAATACCCCCTGATATAAATGAAAAGTCCGCTCGATTCATGCCATAGGCAACTTGTTTAGAGCGTGTGCCTACATTAGAAACAAAGGAAATATCCGAATCTGGATGAGTGCCATAAAGATAATTTAAACCACTGAATACGGCTTCTGGAGATACCAACTCAGGGAAAGCTTTATGTAGATAATAATGATTAATTGCTTGACGAATAATAAACCCATTACCCGCCCAGCCACCTTCGGTGATGGTAACTCCAAACGGATTTTCAGGGGTTTCCAATTGCTTTATATACGTTTGTGCAAGGTTTTTTATCTTGCCCTGAAAAGCCTCATCCATCAAAGGTAAAATTCGCACTAATATGCCTATATGCATGGCAAAATTTTCCTCGATTTCCGGCCATAAATCATTTACAGCCTGAGCAAATTCAGATGAGTTAGTTGTGATCAATAACTCTGCCGCCGCTTTAAGTTTTTCAGCCTCTAGTGGACCGCCGGTGGTATTTCCATGACGAAAGGTAAATGGCGGATGGGATTGCTCTTCATTCCAAGCAGCTAAGGCTGTATCTTGAGCTTCTTTTGCCAGCTCAGGATTGTGCTCTGCCAAGGCTCTGCTGGTAGCAGTCAATGCAGCAATAGAACCGTAGTTGACGGCTGATGATCGACTTGTAAACACCCATCTATCATCAAACACACCACTTTGTTTACCATCGGATTCCAATGGTGACATATCAGGGTTATAGATAAGATTGTCCGTCATGGTCAAGCCATCACCTAAATGGGTGTATTGGGAAATATCAGGTACTATGATGCCATTAATCGCGCGTCCAAAGGCACGGTGCTGCGCCAATAACGCCAAGGCCCCATGTTCTATTTGTTGCAAGATATCAGGTTTGCCATCAGGTACGTGTAAATCTACATACTTGCGGTCATAGTCAACCAAAGTAGTGTCGCGCAAAGGTTTAAACTGCTCCCACACCTCAACTAAGCCCTGTACCGCACGGTATTGAGTTTGGGTGCGAATATCGTAGTCACCCGCATCATACCAGCCACCTATGTTTAAACCGGGCACATGTTCACCAGGCTGGTAAGGACTATCCGTAGTTGGACCTTGAGCATACAAATCGAAATGTTCGTGGTTTACAGGTGCTTGTAAAGCGTCGTCTAAATGAGATGCCCCGTGCCATACTCTGTAAGCCTCATTGACTAATACATGATCCATTTGCACTGGGAAGAATACATCAAGTGTTGGATGCCAAGCTTGCTCGTAAACATCTTTAGCAATTTTAAAAGGTGCAGTAATCACGTTATCGTATTGAAGCTGATAAATACCAGATTCAGTCACCTGACTAAAATCAAATTTTGCATACTGATAACGTTTATACTGCCCCCAAAACTCAGGCAAAGACGATGCCACTAAGGTTTTCTCACCGCTTTTATTTACTTTGTATAGACTTGCCTTAGCACCTAACTGTGCATGTTTATCCAATTCAATTACGGCGACTTTATTCTGATTAGGGTGATAACCCACCTGAGAATGGGCAATGACAGGATCTCTAAGCCAGTTTTCTTGGGTGCTAGCACTTAGCTTCCATTCCAATACCTTGCCCGTCTTATTAGCAGGTAAAAGAGAGCGAACAACAAACCAACCATTTTGTGCTTTGCTGCGACCGTCATACAACGCCAGTTCTACATCTTTGGATTCAATACTTACTCTGCGGTTAGCATCCTCGGGCGCTAATACTAGATGATGACCACTAGCCAAAGGCGTCGGTGCCTGAATTCCATTTTGTTCTTTAGGGCCGCTTGGATAAATAGGAAACGCACCAAACTGATTATCTGCTATAAAAGATTTATGAAAGTAGGCTGTCGGTAAAAATTCTAAGTTAAAACCAGCGACCCCTTCCAAGGCTTGCGGTAGCTTTTTAGGCAGGTGAACTGACAATGTAAAATGATCATCTAGCGACACTACTTTCACTGAAAACGCAAAGCCATAATCGGGATAATGTAGAAAGGCTTCTATACTGTTTTCATCTCGGTCGATTTTTCGTTCGATAAACGCAGGAATTGGATCCCATTGTTCAGGTGTTGCATTCAACCGCACATCACCATTGGTTACCGTGCGTATGCCATGATGAATAAATTCCACGCCACTTATTTTAGAATCACTGAAAAGTCCGTTGTACCAGTTGCTGTATACAAGGACATTTAAACCGCGCGTTTCAAAGTAATCCAAATCATTGAGTTTAATGGTTTTTTCAGATGCCAACGATGACAAACTAAATGTTACCAATAGCGCCATCGCAATTTGTTTTACAGACCACATTCTCATAGATCTTCCTAGACATTGATTTAACCACAGTGTCAACTAGTCACTGTGTTAACCAGATTTATGCATAGGCTAATCTATTTAAAAAATAGAAAAATTATAGAATTTGTTAACCTCGTTTCGATTATTGGTAACAGAATTTTTACAAATTCGCTTTTTATAACGATATCGCTTTTACCTTCGGTGGATTTCTGGTGAGCGCAATCGGTTAGTTAAGGCAAATATAAATAAAGACAGCATTACCCAACCCAAGATGCTGTAAAGGGAGCGTGCCCACTGCCAAAAACTCAAACTCGAAGGTGTATGGGAAGATAAAGAAGCCTCAACAGTGGATATCAAAGAGCCATGCTGGGTAAATTGAGGTTTTTCTACCATCAGACTAGGTGTTCCCAAGGTACACCGTCTTTCCTGACCTAAATCTATCAAAGGTAAAAATATGTCTGCGGCGTAAAGTATAGGCTGAATATTTCGGTTACATGGAAGCACAGGAAATTGTGCATCTTCGGTTGATGTAAAACTAGTATCTGAAGTAGAGTTTAATTGATTAACAGTAACTGTTTCCATCACCATAACACCTTTTTGATTAGCCACTTCCACCATTAATCCCCCCACCAGGATGAAAGCTAACAACCAGCAAAATACCCGATTGGGAGACAATCCAAATTTAGAAGATATTTTGTATAAATAGTGCAAGAAATATACTAAAGGACTTAAATAACCGGCATTCTTAGCATATTTTAAACTCGAATATTTATGTGCCTCATAATCAATTTGCCGCGCTAGTTCGTGTACACCTTCTTTGCGAAAAGTTGCGGCAGCTTGAATATAGGGAAAGCTTTGGAATTGCCATAAATTGACTTTTCTCGGCTCATCTTCGGCATTCAGAAAGGGAGCCCATTTTAAAAACCGGATCAACCTGTTCGATTTCTTTGCAGCCGGTTTTGTGTATTGTAAACTTAACCAGTTCAATCGATGTTTTATGCGACTTTTAATCGGCGTTTTTTCTGGCTTTAGCGGTTTTATCGCCCACTTATTTGACGCTAACTCATTGCTCAGGTGTACAAAGCCGATTTTATTAAATACCTCAGACAGATTTCGAACAAAGTTCGCTCGTTTAGTTGTTAGGTAGAAAGTAAATTTATGCCATATGGACCAAGGCTTATCTTTTGTTAATTCACTGTCGTTAAATCTATTGTAGGTAAAGTTGGTAAGTTTAAGGGTGATGTCTTTACCCCAAGCCTGACCATCATCATCAATTAGTTGATTCACTGATGTATCACTTAAATCTACATATGCAGTTCCTAACCCTGAGGCTTTTAATTCTTGCGCTAGTTTCTGATTTATTAAGGTTAATAACTGCTCTCTTTCTTCTTCCGTTATTATCTCGTTATCCGGCTCATTTTCTGTGTATAGCGAAGGGCGGGTAAAAGATTCGCTTTTAATTCTAAAGGGAGCAATGGTTTTTGGGGTCGCTCTTTCATCAAAAGTAAAAACCGTTGTTTCTGAAACGCATACCAGATAATTTGTCTCTTGAATCACAAAATAATATAAAAAAATATCCTTCCCATATCTTGTGTAAGCCCTGAATAAGTAGCGATCTGAAGGTGACAATACTTTATTTTTATCAATTTCTTTTGCCTCGTCGCTGGCCAAAGGTATCGACTTTAAAGGCTCTATTTCAGATAAATCTCTACCAGCATCTGTCTTTATTAAATATTCCTTTGGTAAGTGATTTGCGGATTCAAAAACTACAAAGGCCCCCTTTTGGGCCCAAATATTTGCACAAAATAATTTAATATAGTCTTTGGCTTTTTCTTCCGTTGATATGTCCAATTCATTTTGTTCATTTAATGAATGAAACAAATTTGAATTACTGTTACATAAAATTAAATTCTCTTTACTTAATGGCTTGTCTTTTCTAACTAAGAAAGAAGCACTTCCTTCGTGATCATCCGCGGTAAAATTACCTGAATAATCAGCCTCGCAATAATAATAATTAGGATAACAAAGGCTTGGATAAAGCCTTACATTTTTGAGGATAATATCGTCAAAATTGACTTTCATTGGATTGTTAAACATCAGCGCTTGACCAATTTGACAGCGCGTTAATAAAAACTCGTTTTGTTCCTCACTATCCTCGTTCCCTTCGAAGCCTCTAAACTTGACATTGTTGAGTTCGAATGAACCTTTAATTATGGCTTCTTGTGCATAGAAACTGCCGCTTATAGTAGCTTCCAAAGTACAATAGCCATCAATTTCCGATTTGGTTAACCCTAAATGCTGGGTATCAGCACTGATAAAAAGATTACCGGCGACTTTAATACTTCTTAAGTCAAGTTGGCAGTACCGAGTTTCTATAAAAGTATCAATTGTATGGCGTTTTATTCGAATGGATAGTCCTGAATTAAAAACTGAGTTTCTCATATCAAGCGATTTTTTAAGATCAACATTGCGCAACTCCCCAATACCTTGAACTGTATTTCGCTGAAAATCTAATATAGAAACTGAATTTTCATCTCCAATTTTTGTGTTTTGAATAAAACAATAACCTCCGATGGTACAATCAGAAACTTGCATGTAACCGGCGAATTCAGAACTAATAATTTGACCTTTGAAGAGCACATGCTCAGATACAAAATTACCTGTTATTGACGTATTTTGCATCACCAGCGAATATGTTTTATCCGCTCTATCCACCTTAACTCCAGCTATATATACACCACCTTTTATAGACGCATGGGATATTGTTATTGCTAAGGGAGTCTTCATTTGGACCATGGAATGTTGAGTGACAAAAGACCCCACTACTAAGCCGTCTCCCAGTTTAATTTGGTTGAAAGATATAGAAACGCCCTGTTCGTCATCAATTTGCTTTGCTGAAGGTCTTACTTGAATACCTCTTATTTCGAGTAATCTATCGATACTTGCACCAAAAAAGTTTAGACCTCCTTCAAGCTCGCTTTTATTAATCAACTCTTTTTCATCAGAGGATTTATCCAAGCTATGCACACTGGGTTTTAAACTCAATCCGCCTTTAATTTGAGCGCCCTGGGCCAATAAGGCATAACCTTCACCCGCTACTAGCTTGCTTCCCAAGAGCCAAACATCACCTTCAACTAGGGTATTTCTTAATTTAATACCGCCAATGGCTGTGAGCCCTTCCTTTACTTCAATGTCCCCACTGACCTTGGCATTGAGTAAATTTAACGCATAACGAGGGGTTTGCTTGGAGGTTAATAGATCTCGTTTAGGGCAATGAAGATTTGCGTCGGTAAGTAACAGGCTTCCATCAATAAGGGCATCTCGTGCATTGACCCAACAATAGGTTTGATCATCGACCGGACCAATAGCGTTCAAATTTAAGGTACCGTCGATACGACAATTATCTAACGAAACGGTAGCTGTATCTGAAAAATCCCCAGCAAACACTGAACGCTTCAACACTAGTCGAGATAGTTGGGCGTTATTGGCGCTAAAGCCTCCATTAAACAAGCAATCTTTGAATTCTAATGAAGGAACTTTCCCGTTTTCAACACAATCAATATTATCGAGATCTAAACGTCCCTCAATGGTAACTTTTTCAAGTGTGATGCCTGCTCGCGAAAGTTTATATACAACACCATCGATAGGAATGCCTAAAAGCACTTTTTTAATTAACTCAGCCCTTATAACTGAGGGAGCACCATGAGCATCTGTAGTACAGCAATAGGCGTTGGCTGTTTCTAGCCCGGACAAAAACTCCTTTTCAGCATCCGTAATAATCATCATCTAGTTCCTTGATTCAAGCCAATCTTTTAGGTTTCCAACAACTAAGTGAAGCAATTTCTGTCGGGCTTCAACTGCTCCCCATGCAGTGTGGGGCGTTATGATCAGATTAGGTAAACTGATCTGCAATAGGGGGTTATCTTGGTTCGGAGGTTCAGTAGACAGTACATCTAAACCAGCGCCTGCGATTTCTTTGTTCTGTAAAGCTTGGGCTAAGTCAGTTTCATTTACCAAGCCGCCTCTGGCGGTGTTGATTAGAAAAGCTGAAGGTTTCATTGCGGATAGCACTTTTCGATCAATAATCTCTTTTGTTTGCTCTGATAGTAAACAATGCAAACTGAGTACATCCAATTGCTCAAGCCCTTGATAAAAAGGAACTCGCGTCACATCATCTGTTGCCGATGAAGTTTGGTTACCTGGTCGATTGAGCACAATAACCTTCATACCAAAAGTTCTGGCGATGCTAGCCATTGCTTGCCCCAACTCTCCATAGCCTAAAATGCCAATGGTTTTGCCCTCTAGGGTGTTAATGGGATAGTCTAGAAAACAAAACTGGCGACTTTTTTGCCATTTCCCATGCTGCACATCATTAGCGTATTGAATAAGACTGGTAGATAAGTTAAGTAGTAGCGTAAATGCGTGTTGGATAACCGAACTGGTGCCATAGCCCTCAACATTTTTGACTTGAATATCGTTTTGTTGACAATATTCCATGTCGATATTATTCGTACCAGTTGCTAGTACCCCTATGTATTTAAGTTTGGAAAGTTTGCAAAGCGTTGCTCTAGTCAATTGCACTTTATTAACCAAGATAATTTGTGCGTCAGTCGCTCGTTCGATAACTTGCTCAGGCGCAGTGGCATCGAAGTATGTAATATGCAAACCATAGCTTTTTTGCAACTTATCCAAACTAGATAAATCCAATTTATCCGGCGCTAAAGATTCAAAATCTAGGACGACAACTTTCACTTTCTACTGATTCCTTTTTGCTCAGCTATTGTTGTTTTTTTTCTAACGATTTAACCGACTGCCAGACTGACTCCATTTGTTCTAGGTTAGCCTCTGAAAGCACTAAGTTAGCATCTTCAAATTGTTTTTCTACTGCGCCAAATCGACGACTAAATTTCTGATTCGCATTGATTAATGCGGTTTCAGCATTTACACCTAAATGACGAGACAGATTCACCACAGCAAATAAAAGATCGCCTACCTCTTCTACCACTTTTTCTTGAGTAACCCTGGAATGGTTTATCTCTTGTTCAATTTCAACAATTTCTTCTCGTACTTTTGCAAATACAGAGGATACGTCATCCCAATCAAAGCCAACTTTTGCACATCGCTTTTGAATTTTTTCGGCGCGTAATAAAGGTGCCATTCCTTGGGGGATGTCATCTAAAATACTGTTGTTTTCTGGTATCCCTTTGACTAACTTTTCTTGACGCTTAATTTCATCCCAGCGTTGACTTACAGCTTCGGCATTTTGTTGTACCTCGTCGCCAAATATATGCGGATGACGGCGAATTAATTTTTCACACACTCCACCAGCAATGTCGTCAAATTCAAATGCATTTTCTTCATGCCCTAATTGAGCATAAAAAACAACTTGGAACAGTAGGTCGCCTAATTCGTCTTTTATTTCAACCATATCGCCTTTGGCAATTGCATCTGCCACTTCATACACTTCTTCAATGGTGTAAGGCACTATGCTAGAAAAGGTCTGCTGTTTATCCCAAGGACAACCTTTGTCTGGATCCCTTAGCTGCTGCATGATATCCAAGAGCTTGGACATATGAGAAAGTGATTGCCAATTATCCATTCAGTTGTCTCTAATCATAAATTTAGCCTTAACTTTACTATCTATGCAGGCATATTCCTACGTCCCATAATGACACTCCGAAGACGCATAGATCAAGTATGCCAATCCACTAGCTCCAAACTCGCCATTAATTTTTTCCCAGCTAAATAAAATTTTTCTGGGCGCTAAGATTAGTTTTGTAGTATGTTAATGATTAGTTAATAACACAAATTATAAGTAGTCTAATCACTAAGGCAGGGTTAGACATCATTTTTGTAAAGCAAAAAGTATAAAAAAATGAAAATAGAATACCGCCTACGTAACGAGCAACTCTTTAACGATTTGCACAATCAAACCTTTCCTAGGTTAGTGAGAATGTTAACAGCTACCTGTGCTAACAAGCAGGAAGCGGAAGAAATTGCCCAAGAAAGTTTATTAAAAATCTTCACCCTAGTTGAAGACAAGTTTTCCCAGTGTTGTTGCAAAGCTGAGCTTGAGAACTTGATTCCGCTTGCATTTAGAATAGCTAAAAATACTGCGATTAGCCGCCTCCGTCATCTTGAAGTCAGACATAAATATCAACAACATCTGAGTCAAAAAGAACAAATGATAGAGTCGATTGAAACTTCCGTCATAAAACAAGATATGTCTAACTTGATGTTATCTGCAATTAACCATTTACCCCCTATTTGCAGAGAGGTTTTTGTTCGGCGAAAGATTCATGGAAAATCTTATAATGACATCGCTAATGAATTACAAATTTCTGTCAAAACCGTCGAGAACCACCTAGCTAAAGGCATGAAACTATGTCGCCAATTTGTAGTCGATAAAAAAGCACAAAAAAGTTTTGTTAGAAAAGTGGTATCAGGCTAAATATGAATTTAAATGACTGGACGGGTTATCAAATAGACGAAGACGTCTTGGATCAAGCTAGCCAATGGCTAGTAAAACTGGATCGCTCTGACGAAGAGTTCGCGCAAAACTGCTTAAGTGCTGCCGACTTCCAGCATATGCAACAGTCTTTTAATCAGTGGCTATCCCGAAACCCCAAGCACCAAGCTGCGTTTTATCAAATGTCTGAAGTTTGGGCAAAATCGGCGGTTATGTCCGAGTTTGAGAAGTTCATAGACAGAACCGAAGTCGTGCAATTTCCTCACAAGAGTTTTTCTCAACCTGTGCTTGTTTCTAATGATATCGCCCCACAAGTGTTTTCCAATACCTATGAGGAATTAAGCGCGCCAACTTGGGTTTATAACACTGCGTTAGCCATCATTACTTTAGGCGTTTTCTTCGCTTTTTAATTTTTTTTCAAAATTTCTTTACGTTTTAATAGGGGATTTTCATTTTTCATGCGTTACACCTGTTGCGAACAATAAAAACAGGAAGGACGCTCAATGAACACAGGTCTAAAACACACTTATTATAGAACCTTAAATAAAGTCGCATTAGCCATCGCTTTTGCTTGTACCAGTACTGCTTACGCCCAAGATATAACAGAACAAGAACTCAACGAAGACGAAGAAGTAGAGAAAATCTCAGTTGTTGGTTCGAATATTAAAAATGCCCAAGTATCAGAAGCACTTGCGGTTTCCGTTATTGGCTCAGAAGACATCGGAAATTTAGGCGTTGAATCACTAGATGATCTTTTACAGTTTATTCCAGAGAACGGTCAAAACTTTTTTAGTGAAGCTGAAAACATTGCCGGTGGCGTAAATGCCGCTCGCGGTGATGTTGGCGCATATAATTTACGAAACTTGGGTACCGGAAACACTTTAGTGCTTCTAAACGGTCGACGCATGGTTAATGCGGCTTCTTATCAAACCGAAGAGGTAGGTGGTAGTTTTGTTCCTGTTAATTCAGTGAACGTCAATACAATTCCGGTAACAGGTCTTGATAGAGTAGAAGTATTACGTGATGGTGCTTCGGCGATTTATGGTGCAGATGCGGTAGCAGGCGTAGTAAATCATGTTATCAAGTCAGACTTTGTCGGCTTTAACGTGTCTGGTCGATGGACTGAATACGATAACATTCCTAGAGACACTCAAAGATTAACTGTCGAGTGGGGTAAGGATTTTAACGACGGCAAAACTAACGTCAGTGTCTTTGCCAATTATTACCAGCGTGACCGCGTAAATTCTCAAGACGATCCAAGATGGGCCAATGCAGACTTTAGGGACCGTGTACCTGAAGACTCGCCTTGGTTTGGAGATACCGCTTTTCGAAATGATACCGCAAACTCTTTGTTTGGACAGTTTGACTTGGTGTCAAGTGCTACGTCTTCAGGTCTACGTAATATTTTTACCGACAGTTCAGGTGAATTTGAGACCTATCCCATAGGTGATGAACGCTGTCAGTACGTACTAAATGCTACCACATGTGGCGCTATCGACGGTCAAGGGACCTACCGCTTAAATTTGAATGCAGATAGAGACTTAAGTTCTGAATTAGAACGAGCGAACATCTTCTTGTTTGTAAATCACGAATTCGAAAATGGCGTTGAAAGCTTCACCGAACTTTCTTGGTATCAATCAAAAACCAATTTGAGACGCCACCCTTCTGCCTCTTTCACTGCGTCAAAGTTAAGAGTTGGCGCTGAAAATTATTATAACCCCTTTGGCCCTTGCGGTTCACCTAACAGATTAGCGGATGATCTTATTCCAGATGTGCCATGTTCAGGTTTAGAACTAATTATTGATAACTATCGCTTTGCTGAATTACCAAGAATTGTTGATAACGATGGTGATACCTACCGCATATTACAAGGCTTTAGAGGCTATTTTGGTGATTGGGACTGGGAAGGTGCCTTCAGCCATTCAAAAGCGACTAAGGACGATGTAACACATAATCGTGTATCCAACATTCTGATGGCTGAAGCACTATTTGATCCTACCCCAGAAGCTTATAATCCGTTTAGCGGTGGCGTTGATTCAAATATTGAACGAGCCTTGGTTGATGTGGTCCGTTTAAATGAGACTGAATTGACTACCTTAGATTTCAAAATTTCTACTCCAGAAATCTTCCAACTTCCTGCCGGTCCTGTAGGTTTTGTAGCGGGCGCAGAGTATCGCGAAGAATCCTTCTTAGATGATCGAGATCCACGCTTAGATGGCACTATCGTTTTTACAGACTATGAAGGTGACACCTATCCGTTCGTATCTGACGTTGTAAATTCAAGTCCAACACCGGATAGTAGTGGTGAACGTGATGTCATCTCCTTATTCGCTGAATTACAAATACCCGTACTTGAAAACTTAGATGTTCAAGCCGCAATTCGTTACGAAGATTTTTCTGATGTGGGTAACACTACCGTAGGTAAAGTTGCTTTTGGCTGGCAACCTCATGAGGCGTTCTTGTTACGTGGTTCTTGGTCAGAGGCATTTAGAGCACCTAACTTAATTACCATAAATGAGAGCATTGTAGTTAGAAGCAATACTAGAACCGATTATACCTGTTTATATGCGGCGGAAAATGGCGGTGATCCTGATCAAGATACCTTAGATTGTAGCAACTCGACTCAACGTGTAGCTCAAGGTAGTCAAAATCTGATTCCAGAAGAATCAACCAATACTAATTTAGGTATTGTGCTTGCGCCAATTGATGATTTGACCATCACTGTCGATTACTGGTCTATCGAAAAAGAAAACACCATTGGCTTATTCGGCGAAGAAAACCACACTGTTCTCGACTTACTTTTGAGACTTGAGGCAGGAACCGCAAGTTGTGATGGTGCTACCTTTAACCCGGCAGTATCTAGAGGTACGGCAGCTGACGATGAAGCGGCTATCTACTTAGCAGCAGGGATTTGTCCAGCAGGTGCAGTAGAATTCATCGATGATAATTATGCTAACTTAGATACTCGTAAACTTGCTGGCTATGATATTGGTGTGTACTACGATGTTAAAACTGATATCGGGCGTTTCAAATTCAGCTACAACGGTTCTTTCCTCGATAAGTTTGAGCAGGAAGCAGGCGGCGAAGCTGCACGTCTTGTTGAAGCTGCTGAAAGTGGTCTCATCCCAGCAAGCATACCGGTTGACGGTTTTGCTGATCTGATTGGTCGTGACGGTAATCAAGAGCAACGCCATTCTGCTCGCGTATCATGGCGCTATCAAGATTGGGGAGCGTCTTTAAGTGGTAATCGAGTAGGCAGTTTCTATCAAAGCTCGCTAACATTAGACGATGGCACCCGTTATGTCATTCCATCAATGACCACCTTTAATGCAACCCTGGACTATCGTTTTGATGTAAACGATGTGGCCACTCGTGTTCGCTTTGGTGTGGTTAATTTAACTGATGAACGAGCGCCTTTGGCGGATCGTTATTTTGGTTATTTTTCCGATGCCCACCAAGATTACGGTCGTAGCTATTACATAGACGTAAGAGCTAGCTTCTAAACAAATGATCTCTTTACAGGGCCTGTTATTGCAGGCCCATTTTTTGTAAAACAACAAGGATCAAAATAATGCAAAATACGTTACTCACGCGTCATGCGCGAGCGACTTATCAGAATATTGGCCTAATTTTAGGGCCCTTGATATTTGCTGCGATGATGTTTTTTGATGGCTCGCAAGTAGTGATGGAAGTCGCTTCTTGGCGAGTTGCCGCTGTCGGCTTATGGATGGCGGTATGGTGGGCCACTGAAGCCGTCCCAGTGCCCGTAACCGCGTTTTTACCCGTGGTCATGTTTCCATTTCTTAGTATTGAAAATATGGGGAATACCACAGCTAGTTACGCCAACCCCATCATTTATTTATTTTTGGGCGCTTTTATCTTGGCAATAGCAGTAGAGCGTTGGATGCTTCATAAGCGCATTGCACTGGCTATACTATCTATTACTGGCACCGATGGTCGCTATTTAATCGGTGGATTCATGTTGGTAGCTGCGCTGCTTTCCATGTGGATGACAAATACCTCCACCACAATGATGCTGATGCCCATTGCTATGTCAGTTGCGAATATGATTGCTGAGCAAAACAGTGACTTACCCGAAAAAGAAGTAAAATCCTTTCAAATTGCAATGTTGCTTGGACTTGCATTTGCCGCCACCATAGGTGGATTAGCAACGCTAATAGGCACACCGCCGAACGCTTTACTCGCAGCATTTTTAGAAGAAAACTACAACATCCAAATTTCCTTTGCCAGTTGGATGATGCTGGGCTTACCGGTAATTTTAGTCATGTTACCTCTAGCTTGGATAATACTGACTAAATACGTTTTTAGCGTCAACATTCCTGCTAACCAAGAAGTAAAACTGCATCTTAAAGCGCTTAGTGAAGAGCTTGGCCCCATGAGCAAAGCCGAAAAACGAGTAGCCATTGTATTTGTGCTAGTGGTCATTTTTTGGATCATCAGACGCCCGTTATCCAGTTGGTTAGACATTAACTTTCTTTCCGATACCGGTATCGTAATGACAGCCGCTTTATTGCTTTTCTTATTACCTAGCGGAGATAAAAAGCAACAGCAGATTTTAGTCTGGGAAAATGTGCAACGACTTCCTTGGGGAGTATTGATTTTATTCGGTGGTGGCCTAGCATTAGCTGCCGCTGTATCTAGTTCTGGACTGGCACTTTGGTTGGGCAGTAACTTAATGCCATTAGGTGCTTTTGGTGTCTTTGCGTTAGTTGTTGCGGCTACCGGTTTAGTGATATTTTTAACCGAACTGACCAGTAATGTTGCTACTGCAGCTACATTTTTGCCTGTAGTCGCGGCCGTTGCCTTAGAACTAGATGTATCGCCTTTACTACTATGTATTCCAATTACCTTGGCGGCCAGTTGTGCCTTTATGTTACCTGTTGCTACCCCACCCAATGCCATTGTATTTGCTTCTGGACTTATCACCATTCCAGACATGGTAAGAGCAGGTGTAGTACTCAATCTAGTGGGTATGGTGTTACTTACTATAGTGTCGGTTTGGTTGGCACCTATGATCTTTTTACCCTAACAATGTAAGGAAATAGATGTTGAACATTTTTAAGTTAATTTTGATCTTTGCGAGCCTGTGTTTCATGGTCACTACTTGCACAACACAAGCAATTGAAAAAGCGCAAAATCCAGTTGTTGATCCAATTGAGCCTGCGCCTAAAAAGATACTATTCGTGGGTAACAGTTTTAGTTTTTATAACAATGGCATTCATAATCATTTAGGCAGCTTGATAAGAGCTGCCGGTGAATGGAAACGCGGCGAAAATAGATTGAGACTACAAACCCTGTCCGGAGGGCATATTTTTGAAAATTTGCCCATGTTACAAGCGCATCTTCAGATAGTAGACGACAGCTGGCAGGCTGTGGTCTTGCAAGGACATAGCAATGAACCCATTCGCAAAAATAAGCGTAAAAAGTTTCAGGCTGCAATAGATGCCGCGATTAAAACAGTAAAAGAAAAGGGCATGTCACCAATTTTATTTATGACCTGGTCTTATGCTGATACCGCAGGAATGACTGAGTCATTAAAAAATGCCTATGTAGACGCCGCTCAAAGGAATAACATTTTATTAGTGCCTGTAGGGTTAGCATTTGATAAAGCAGCTAAAACCTTGCCCAGTATAAATCTTTTCGTACCTGATGTTACTGGAGTGACGGAAATTGATGGTAAAAAACAAATTGCCTATGGTGAAACACTTAAACATCCTAGTGCAGCTGGTACATATTTGGCGGCTTGTGTGTTTTACGGTGCTTTATATAACAAATCCCCTGAAGGCAATATATTTCATTCGAGCTTAACGTCCGAACAAGCATTGGCACTACAAAAGTTAAGTTGGCAAGTTGTAAGTGATTTTCGCCAGCACAATGATTAAAGGTTAACAATTAAGGTAAAAAGACTTCATGCAATTAATTCGAACACCGATTCTGCTTATACTTTTTCTAATTGCCTCATCCCCAGTCTTTGCCTGTGATTTTGGTAATATTCAATTCTCCAAAGATTTCGATGGTGGAAAATTAGATAGTTGTAAGCAGTTAGGCGATAACCGCTTCATGGTAACCTCTACACCAGAAGATGAACCTATTAATCCAAGCCCTTGGTACGCCTTTAAGGTGTCAGCTAAAACGGTTCCTAGCACTATTGAGGTAATGATTCATTCACCTAAAAGTAACCAGCGTTATGTCCCCAAAATAAGTACTGATGGTGAACATTGGCAAACTATTGACTTTGAAATGGATGGTGCTGATTTACATCTGACGCTGAATATTACCGATCAAGAGGTTTATGTCTCGGGCCAAGAATTATTGACCATGGACGATTACCAAGAATGGATGCAATCGGTGCTAACGTCCCAACGCTTCACCAAAGTTAACATTGGTAAATCATTCCAACAACGCCCTATTGATGGACTGATTGTTCAACAAGACACTAACAACGAATGGTTAATTGTAATCGGCAGACAGCATCCACCTGAAGTCACTGGTGCCATTGCAATGCAAGCATTTATAGACAAGCTCGCACAGACTAAGCCACTGACCCAAAGATTTTTTGAGCGCTTTAATTTGCTAGTTGTGCCGCTGGTAAATCCTGATGGCGTAACAAACGGAAATTGGCGTCACAATAATAACGGGAAAGACTTAAATCGCGATTGGGGCAAATTTACTCAACCTGAAACAACTGCAATTGGCCAGTATATAAATGGATTGCTTACCAACGGACAGCGTGTTGTATTTGCATTGGATTTTCATTCTACCCAACAAGATATATTTTATACTATGCCGACTGATTATGGTTTGGTGCCGAAAGACTTCTCTGAGCAATGGTTAGCCGCCCTGAAAAATCAAAGGTTAGGCTCTTTTACCGTGCGTGAGCGTCCAGGTTCAAGCCCTGGACGTGGCGTATTTAAACAGTACATTGCAGATACTTATGGTGTGCACGCAGTAACTTATGAATTAGGTGATAACACTGAGCGTAAGTTAATTCCACATATCGCGAAGTTAAGTGCTCAATTGCTGATGCAACAGATGCTAGCTACACCTAAAGCTGCTTTTATTCCGCAAAAAGAAAAACTGTAACTGATAGTCTTACTTAGAAATATTTTATGACTAACACTTAACTATGTAGTGCAGTTTTCAATCTCGGGGTTATTGTGCGACCACATATTTTTGCAAGGCATGATATGCGCACAACCTGAACAATTTATCGCTTGGACTAAATAGATATGTACCTAGCTACGCCGATTGGCGGTTAGTTTTAATGTCTTCTTGTATTTCTTTGTGGTGTTAAGTGGGCGTTTTTCGATCCAAAATTTCAGAAACTTTGCTGTCAAGCTCATCGACTAACTCTGGATCCATAAGTTTGTACTCATCAGGAATATCCAAAACAAATAAAGGTTTATAATCCAATAGGCGAGTGAATTCGGCCAAAAGCCTATTTTTATGCTTCTTTTCCATGACGAATATATAGTCAGCCCAGCGGATATCCGCTGGACTGACCGTTTTTCTAGCATTTGGGCTTGTACCAGCCGAGCGAGAATTGAAACCAGGGCGTTTTCTCCAGATTTCCTCACCAGTAGGGCTTCGCCATTGGTTGCGACTACAGATAAATAGTAGGTTTACACTATTTTGCATCTGAAGGAAATTCCTGTTCTAAAAGTTGTCTATTACTTTTTATGGGATAGTCGAATCCAAGTTGCTTAGCTCGAGCTAATTTATTTTTACGAAGATACAATAGCTTCCATTTCTTTTCGGCCTTATTAAGCTCGTTTGAACCCTTGCCTTTTCCTTTGTTGACTCTATCGTTAAACCTTCTCCAGGCTCTATTTCTATTTTTACACATTTGTCTTTCCTTTAATAATTATCGGGTTCAGCAGCCGCGATAATACGGAAAGCACTCATTAAGATTGTGAAATCTAACGATTTAATCTCGACCCAGCAGGTCGTTTTTCAGATTCCTATATTAGTAACAAATAACAAATTCTTTTGCCAGCACTAGTTTTCAGAAGAAGAGGCATTTATTTAATGCGAACAAGTTAGTAGTCTCTCTGAAGGCTTAAATAGACAAATTGCTGTCATAATGAAATTAACTACGAAGAATCGTCATCGTGTATATGGACTCCCTTTTCAGATCAAGGATTATTTGGACATTTTTAGGAAGAA
>NZ_JBLWFH010000007.1:0-251292 GCF_050306235.1 Glaciecola sp. 1036 | reverse complement strand
TAAGTTCCAAGGAGGTCGTGGCCTGCGCCACGATGACGATTCTTCGTAGTTAATTTCATTAGGACAGCAATTTGTCTTTTTGTGCCCATCAAAAATGTTTGTAGGGCTTAAAAGTACGTTAACTGGAACTTAGCGAATAGTCACTGAAGACAAAAATTCTTCGAAAACAACGCTTGGAATGTGCTCTTCAAATTTTTAATGTCGCCGTCCTTTGTGCGAATAGAATCCAAACGCCCAACAGCTTTGCGGTATACATCCCACTATAGACATTTAATGACACGTCGATCGTTGTTTCGAATTGCTACACCAAAAACCAAAATGTGATAGCATTAAGAAGTAAATATGCTATCATCGTTGCATGAAAGTTGTTATAGATACGAATATCATCATTAATGTGCTGTTAAGTCCTAGTAGAAGTTCAGCAAGTTTCAAAGTGATTGAAATGTGTTTAACCAAAGAAATTATTCCTCAAATTGGAGCAGCTTTATTTTCCGAATATCTCGATGTAAGCAGTAGAGATAAGATATTTGAAAATAGCAGTTTTACAAAAATTGAGATTAATCAAATCTTGGACGGTTTTTTTCATGTTTGTGAATGGACTAACATCAATTATTTGTGGCGACCAAATTTGAAGGACGAATCAGATAATCATCTTGTCGACCTTGCTGTCGCGAGTGAGGCTGAGTTTATTATCAGTTATAACCTCAAGGATCTAACTAGCGGTGAATTAAAGTTTCACTGGAACGTAATTACACCTGAACAGTTTCTTCAAGAAAAGAGGAGAAAGTAAATATGGCAACTATTACATACCGAACAGACGAAAAAACTAAAGAAAGACTCGCTAAGTTTGCAGAATCTCAGAACGTGAGTATAAATAGAGCTATAGACATTATGGTTAACAACACAATATCTGAACGAGAGGCATTTTATCAATTTCAGGAACGAGCTAAAGATGGGGATCCTGAAAAGGCACTAAAGCTTTTGCATTCAAGGTCATGTAAGTAGCAACTGAGGTTGTTCAGAAGCGGACGTTCTAAGTTGAGCGCTCTGATAAAAATGTTCCAACTCTTCGTAGTTAATTTCATTTAGACAGTAATTTGTCTAAGAGAGACCATGGTCCGTGCTGTGGTGATTAAGCTTAAACTAAAACATTACATTGACTGCTCTCAAACACATTAGCATCTCTAGAAAAGCTCACTATTCCTCATAGATTTTTTTCTCAAGCCGATAATCAAAGTAACACTTGGCAACCTTTTTGCTAAATCCCTCAAAAATAGTTTTATTTAATGAAAATGCGTCAAAAATTTGTGCGGATTTAGTTGAATGAAAACAAACGTTATCCAAATACAAGCGGACCGAATCAATGCAAATTAGCTGGAAAGACGTTATACGGCGAAAATTTTTAAAACCGTCAAAATATCAAGCGGTTGGCTTGGCATTTACTGCCGAGCAGGTATTGCTGTGTGCGTTTAAAGAGACCGCTGAAGGGGTTGTTTGGGAATTAGATGCCAGTTTTTCTCACAAAAATTGGCAACATGCATTAGCGGATTACGTCAAAAAAAATAAACTTCAAGGCGCTCCTTGTTACTTTAATTTGACGGCGCATTGGTACCGTGTCATGCAGATTGATCGGCCAGATGTTGCCGATGAAGATCTGTTTGCCGCCATTCGATGGCCGTTACAAGAAATCGCCGGAACAAATCATGAATTAGTTTATGACTACGCAGATTTACCTGTGCAAGTGTCCGGTCAGAATAAGTTATTGGTTGTTGCATTAGCGAAAACTGAAATAGAAAAGTTAAGTGAAGCAATTTTTAAAGCTGAGCTTAATTTGCAATCGGTCTCTGTGGAAGAGTTTGCCACCACTCAATTAGCGCCGCCATCAAAAGATGCGGTGATTACTCTAGTGCAAGAGCACGGCGAAGAAGTGGTGTTGAATATAGTGAAAGAAAATAAACTGTATTTTAGTCGCCAACTAAAAGGTTTTGAAAATATTGGTAGCTTTTCTGAATCTGAATTAGATATGGGTATTATTGAATCGCTTTGTGTGCAAATTCAGCGTTCTATGGACTTTTTTGAAAGTCAGTTAAGGCAAGCACCTGTAAAACGTGTATTGCTAAAGCTGGACACCGTGCATACCGAATTTCTAGCAAACAAAATAAGCGCTGCTATGGGCGTATCTTGTGAGAATTTTCTACCCAATATTAAATGTGCCGGTGAGCTTAATTTTAAAATGGCGAGTTTCAGTTGTTTAGGTGCAGCCTTTACTCACTTTAATAAAAAGATGAAAACGAATAAAAAAGAGGTGACTGATGAAGCATCAAATTAACCTCTATCATCAAGAGTTTCGTCCTCATTTTGAAATTTTCAATGCAGCCCATTTGACCTTTGTCACTCTCATCTGCGCGCTTCTGATAGCAATCGCATATGCTGGGTTTTCATATCAGCTGAATGGGCAGAAAGACCAATTGAAAGCTACTCAGGCGAGATATTCCGAAGTTGAGCAAGAGATTGCGGGGTTAAGTACCCAACTTGCCCAACGCACGGGTAGTCCGTTACTTAAAGCTAAGTTAGATCGTTTTACTCAAGATCTAACGCAGCATCAGTTGTTGGTCAATAAGATTCAATCGATATCGGATTTAAAAAACAAGTCGTTTTCAGAGTTATTTGACGCATTTTCAAATAGTTATACCAATGACCTTTGGCTGACTTCATTCTCTGTTTTAGAAAATGACTTAACCATTAAAGGGCAGCTTTCCAATCCATCTGCACTGCCAAATTGGATAAGCAAGCTTAGCAATACTGGATTTTTTAAAGGTCAGGAATTTGCTGATGCCATAGTGCAGCGAACTGACGACATTTTAATGTTTAGGTTGACCAGTCAGCCTGCAGACGCGCAAGTCACTGAAAATACCAATTCAGATCAGGGCGAAGGAGATGTTGATGGCGGAAATTAAGCAGTCAGCGTTGCAAAAGCTCTCAGCGGGTTATGATGGTTTAGCCGAACGTGAACGTAAAATTATATTTTTTGCGGCCCCTCTGCTAGTGCTCTTTGTTGGTTACATATTGATAGTTGAACCGCAAATTCTTGAAATCGATAAGGTTGCGAAAAAGCAACAGAATATCGAAGGTCAATTTGCAACCTTGGAAGCTACTAAGCTTGAACTGTTCCATCAAATGAGTCTAGACCCAGATGAAGAAACTAAGCTTAATATCCAGCAAATCCAGCAACGTTTAGATACCTTAGAAAAACAATTTGATAAAGAATTGGGGCAATTAGTGTCGCCCCAAGTGATGCCTTTGGTTTTAGAGCAACTGTTCTACAAAGCAAAGTCGCTCAAGCTAATAGAAATGCAGTCTATAGCACCTACAGCACTTTTCACTGACAAGAGCAATGGCGACACTTTATTTCAACACGGTATACGAATCACCTTTGAAGGTGGTTATTTAGATACTAGAGACTTTTTAACAAATGCCGAAAACCTAGGGTGGAAGCTTTATTGGCGGCATTTGGAATACAAAGTCAGTGAGCACCCCAAAGCTATCACCCAATTAGAGGTATTTACTCTTAGTACTAGCGAGGCATTTATCGGTGTTAATTAATAAGTTGATTTGCACAATCTTAGCGGCGTTAACCCTTGTCATGACAGGCGGTGCTTTTGGTGACGAAAAAATCTCGAAACGATTAGATCCTACCAAACCACCGAGCGTTATTGTGCAGCAATTAGCCCCAGAATTAATCAGCAACGGCAATTTTAGATTAAGTGCCATTTTTAAACGCAATTCCACCTTGTATGCAGTGGTAAATGGTGAAGTGGTTAAAGCGGGTGATGGTATTGACGGTATGACAATAACAAAAATTAGCGACAAACAAGTACGTTTAGTTGATTCCCAAGGCAATGTAGATGACGTGATATTGTCAATTTACAAGGACGATCAAGTGAATAAGCAGGCAAGTAAATGATCAAACTTTGTCCAAAAATAACAATTTCCCTACTTGCGCTTACCAGCGTATTGAGTAGTTGTTCATCAACCAAAGATAGCCATGTTGAACAATCGTTAGCCCATGATATTCAAACTTATGCGGCTTCTCAGCCTAGTCCTGCGCCTTTAAGTGAATTGCCACCCACAGTAGCAGATACTTTGTTAGGTGCTGAAATGGGTCAGCAAACATTAATAGAAACTGAAAAGTACGATATCAGTGCTAAAGGCGTTGAAGCGGCTGCCTTTTTTGCCGGTTTAGTGCAGGACACGCCATATTCTGTTGCCGTGCATCCTGATGTGACAGGCAACATTTCATTAGATTTAAAACAAGTTAGTTTAGACACTGTATTTAAACTGATCACCGACATCTATGGCTACCATGTTGAAAAAATAGATGCCATTTATCGTGTGTTCCCTGCGGGTTTACGCACTGAAACTTTTAGCGTGAATTATTTGATGATGAAGCGCGATGGTCAAACCCAAACCAGTATTATTTCTGGTGGTATATCTCAGGGCGGCAATAACAGTAGCGGCAATGGTGGTTTTGGCCAACAAAATAACTTCAGTGGCAATTCTCAAAGTGGTTCAAATTTATCGGGTGGCGGATTAGCCAATGCTAACAATGGCACAACCATAAGTACGCGAAACGAAACCGACTTTTGGAAAAACCTTGAAGAGTCACTCAAAACCATGATTGGCAATGAAGACGGTAAATCTGTTTTAGTATCGCCACAAGCTGGTTTGGTCACAGTGCGAGCCAATCCAGAAGATATTAATATCATTCGTCGTTTTCTAAAAATTTCCGAACAAAGCTTAACCCGTCAAGTCGTGATTGAAGCACGCATTTTGGAAGTAGAACTAAACGATGAATATCAACAAGGTATCAATTGGACGCAAATCGTCAGCAATATTGGCAGTACGGATATTACCTTTGCTTCAACTCCAGGTAACTTCGGTAATGCATTAAGCGCGACCTTGGGGGGGCTAACCAGTGTCGCCTTCCAAAACAAAGACTTTATTGGTGTGATCGATTTGCTAGAAACTCAAGGCAACGTGCAGGTGCTTTCTAGTCCGCGTGTTACCGCGTTGAACAACCAAAAAGCGGTAATTAAAGTGGGTGATGACGAATATTTTGTCACTGATATCTCAAGTCAAAATACCATTACCTCAACTACAACTTCTGTGGTACCAGATATTGAATTAACCCCGTTTTTCTCAGGTATTGCATTAGATGTTACACCGCAAATCGATGAACACGGGCGTATCTTGTTGCATGTGCACCCGTCGGTCATTGAAACCGAAGAACAGGAAAAAATCGTTACGCTGAATCAAGAGCAAATTGTCCTGCCTTTGGCACAAAGCACCATTCGTGAATCTGACACCATGGTTAGCGCTCAATCCGGTGAAATTGTGGTAATCGGCGGCCTAATGCAGTCAGTGAAAAGCCGCGAAGAATCGAAAACGCCTGTCTTGGGTAATATTCCAGTGCTCGGCAACTTATTTAAAAGCGTGCGCGACAAAGAATCTAAGAAAGAGCTTATTATTTTATTAAAACCAACAGTAGTTACCACTAACACTTGGCGTAATCAACTAGAGCAAAGCCGTAGCCAAATGGCGGATTGGTTATACGTGGAGTAATTATGTATCTATATCATTTTGGTATTCGACAACTACCTTTTACATTAACGCCCAATACGCAGTTTTATTTCGGCCTGCCAAGTCACAATGAAGCCATCAATGTGCTGACTACAGCGCTAGAATCGGGAGAAGGTTTCATTAAAGTGACCGGCGAGGTTGGCACGGGCAAAACCTTAATTTGTAGAAAGCTGTTAAACGAACTGAGCGATGGCTTTGTTACGGCCTACATTCCAAACCCTTATTTGTCTCCAGCGGAGCTACGTAAATCGGTCGCCGCTGAGCTACAAGTGGATCTCTCTACTAATGGCGATCAACAAGAATTTACCCATAAAATTCAGCAGCGCTTAATTGAGATTCGTCAACAGCATAAAGCTGTCTTGCTGATCATAGATGAGGCCCAAGCACTACCGGATGAGAGCATCGAAGCGTTGCGGTTGATGACCAATTTAGAGACTGAATCATGCAAATTAATGCAGGTGGTACTGTTCGGGCAACCTGAATTAAATGATAAAATCAGCAAGCCGGAATTGCGCCAACTTAAACAACGCATCACCTTTTCATATAGTCTAAAACAGATGGATGCGGACCAGATTTTTCAATATAGCCGTCATCGCATGCGAGTGGCTGGCCATGCGACTGGGGATGTGTTCAGTAAAGGTGTTTGTCGCTTGTTATTTAAAGTAAGCAATGGAACCCCAAGATTAGTCAATATAATCGCCCACAAAGCACTTATGCTGGCCTATGGCGAAGGCAAATATAAGATTTCTCGCAAGCATATAAAACTCGCAGCAAAAGATACCGAAGCAGCGTTTGCAATTCCGGGATTTCCTTGGATGGCATGGGCATTACCAGTAGTAGTTCTTGGTGTTACCGGCCTAACACTGTTTACCACTAACGAACTCTATATGTCATATCAAGAGTTACTAAGTTATGTGAGTAGGTGGTAGGCATGAGTGTAGTCAATAAAATGCTACGGGATTTAGAAAAGCGCCAATCCAGCCAAATTAGCGCAGACTATGTGGCATCTGAAAACACCCGCAATAAAAAACTTATGTTTAGCATGTTGATTGTTAGTCTATTGGCAGTAACTGCAAGTGTTGGTTATGTAAAGTTTTACACATCAGAAAACGAAGTGAACTCTCGACCTGTTCAACCTGCAACGCAGGATCTTGAATTTGCCCCTGATAAAGGCGATCAAATTGCTTACGTTGATGCAAATGGGCCGGCTAAGGCTGAATTAATACCAGTTTCTGAGCCTGAAATTCAAGTGGCTGACATTCCAGAACCTGTCAAAACAGACAAACCAGAGATAGTGGAAGCTGCCCTAGCGACTGAATTAAACGATGTTCAACTGCAAACGGCAGAAATGACATCCACTGAAACAAAGGTAGCTGCCATTTCAGAAGTTCAAAAACAGCCGCAAAGCCTCAGCATAGCGCCAAGTTCAGGACACTCAAAAACGGTCTCAAGTTTAAAAGAACAAGCCAGATTCGCGTTGGATAGCAAAGATACACTTACCGCCATCGATAAATTGACTCAGGTGTTGTCTATGGCGCCAGATGATAAAAGTGTGATCAAGCAACTAGCCTCACTGCAATATGCACAAAATCAGGTAAGCCAAGCGACACAAACCTTGCACATTGGGCTCCAGCGTTTCCCAACCGATAGCGCCATGCGCCTCATGCAGGCAAGAATCGCTTTTCGCCAAGGTGATGCGCTAGGTGCGATGACTGTGCTTGAACAGCACCCAAATAGTCATCAAGCAACAAATGATTTACTGAGTTTTAGAGCCGCACTGGCCGAAAAATCAGGCCAATACCAAAGTGCTTTTAACGATTACAAAATTTTAGTATCTCGCGAGTCTACTAATGCCAAATGGTGGTTAGGTTTAGCCGTTTGCCAAGATAAATTAAGCCTGTCCAAAGAGGCACTTGCCTCCTATCAGCAAGTGCAAGTATTAAATCAATTGCCTACCCAAGTGCATAGTTTTGTAAACCAACGCATAGAGTTTTTAGCGAGACAGTCCTGATGACCCAAAGAGTAAAAATCAGATTAGGTGATTTGCTGGTTCAAAATGGCCTGATAACTGATGACGAACTCCAGCAAGCACTTTCTGAACAAAGAAATACCGGAAGAAAGCTAGGGGCTACCTTAATTTCAATGGCCTTGGTCAGTGAGAATCAACTGTTAGAGTTGCTTTCTCAGCACCTTGGCGTTCCCATGATTAACCTGGAGGACTACAGGGTTAATCCTAATGCCGTAAGGTTGCTGCCAGAAATTCAAGCAAGACGATACCGCGCCCTAGTACTTGAAGATCAAGGCGACACCTTATTGGTAGGCATGAGTGACCCCGCCGACATTAACGCATTAGACGAACTTTCAACTAAGCTACCTAAACCGGTAGAAGTTGCAGTGGTCAGTGAGTCACAACTTTATATTGCCTACGAAAATTACTATCGTAAAACCGAAGAAATTGCATCCTTTGCCCAAGAGCTTGCAGATGAATATCAAGATGATGTGGAATTTCAACTTGATACAGGTTTTATCGATGAACAAGACAACGTAGTGGCTAAGCTTTTGCAGTCTATTTTTGAAGACGCTGTAATGGCAAAAGCCTCTGACATTCATATTGAACCTGATGAAAAGCAATTGCGCATTCGTCAGCGCGTGGATGGGGTTTTGCAAGAGAATATTATTCCCGAAGGCAACATAGCGTCAGCTCTCGTCCTTAGACTTAAACTGATGTCCGGCATGGACATCTCTGAAAAGCGTTTGCCACAGGATGGACGTACCCAAATAACGGTAAAAAATCATCGAATTGATGTGCGGGTTTCCACCATGCCACTTCAAGGCGGTGAATCTGTAGTAATGCGTTTGTTGGATCAGTCTCAAGGCGTGCTAACACTAGAGCAAACCGGAATGCCTGCGGACATGTTAGTGCGATTTAGATCCTTGCTACATCGACCCCACGGCATGATTTTGGTTACCGGTCCAACAGGCTCAGGTAAAACTACCACCTTGTATGGCTCTCTCAATGAACTCAACAAGCCAGAAAACAAGATAATAACGGTTGAGGATCCGGTGGAATACAGATTACCGAGAATCAATCAGGTACAAGTGAACCATAAAATAGAGTTAACCTTTGCCAATGTATTACGCACCACTTTACGACAAGACCCTGATATCTTAATGGTCGGGGAAATGCGTGATCAGGAAACCGTGGAAATTGGTTTAAGAGGTGCCTTAACCGGTCACTTAGTATTATCAACATTGCATACTAATGATGCGGTAAGCAGTGCTATACGTCTAATAGACATGGGTGCGCCAGGCTATCTAGTGGCGAGTTCACTAAAAGGTGTTATCGCACAACGTTTGGTGCGAAAAGTCTGCGATAAATGTGCGCAAACCACAGCGCCTACTGAAGAGCATCGCATTTGGTTGGCTCACATTGAGCCTGAACTAAGTAATTTTGAATTTAAAACAGGTCGCGGCTGTCAACGCTGTAACTTTACTGGTTATCGCGGTCGCCTTGGTGTGTTTGAGTTACTTGAGGTTACTGAACCACTAATGAACGCGCTTAAATCAGGTGATGGGTTTGAATTCACCGCCCAAGCTAAACGAGATCCCAAATACCGCCCCTTATCACACGCGGCCTTTGATTATGCCAAACAAGGCGTCACTTCCTTAGATGAAGTGTTAAGGCTGGTGGAAATGGTTTCTGATGGAAAAGACAAACTACCAAAAGAGCTACCATCTACCTCCTCGTCGGATCAAGCTGAATCATCTTTGGCATTAGAAACTACCGAAGATTCTGAGCAACAACCGCCAAAACCTGCGTCAGGATTCTCGTTAGAGGACATTGATTAATGCAGTTTGTATATAAAGGGCGGACTCAACAAGGGGAAGAAGTCTCCGGCGTCTTAGAAGCCGTTGATGAAGGTACTGCTGCGCGCTCTTTAGTAGCTAAACAAATTATTCCGATAGAAATCATCAATAAACAGGGTAAACAAGACACACAAGCTAAACAAGAAAGTGACAATATTCACTTTTTTACCCCAGCGGTTGGACTTGATGAACTGATAATCTTTTGTCGGCAAATGTATTCGTTAACCAAATCAGGCATTCCTATTATCAGATCAGTAGCCGGATTAACGAATACCAAATCTGTACGTTTAAGAGTAGCCCTAAAACAGGTGATTGAACAACTAGAAAAAGGTCGAAGTTTGTCTTCTGCTATGGCCCAGCATCCACAAGTGTTTAGTCAATTGTTCGTGAGTATCATTCACGTAGGTGAAAATACGGGTCAGTTAGATATAGCCTTTAAACAACTTTATGAATATTTGGAAAGGGAACAAGAAACCCGTAAACAAATAAAAGCGGCGACTCGCTATCCCAGTTTTGTTCTATTTGCATTAGCAGGGGCGTTGGTCGTAGTGAATGTGTTTGTAATCCCAGTATTTGCGGGCATGTTTGCCAAGTTTGATACCGAATTACCGCTTATGACCCGTGTGCTTTTAGGGATGTCAGATTTCTTTGTTAACCAATGGTATGTGCTGATAGGCATAATTTTATTGGTTTTCTTCGGCGTCAAACATTACATCAATACCCAAGAAGGGCGTTTAGTCTGGGATCATTGGAAAATAAAAGCGCCTATTATGGGCACCATTGTTGAACGTTCCTTATTGGGCCGTTTTGCTCGTAGTTTTTCGATGATGTTAAAAGCTGGCGTTCCCCTTACCAGTGCACTCAGTTTAGTTGCTGAGGCAGTTGATAATGCTTATATGAACGACGCCATTTTGGGCATGCGAAGACGCATCGAAAAAGGCGAAAGTCTATCCCGTGTTGCTAGAACGTCTGATTTATTTACCCCCTTGGTATTGCAAATGATCAACGTTGGGGAAGAAACGGGTCGTGTGGATGAATTACTGCAAGAAGTTGCCGAATTCTATGAGCGCGAAGTGGCTTATGACATTAAAACCCTAACCTCAAAAATTGAACCCATTCTAATCTCTATTGTGGCGGTGATGGTGCTGATACTCGCACTCGGCATATTTACCCCAATGTGGGACATGATGGGCGCAATCAAGTAACGCGCAAGGGGAATGAGCAATGAGCCGAAAACTTTTTTATGGACTGGTTGTTTTTACTCTAATTGTAATTTTAGTCGCTTACGCATTTTGGTATCGAGTGGTAAGAGAACAAGAATGGCAAGAGACCATGGCGAATGGGTTTGAAGCCAGAGTAAATAATGAAATTAGCCAGATCTATTGGTCTTGGCAACAACAAGGAAGACCTGATGTTATCGATTATGTTATCGGAGAGTCAAAAATGACATTTCCCATTGTACTAACCGATAAAGGATTGCCTCTAGTAGAGGTTTCGCAGGAAGCTTGTTTAGCCTTTGTATCTATGTTTTTAGACGATCAAAAGCTAAAAGAAAATGTAAAAGTGTCGACAACCTATTTAGAGCATTCTAATAACAAAAATGCCATTGGGATTTGTCATTACAGTATTTTAAATAAAGTCTTCGCCTACCATGTTGAAACTGGCGAATTTAAATATGAAAGGTAATAGTCAATGTTGGATGTGAAATCAAAAAATGCCGGCTTCACGCTTATCGAACTAGTAATAGTGGTAGTGATTTTAGGCCTCTTGGCTGCTACAGCGATTCCTCGTTTTTTAAATGTGACCGAAGAAGCTGAGGATGCAACAGTTGAAGGTGTATCTGGCGGCTTTGCTACTGGCGTAGGTCTGGTCAGAGCGCAATGGGAAATTGAAGCCCGTCCACAATTCAATGAATCTGACAGTAAAACTTACGTCACTATAGAGGGGATTCCTATAGGTATTGATGGTGATACTGGTTATCCAACAGGCCAATTGAATACTGATGCCAGTACAGAAGATACTGATATTACGGATATCGACTGTGAAAGCGTGTTTAACTTGATTATGCAGAGTGCACCGACCATTACCTCTATTTGGGATCCAGCGACGGCGGAAGAATACACTTATTTTACCAATGCACGTCAAGGTTTGGGTTCTGGTGGCAATGATATTTGTCAATATTATTTACTTCAAACTGTAAAGAATTTGGACGCTGAGCCGTTAAATGATTCAGTGGGCAATGGCTTTACATATGACCCGAGAATCGGGCAAGTAAGAGTTTTTAGCAACAACTAATTTTAGTACCTGTCGACTTTTTGAGGAAACAACTATGAGACAACAACGCGGGTTTACATTAATCGAACTGATCATTGTGATTGTGATCTTGGGCATACTAGCCGTAACAGCAGCACCGCGCTTTATCGACATTCAATCTGATGCTCGAACTGAAACGCTAAATGGTGTTAAAGGCGCTTTGCAAGGCGCATCTCAGTTAGTCTACGCTAAAGCAGCTATTGGTGGTGTACAAAAAGAAGCTAGCAGTACAGCAGTGTACATTGGCGCTTCTTCACGTACTGTACCAACTCAGTATGGTTACCCAGACGCAGATGCAATTACCACAACTAATCTTCTGCACTTTGTAGATATTGACTTAGATTTATTAGATTTCGACACGCTAGCAACAGACGATGATAGATTTGCTATTTCTTTTGATGATGGTGCTACAACCACTACTTTCATTACAGATTCAGATACTTCAAATGACTGCCACTTAATTTACAACAGTGCTGCTTCATCAGGCGCAGTGCCAAGCATCCAAGTTTTTACGACAGGTTGCTAATAGTCAGGTGAATAAAAAGGAAGATGTCATCTAAAAAAGTCGACTCTTTATCTAATAAAGCTCAATCAGGATTTACCCTGATTGAGCTTATTATTGTCATCATAGTATTAAGTATTTTAGCAGTAGTAGCCGTCCCTCGGTTTATCAATACCAAAGGTATTAGCGAATTTAACTATCAGCAAAAACTGCAAAGTGCACTTCGAAATTTACAAATAAAATCTATGCATAACACAGGACAAACCTTTTGTTATCGCATGTTGATTGATACCAGTTCTCCAGCAATGGGACCTTCAGTTGCTAGCTATACCAGTGGAAACCAAGTGGCGTCTTGTAGTGTAAATATTGATACCAGTGCCCCTGAGAACTTGCAGTTCACCTCAACAGAACTAACAACTCAGGTCATTAGCCTGCAAGCTTATGATGGCACAACGCCCATATCCTTCATTCAATTTGATGCTTTAGGGCGTCCACAAACCAGCGCTGGCCAATGTGCCAACGGATGCCAAATTAATCTGGTAGGTACTACTACCACTTCAATTTGCGTTGCAAATCAAGGTTATGTATATGCTTGTTAATCGTGGTTTGAATCTATGCAACAAACATAAAGGTTTCACACTAGTTGAAATGATTGTGGGTATGGTTATTTTTGCGGTATCCATGGTGGTATTAGTCAGTGTTTTTATGCCACAAGCAAAGCGCGGGATTGACCCAATTTGGCAGACTCGAGCTGTGATGCTTGGACAATCCCTTTTAAATGAAATCAATGCCAAGGCATTTGATCATAATTCAGATTTTTTAGGCAGTAATCAACGTTGCAATGAAGGAACCTCATGCACGACAAGCGGTGCGTTAGGTGCAGATGGTGAAGCTAGGTCAGATTTTAACGATATTGATGATTATAATAATCTCACTTTAAACGCATCCGACATAGTGGGGATACTTGGGGAAAGTATTGAATTTCAAGGACGTGATGTTTACACCGGTTTTCAGGCGCAAGTACAGGTATTTTACGACGCCAATCAGGACGGAGTGAACGATGATGATATCAACGGGGATGGTGTTTTAGATTCGGGCGCTTTAGTGGCAAATAGAAAACTAATAAGAGTGACTATAATTACCCCAGATGATGAACGCATCTTGTTTTCCAGTTACCGAGATAACTACTAATGAAGCGGTCGTCGGCAAAACATAATCAAACGGGCTTTACCTTAGTTGAGCTAATATTGGTGATTGTACTTTTGGGTATTATTGGCGCCGGATCTGCGCACTTTATTCGCAGTGCCAGTGACGTGTATGTTGATGTTACTGAGCGAGAAGCTTTGCTTCGCAACGCCAGTTTTGCAGTAGAGCGATTTACTCGAGAACTCGCAAGTGCAGTGCCTAATTCAGTAAGGGTAAGCGGTAATACGAGCGTGCATTGTCTAGAGTTTGTGCCGATCAAATGGAATGCTTATTACCTGAGTTTACCTTCAGTGTCAGGTAGCAGTGCTCAAGTGGACATAGTGCAAATGGCAGATATCGACGGCAATCCATATGTTCCCTCTGGATCAGATATGGCCATCGTTTATCCTCTACAGGCGTCCCATGTATACAACGCCAGTGAAAATCGTCGACAAGCAATCACTGCCTGTACTGATGATGGCCAGGGCGATTGCAGCCTTGCCGACGATCCTGACCATGTAGTTCAGCTTACAGTATCAGACGGCTTCCCGTTGAGTTCACCTACCCGACGGCTTTACATTGCTGACTCAAGTATTAGCTATTGTTTACGAGGTCAACAGTTATACCGCCATACATCGAGCATTAATAGCACACAAACGCTGTATACATCAGGTGGGCAACTCATGGCGCAGGGCTTACAAAATGTGTTGTCTAGCAATCCACAAGCGACACCAGGCGCTTTAGATCCTTTTCGGGTGGTAGATGCTACCTTAACTCGCAACGGATTTACGCGGGCTAACTTTTTATTTGCTCGTAGCGACGAGCAAATCAGTATTGTCAAAGAGGTACATATTCCCAATGTGCCATAGAATTCCTTTAACGCAAAAGCGCCTGCACAAACAAAATGGCAGTATGATAGTGATTGCATTGTTCATCATCATTGTAATGACTTTGATGGCGGCCACTATGATAAGTGTCATTAATAGTTCGTCGAACACTGTCTTGTATGAAGTTTATGGGGTAAGAGCTCAACAAGCAGCAAAGGCCGGTTTAGAGACGTTAATTTCTCAAAGTTTTCCCATTGGTGGCACGCCACAGGTATGTTCAACTTCCACGACTAGCAGCGCTAATTTCAGCAATGTGCCTGGATTTGTCGGTTGTGCTTACTCAGCAAGGTGCACTACCACAACCCTCACTCACGCAGGGGTAGATTACAATTACTACAAATATGAAAGTACAGGTAGTTGTGATTTAGCGGATGGCATAGTGAGTCGAACATTGTCTGTAGACGCTATGCAGGAGCAATGATGTTTATGGTACTTAATAGAATTATTGCTTTTGTTGTTCTCTGTTGCATGTCTTCCGGAGTACTAGCATCTGTATGTTCGGCCGTGTTTCCAGATGCTACTAGTTCATTTACCAACAGCGGCGGTATTCGCTTTTATCAAAATGCTCAAATCATTGGTAACGACGCTTACATAGACATCCCGATCTTGCAGGATGACTCTTATCAAAGTTGTAACACAGCCTCTTGTAGTTATTCCGGCAGTCAATCAGACAGCTTGGTTTTAGTAAACGGTTTTTTTTATACAAACAGCTCACAAGATTGGTATGTGCCGAGCAATGAACACAGATATTTGTATCAGGGCTCAAGTGATAATGTACATGTTTATCAAAACGGCACGCTTTATTATTACTATAACAATGTCATTTCTCGTATTGACGAATTAATTGTAGATACCAATTCATCAGTGGTATTTGATGCCGGGGTTTATTGGATTAACTATTTGCAAATGGCGCAAAATGCGACGTTAAGAGTCAACGGCAATGACAAAGTCATTCTCTATGTGAATTCTTCTAGTTTGGCCAATAACCTACGATTTAATTGGGATGGGGACCCTGATCAATTGGTCATCATCAGCTATGGCGACTTTTCTCCTCTAGGTAACTCCTTTATGAAAGGTTACTTATATTCTCTAGCCACTGTAAATTGGGGAAGTGATGGGATCTATCAGGGGGCTATAAACGCACAAAACATTATCATTGGTCAAAACGGCGACTTCTATTTTGATGCATCCGGTATAGCCACCGCTGATTTTGACGGAACCTGTGTCACCAGCACGGCAATGCCAGATCCAGTTTTATACTACTCCATGGACATGTGCGATATTCCCAGCAATTTTGTCAATGACGATATAGGCGCAAACAATGCATCCGTGAATGGGTATATAGGCGTGGGCTATCAAGGACCTTATTGTCAAAATGCAACCTTTGATGGTGGCACAAACTATTTAGATGTTCCTGATTCCAGTTTGTTTAATTTGTCCGAAGGCAGTGTGTCGGTGTGGGTAAATGTGCCCGATATTGACTATGAAAATGCGCCTTCTGCAGGAAGAATGACAGTGCTATCCAAAGATTTATATAACAGTAATTCGGGCGGTATTTTAAATATTTGGATTGATGATTTTGGTGCAGTAAGAGCAAATCACGCCAACAGTTCAACCTCGGTAACAGTTAACACGACTTCTGGGTTAATTAATGAAAATCAATGGCATCATATTGTCTATACCTTTGGTTCAGACGGGGCGCGCTTGTATGTTGATGGAAATTTAAAGGCTACCTATCTATCCTTTACTTCAGGGTTGACGTCAAATGGAACACCTATGGCAATAGGTGCCAATACTTGGCTGTATAATGCTGCTTCCTATGATCCTAGAAGTACTCAACTAAGAGACTTTTTCAAAGGCTCAATAGACGAAGTTAAAATCTACAATACCCAATTAAACGCCACCCAAGTGAGTCAATTACACAACGAACAACCGCAAACTTGCACCGATTGCAGCAGTGATCCTGTATTAGTCAGTCATTGGAGTGCAGATGTTTGTAGCTTTGACCAAAGCGCCTTGTTGGATGTGCAAAGCGGCCACAATGGTATTATTCGTCAGGGAATTTCCAATGTCTTTTCAAGTCGCATGTGTCAAGGTTTGAGTTTTGACGGTAATCAATCTTACGCGACTATTGCTCATAATGATGATTTCAAAATAGCGAACGGGGCTATCTCAATGTGGGCGAAAATTTCCGACTTGTCCCACAGCAACAATTCCAGCGTAGGAGGAAATGCATTATTTTCAAAAGATCGTTTGAATTTTGGTGATGGTGGGCACTTGTATTTAGTCGTGGATGCGTCTGGACAAATTGCGGTGCGTCATCAAAGCACTACAGATTCGGTTTTCATGACGACAAGCCCAGTAATTGAGGAAGGTAAATGGCACCACATAGTTTACAGCTTTGGAGCCAATGGCACGCAAATTTATGTAGATGGAATTCTTGTTTTAAATAATGCTTCCCATACAAATGGCTTGTTTTCTAATTCTGATGACATAGTGTTAGGCGCTACGTCCAAATATCGACAATTAGGCGCTTATGATCCAGCACAATATGGCGACTTTTTGTTGGGTGAAATGGATGAAGTAAAAATTTACCGCAATCAACCAACAGCACAAGATGTATCAAGTTGGTATACAGCTTCTCCACCAGATTCTTGCACTACCTGTAATTCACTAGTGGCACAATACTCCTTCGAAGATACCACGGTAAGTGGCAGTACCATAAATGACATTGCTGGCAATGGTTATAGCGGCACTTTGGCTAATTCGCTAGAAGTGAATAAGCCGTTTGATAATGTTTATTGTAGTGCTGTTACATCTGACGCAAACTTAACTGTCGCTGATAAGGTTTATTTTGATACTGGAGTACAGGTAGAGGAGTTAGGCGAACAAGGGGCGATTTCCTTCTGGTATCGACATAATGACATTTGGAATGATGGGCAACGTCGGATGTTATTTGACGGCTCAAACTCGGGTAACAGTAAGTACTTTTTCATGTCTAAATTAGAAAATGGTGGTCTGGCATTTGGTTTAGAAGATGTGAATGATTTAGATGTGCAGATTACAACCTCTAGTAATAGCTTCGCCGCCGACGAATGGGTGCATATAGGGGTTAATTGGAATATGTTAACCAAAACTTACACCATATACCTTAATGGACAACCCTCATCTTCTGTGGTGTTAGATTCTGCAAATATCACCACTTTACCCACTTTGGGCAACATAGTATTTGGCGATAATAAAACTGATTATGTGGTTAATTACATGTCGTACAACGGCGCCAATGGTTTATTTGATGATATCCGCATGTATTCTCAAGCGGTGAGCCAAGCTCAATTTCAAGCGGATTTGCAAGAGGCTACGCCTTGTTCTGCGGTGCATCATTACGCCTTAGAACACCCTGATACAGCGATTACCTGCGGAAATCCGACGGTAACAGTAAAAGCCTGTGCAAATGCTGATTGTTCTGAGTTAAGTAGCGATCCAACCAGCATCACATTAACGCCAACAACAGCTTGGGTAACGCCAACATTTACCTTTACTGGATCTACTCAGGTAGAACTACAAAATAGAACCGCTGGTACATTAACCATAGGTTCTAGTTCTCAGACCCCAATCGCGCCTATTGAGTGCAGCAATAACTGCGAAGTGGAATATGAAAATGCCGGTTTAGAATTCTTCCATGTCGATACAGGCGCCAATGAATTCTCGACCACGCCTTTTATTGGTGAAGCCTCACTTAATAAAATTGGCTTGAGAGCGTTGGGCAGCAATGGCGCAACTTGTGATGCCTTAACCAACGGCACTGAAAGCATTAATATTAGCTATCAATGCATCAGTACTGTGGATGAACCTTATTCTCCCAATACCTGTTCCCAAAGCTTTGCGGGCATTACTGTAGGTTCAGGAAGCACGCATTCCGGTAATTTATCCATGAGTTTTGATGCCGCTGGAGAAACCAATTTTGCTGGTTATTCCTATGCTGATGTAGGGTTAGTACAAGTATCCGCATCTGCAACTATTGATGGCGCCACATTACAGCCCACTACTACCCTATTTAAGTTTATTCCTGCCAGTTTAGACGTTTCGTCCGATGCGACAAATCTAATGCCAGCGGGCCAAGTGTTTAACTTACAAATTCAAGCAATAGGCGCAAATGGTGGTGTTTTGCCGGGATATTCAGCGAATGAACTACAAGCCAGTGCACTTAGAACGCTACCGAGTGATTCTGGCGCCGCTGATGCGAGTTTTTACTTGCAACAAGGTGATCAAGTACAAACATCAATAAGCATTAATTATTCAGGGATAGGACCTTTAACTTTCACCAATGGCATCTTCACCTCCAGTACAGCTTACCTAGAAGAAACTGGCAGTTACACCTTGAGCCTGCGTGATAATAATTACTTGGGTTCGGTGATTTCAAGTAATGCTCTTAGTACGGGAAGATTTATTCCTGCTTATTTTGAAGTTGTAATGCAACAACAACCTAGTTTTACGCCAAGTTGCTCGGATTCGTTTACCTATGTTGGTCAAAATTTCGGTTTTGCACCAACTGCCGAACCTGTATTTTTAGTCACCGCTTACAATACTAAGGCCAGAATTACACAAAACTACGGTGGCACAGAGTGGCGATTATCCCCGAATCAAACCAGTGTTAATAATGCTTTTAATTATCTTGATACTTCTACCTATTCTGGTGCTTTGATAGTGAATAATGCGGGTGTAGGGCCAACTTTAAGTGATATCAATGATTACGATGGAGATGGTACTATAAGCCTATCTGATGCTCAATTTAGTTATCAAAAAATTGCCAACCCACAAGGACTTGATGGCTCGCCGTTTGAAGCCAATGTGCAATTAGTAGTAGATAAGAGCTTTTTTACCGATACCGACGGTGTTTGTTATATGACCTCCTACCCCGGAAGTTGCGAAGATTTCACCTTGAATGATATTACAGGAACTAGCATGCGATACGGTCGATTGATGCTAGAAAATACCTATGGGCCTGAGAATCAGAATTTACGAATACCCCTTTCAGCGCAATATCTCGACAGTGGTCAATGGCGCACCAGTCAAAGCGATTCCTGCACAGATATTAATTTATCTACCAGCAATGGGGATATTTTGTTGGTACATGATAGTCAAAGCCCGGTAGATATTAGTCAGGAAATAGCCAGTTTGTCCGCTACAGGCACCTTAGTCGCTGGACTTTCAGATGATGCTGATATGGTACTTTCACCTGTGATAGTAAATGGTGAGCCTGTAGCAGGCGCCTTGTTTGTGCAACTACAACCTCGAAATGTTGCTAATCATTGGTCTGAGTTCTTAAATATCGACTGGGATCAGGACGGTGATATTGACAGCGATGATACGCCAACCGCCGCTGTTAGTTTCGGTCTGTATAGAGGAAATGATAAAACAATTCACTGGAGAGAAGTATTTTAGTCAACTAATACAAGGATTGCTTGCTCAATTGGCGGCACGTTGGTAAAGTTAGCCAATTATGTCTATAACTAGTAAAACCCAACCATTCGGGTTAAAAGATTAACAATAACAACCTAACAAATACAAAGGCATTCCATGTTCAAAAAGCTTCGAGGCATGTTTTCTAATGACCTGTCGATTGACCTCGGTACAGCCAATACGCTGATTTATGTAAAAGACAAAGGAATTGTACTCAACGAACCTTCAGTTGTAGCCATTAGGCAAGAACGTGCAGGTGGTCCTAAAAGCGTTGCTGCTGTAGGACACGAGGCAAAGCAAATGCTAGGTAGAACGCCTGGCAACATCAAAGCAATACGCCCGATGAAAGACGGTGTGATTGCAGACTTTTATGTAACCGAAAAAATGTTGCAGTACTTTATAAAACAAGTGCATGACAACAACTTCTTACGCCCAAGTCCAAGAGTTTTAGTGTGTGTACCTTGTGGTTCAACACAAGTTGAAAGACGGGCAATTAGAGAATCAGCATTAGGTGCTGGTGCTCGTGAAGTATACCTAATTGATGAACCAATGGCAGCTGCTATTGGATCTGGTCTACCCGTTTCGGAAGCAACAGGCTCAATGGTTGTGGATATAGGTGGTGGTACCACAGAAGTTGCCATCATTTCATTAAACGGTGTGGTTTATTCGTCTTCGGTGCGAATTGGTGGTGATAAGTTTGATGAAGCCATTATCAACTACATTCGACGTAATTTCGGATCTTTAATTGGTGAAGCCACAGCTGAGCGAATCAAGCATGAAATCGGCGCTGCTTACCCAGGCGAAGAAGTCAAAGAAATTGAAGTCCGCGGACGTAATTTGGCTGAGGGTGTTCCACGCGGATTCACCCTAAACAGCAATGAAATACTAGAAGCCTTACAAGAACCATTATCCGGCATAGTAAGCGCGGTAATGGTTGCCCTAGAACAGAGCCCGCCAGAATTGGCTTCAGATATCTCTGAAAGAGGCATGGTGCTAACGGGCGGTGGAGCTTTACTAAAAGATCTAGACCGATTACTTATGGAAGAAACGGGTATCCCTGTGGTGATTGCCGATGATCCATTGACTTGCGTGGCAAGAGGCGGTGGTAAAGCCTTCGACATGATTGACATGCACGGTGGTGATTTGTTCAGTTATGAGTAAAAGGTGACAGTAGTCACCTTTTCTTCATATGAAGCAATTGCCAAATGAATGAAGTTTTCCAACGAGGGCCAACCTTACTAACCCGACTCATCTTGGTGTTGGTGATATCTCTTGTCACCATGATTATTGATACCAAGGTTGATAGCGTTAAAACCTTACGTACCTATATGACGTCGTTAGTGAGTCCAATTCAATATATTGCGGACTTACCCGGTGAGTTATTAAACTGGAGTGCAAATCGCTTTTCTTCTCGCGAGCAACTATTAGAAGAGAACCAAAAGCTAACTCGTCAAATCGCACTGCTTAACGGCGAAGTGCAAATGTTGACAACATTACAACAAGAGAATGATGAGTTAAGACGTTTATTAGGCGCGCCGGTACGCATTGAAACCCGAAAAATGATTGCAGAATTAATGTCTATTGATAACAATCCTTATTCACATCAAATTGTTATCAACAAAGGTACATTAGATGGCGTTTTCGTAGGCCAAGCGGTGCTAGATAATACGGGGATAGTCGGGCAAATAATTGAAGTAGGTACCACTAACAGTCGCGTGTTGTTAATTTCTGATACAAGTCATGCAATTCCAGTGCGTGTAAGCCGCAATAATGTACGCCTCATTGCCGTTGGCACCGGTGATTTAATCAGCTTACGATTACAACATGTTCCCCATAGTACAGATTTAGAAGTGGGTGATCTTTTAGTGTCTTCTGGACTAGGTCAAATATTTCCAGAAGGTTACCCGGTAGGCGTTATTGAAACTATTGTCAGTGACGAAAGCCAACCGTTTGCGGAAGTCATCGTCAAGCCGACCGCCTATCTGAATCGATTGAAATTCTTGTTGTTATTGTGGCCAGCAGAAGAGGCGCCTGAAGAAGCAACTTCGGCATTGGATATCTTAGAAGAGTTGGAAGCCGCGGATGCAACGTAATAGTTCACTCATATACATCACCATTTTGGTTGGTTTGATATTGCAAATCATTCCAATGCCGAGGCAGATAGACTTTTATCGTCCAGATTGGTTGTTGATGATACTTTGTTATTGGTCGATGGCATTGCCAAACCGAGTCAGTGTGGGTATTGCGGCTATTTGTGGTTTTATATTGGACGTGTTATTTGGCACAGCCTTAGGTGTTCATAGTTTTGCTTTAGCTATCCCTGTGTTTATTGTTGGCGCAAACTATCAACGGATTCGAAACCAGTCGATGATGCAACAGGCGTTTGTTATGTTTGTATTGTCTACCGTCTACCATTTAACCATTTATTGGTTGCAATACTTGTTGGTCAACACTGAGTTTAGATGGGCATTCTTTTATCCCACTATCACCACTATAATTCTTTGGCCTTGGTTATTTTGGTTTTTGCGAAGAATTCGCCGCCGCTTTAGAGTGTCATAGCCCTCTTTCAATTATTAAAATTTGACGAGTAATTTTCATGAAAAAGGTGATTTTGGCCTCAGCCTCGCCTAGACGGGCTGAGCTGCTAAACTATTTGTTAGCTGAGTATTCAATTCAACCGAGTGATATCGATGAAACACCGCTGGCAAATGAGACGCCAGAATCATTAGTGGCGCGCCTTGCTCAAGGAAAAGCACAGCATATTTATCAAACACGTCCAACTTCTGTTGTGCTAGGTTCGGATACTATTATCGGATTTCAGCAACAAATATTGGGTAAACCAACGGATAAGAATCACTTCATAGGTATGATGCAAGCGCTATCTAACAATGTGCATCAAGTGTATACTGGGATTAGTGTGGTTTCTAACCTTGGATGCTTTACTAAGGTTGTGATTACCCAAGTAAAATTTGCCGAATTAAGCGATGCCGACATAAATCAATATTGGGCCACTGGAGAACCTGCTGATAAAGCCGGTGGCTATGCCATACAAGGATATGGCGGGCAATTTGTAAAAAGTATTGAAGGCAGTGTGTCGGCTGTTATTGGTTTACCCCTCGTAGAGACAAAAGAACTACTAAAACAAGCCGGAGTGTTGAGTGACTGCTGAACTATTGATTAACGTAACACCCTCAGAATCACGTGTCGCGCTTATTGAGAACGGCATCATGCAAGAGATCCACATTGAGCGACATACTAAAAAAGGGATCGTAGGTAACATATATAAAGGCAAAGTCAGTCGCGTTTTACCTGGAATGCAAGCTGCTTTTGTAGATATTGGCCTAGATAAAGCGGCGTTTTTACACGCATCAGATATCGCAATAAATGATGAAGTGGCTGATGAAGTTAGCCCTTCTCAGTTAGAAAGAAAAGACATCAGGGAATTGGTGCGTGAAGGCCAACAAATCATTGTACAAGTGGTGAAGGACCCCCTTGGTACCAAAGGTGCTCGGCTCACCACAGATATTACACTTCCTTCCCGTTATTTAGTGTTTATGCCCAGTGTTACCTATGTGGGAATCTCTCAAAAAATTGAAGAAGAAGCTGAACGTGATCGGTTAAAAGGCATTGTGGCTGAGTTTTGTGATGAAAATGGCGGCTTTATATTGCGTACAGCAGCAGAAGGTGTGACGGAAAGCGAGTTGCGCCAAGATGCAGAGTTCTTACGTCGGTTGTGGGCGAAAATCGAATCACGGAGAAAATCTGGCAAGTCCAATGTTTTGTATGAAGATCTCCCTGTAGCTCGACGAGTGCTAAGAGATTTTGTTGGCACAGAGCTTGAGCGTATAAGAATAGATTCAAACCTTACTTATAAGGAATTAAAAGCTTTTACCAAGGAATATGTGCCTGAACTTTCCAATAAACTGGAATATTACCAAGGTGAATTGCCCATTTTTGATCTCTATGATGTAGAAAATGAGTTGCAGCGTGCATTGGGGCGACGGGTAGATTTAAAATCTGGTGGCTACATCATTATTGACCAAACCGAAGCCATGACAACCATTGATATCAATACAGGCGCTTTTGTCGGGCATCGAAATCTAGAAGAAACCATCTTTAATACCAACATAGAAGCCACTTTGGCTATTGCTCGACAATTACGTCTGAGAAACCTTGGCGGTATGATACTGATTGATTTTATTGACATGATGGAACCAGACCATAAAAAACGTGTCTTAAATTCGCTAGAGCAGGCAATGAGTAAAGACAGAGCAAAATCTAGCATCTATGGGTTTACTGCCTTAGGTTTGATTGAAATGACGCGGAAGAGAACCCGAGAGTCTTTGGAGCATCAGCTTTGTGGCGAATGTCCAGCATGTAAGGGCAGGGGGTCAATAAAAACCATTGAAACCATTTGCTTCGAAATCACCCGTGAAGTGGTTAGGGTTAATCGAGCATACAAAGCGGATAAGTTTGTAATTTATGCATCTGCGCCTGTAGCTGAAGCTTTATTGGGAGAGGAGTCGCATTTGCTGGCTGAATTAGAACTATTTGTTAGCAAACAAATTAAAGTTCAAACTGAACCCCTTTATCATCAAGACAAATTTGACGTGGTAATGATGTGAGCAATAAATTAACGACGCTGACAACTTTTGCACTTCGCAAACTTTGGACACTGATAGCAGTGGCCTTAGTTGTGTTTGCATTATTAATCAGTGCGTTACGTTATTCTTTGCCATTATTAGACGATCGCAAAGAGCTAATCGAAAACTATGTGCAAACAGAATACGGATTAGACCTCGCTATTGGTAGCATTGCCGCTGATTGGCAACCGGCTGGTCCCAGTTTGGTGTTAAATAATGTGGTCATGCGCCAAGGCGAGAATTCCCCTGTGACATTAAATGTGGGCGAACTCAAATTACTTATCGACTTTTGGCCTAGTTTATTCCAACGCAAACTTCAATCCAAAAACGTTCAATTAAGTGAATTGGATTTACAACTTAATCTGGACCGTATGTCCAACGGAAATGGTGATATCCCTATTGTCCAAGTTTTGGAATCGGTTTTTCTGGAGCAGTTAGCTAAGTTTTCAGTTGAACAAAGCCAATTGACTGTAAAGTCAAAGAATAATCAGCAAACCATAAAAATCGATCAACTCTCGTGGTTGAACAAAGAACAGCGTCACCAAGGTTGGGGGCTCTTGTCTTTAGATACCTTTGCCACTAAAAGTATTACCTTTGTTATCGACTTAAACGGCGATGTAGATGATTATTCCGGAACCTTTTATTCCCAAGGAGAAGCGCTGGATATTTCGCCATGGTTAAATGAATTTATTGAAGTGGATTCAACCTTGGTTGCTAGCAATACCAATTTTTCCTTTTGGGCGAATATTCAAGATGGGCAAATTACCCGAATTCATTCTGAGATTGAGCCTTCAGTTCTGCAATGGGGGAAAACGTCTGAAAAATCAGTTACCAATGGATTTAGCGGACAATTAGTAGCCATAAACCAGCCTGATGGCTGGCACTTTACTCTAAATGATTTCGATGTCAGTGTAGAACAAGAAACACTGCCATTAGAAGTGTCTGGGTTATTCACTAAAGAGCACGAACTTTTTGTACAGACAAGTGCACTGGATGATATTCAAAAACTCTTACCAGCGATGAAAGTCGTCAGTGTTGAAACCTTTGAGAAACTAACAGCCTTATCGCCACAGCTTAGTCTTGGAAAGGTGCAAGTAGCCTTGACAAAACAAGGCAATTTTATTCAGATGCCTGAGGTCACATTGAGCACCGCTGAATATAATTTAATGCCAGGCATAGAAAACTTGCAATTGGGGATTGCTTGGTGGAATAAGCAAGGGAAGATCCAAATTCAGCAGTCCAGTCTTCAGTTATACAGCGAACGGCTTTTCAATCATGACAAACTACTCGAAGATCTTAACCTCGATTTGTATATTGAAAAACTACCTGAAGGTGTTTTTTTAAACGCTGAAAATCTCTCTGTAATTTTTGATGGATTAGCCATAGACGCAGATATGGCATACGCCAGTCAGAATAACTTTTTGTCATTAAAAATACACACCGGTGACTTGCCTGCTAATCGTGTGAAGGCATTTTTGCCTAACGAATTAATGGGACAGGGTACGATCAATTATTTGACTCGTGCGTTAAATGGTCCTGGGGAAATCGCCCAAGCAAACTTAATTTGGCATGGAAATACCAGTCAATTTCCATTTACCAATAACAATGGCATTTTTCATGCGGGTGTTGATATCGAAAATGCGGATTTTAGGTTTGCACCTGATTGGCCTGAACTGAAACAGCTCAATATTCGGTTGGACTTTTTAAATAAAGCCTTGGTAATGAATAGCCCAGAAGCCATGTTGGGTGAGGTTAAAATTAGTAACATAGAAGCCATAATTCCTCAGCTTACTAAGGGCGCGACACTTAAGATTGATGCTAACGGCATTGGTTCAGGAGAACAATTGGCGTCTTTAATGTCGGACAGCTCGTTAGCTGATAGTTTAGGACGAATTCTAACGGAACAAGTAATTGTCAGTGGTAATCTTACAACCGATTTACAGTTAAATATTCCGCTGGACTTTAGCGGAAGAGTTCAAGCGATTGGAGAAGTTGATTTACTCGGCAATCAGGTAAACATTGAAGCCTTAGGCCTGAGTTTGAAAAATGCAGAAGGGACACTAGCATTTGATAATCAAGATCTGAAAGTTGATGGTGTAAACGCTGAATTATTTGGTCAGCCTATCACCTTGGATTTGGCATCAAAGCAACTGGATAATTATGCACTTGATATTGAAATTGGTGGTAATTGGCAACTAGAAGAGCTTACAAAAGCCTATGTTCCAGGATTAACTGAGCAGTTAACAGGTGCTGCGGATTTCACGCTTGCATTAAACATCATTTTGAATAAAGAAGATTATCAATATGATGCGCAATTAAGATCGCAACTTGTTGATGTTAATTCATCATTACCCTTCCCGTTAGATAAAACGTCGGGACAGACTATGCCTTTGGCTATATTGGCTAGCGGGGATAACATTGCGTCTTCCGTGCAAATGACCTTGGGCAATGATGTTAGATTTGAGGGTACCTTACCGCATAAAGAAAAGAAGTTTAACCGAGCACATTTGGCATTTGGTCAAACTGACTTTTTCGGCATGGGAGTTGGATTTAGTATTAGCGCTAATCTGCCTGAAATGGATGCACAACTGTGGGTGAGCAATGTAAAACGATTATTTCAAGGTGTAGAAAGCACTGAAAGTGCATTCATTGGTGTCCCACAACGTATTTTTGTTGAAACTGAACAACTTATCATTGGCAATAACCAGGTCACAGATGTTGGTTTAATCGCAAGACGAAATTTACAAGACTGGTCAATTGACGTAGAAGCCGATCAAGTTAGAGGTAACATAGTTATTCATGATGAGTGGACAGTTAAAGGCATTGAGGCCAACATGGATTACATTAAATTGGAATCCTACGAGCAGGAGCCAGAGTCTCAATTAGCCAATTTTGACTACGAGCCAACGGATTTCCCAACCTTAAATATTAACTGTAAAGAATGCGCATTTGGCCAATATAAATTAGGAAAGGTTGAGTTGGAAGCATCGCCTAACAATGATGGCTTACGTGTTGAGCAGCTATTAATTGAAGGTGAAAACGGCAGAGTCAATGCAGAAGGACAATGGTACAAGCGTCATCTGGATCACTACACATTCTTTGCCGGCGATTTCCGCAGTAATGACTTTGGACGCTCACTGCAAAATTTTGGTGCCAATACAGGTATACGTGATTCAGAAGCCAATATTGAGTTTGCACTCACATGGCAGAAATCGCCCTTTGAGTTTAATTTCGATAGTCTCGGTGGTGAAATAAACTGGCAATTGACCGACGGCTACCTAAATGAAGTCAGCGATCAGGGTTCGCGAATTTTTACTTTGTTAAGTTTAAACTCATTGGTTAGAAAACTATCCTTAGATTTTAGAGATGTGTTCGCTAAGGGATTTTTTTACGATAGTATGCAAGGTAGCATACTACTGACAGATGGCAAGGCGGATACCCGAGATACTGTGATCGACGGCGCTGCCGGTGAAATAGAAATTTATGGGTACACAGATTTAGTCACCAAAGAACTCAACTATAATGTTAGTTTTGCCCCCAATGTTACGGGGAACTTACCAGTATTGGTGTACTTTTTTACCGTGAGTCCACCCTCAGTGTTAGCTGCTTTGGCGATAGATCAAATGCTAACATCGACTAAGGTGATTTCAAACGTGAATTATTCAGTGACAGGCACTATCGAAGAGCCAATATTGATAGAAACTGGTCGAGAATCTACAGAAGTTGAATTACCAACGCGAAGATTACCGGAAGCAGAAGAAACTCAAACACCTTTTGTACCACCTACTACCGATGAACTGATAGAAGTGCAGCAAGATGGCTAGACTCATCGCATTACAGATAAATGGTTCTTCATCTGTAACCACAAATCTTGAAAAAATAACCCGTATTATGTCTTCTTTGGATTACCAAGATGATCATAGTCTTGTGGTGTTACCGGAATGTGCATCTATCTTCGGTACGGGTGGTAAAGCTATGTTAGCGGCAGCGGAAACTTTGGATAATGGTGAGGTGCAAACTGCATTTGCTGAATTAGCTAAAGACAAAGGTGTATATCTGGTCGCTGGTAGCATGCCGATTAAAGCAGAAACAGGTAAATACTATGCTGCTTCCTTGGTGTTTTCTCCTCAAGGTAAGCGGCTCAGTCAATACAATAAAATTCATCTTTTCGATGTAGATGTGGAAGATAGAACCAAAAGCTACCGTGAATCTAAATATACTCAAGCAGGCTCTAAAGTAGAAGTGCTTGACCTTGGTTGGTGTAAGTTAGGTCAGAGTATATGTTATGATGTGCGCTTTACGCGACTCTATGCCGCGATGAATTTCCCTCAAATCATAGTTGTTCCCAGTGCTTTCACTAAAGTGACTGGAGAGGCACACTGGCATGCGCTATTAAGAGCGCGAGCCATTGAAAATCAAAGCTATGTAGTGGCTGCCAATCAGTGGGGGAAACATGATGATGATAGAGAGACCTTTGGACACAGTTGCATATATTCGCCTTGGGGTGAGCTTCTTAGTGTAAAAGAAAGTGGCGAAGGTTTCGCCAGTGCCAAATTTGACCAACAAGTTATAGATAAGATCAGGCGGAGTATGCCGGTCTCACAACATTCTTTGGATAATTATGAGTGAACAACAAGTCGTAGCCAGTTTGTTAACTGAATCAGGTGTCGAACTATCAATCCTAGAATCATCTCTAGGTATCATGTTAAGCCATCAAAATGATTTTGCTGATCTGTACTTTCAAAGCAGTCAGCATGAAAATTGGATTCTTGAAGACGGCATCATTAAAGACGGCAGTTATAATATCGAAAAAGGTGTTGGAGTTAGAGCGGTTTCAGGTGAAAAGACCGGTTTTGCCTATTCAGATGAAATTACCACAGAAGCTTTACTCAAAGCCTCGAACGCCGCAAAAAATATCGCGGTTTCCGGTGGCTCCTTAAAGGTTAGAGCTTTTTCTTCTACAGCGTCCAAAGCCTTGTATGGTGAAAACAACCCATTGTTGAGTTTGCCCGACGCTGAGAAAATTCAACTATTGCGCGCTGTGGACGCTTATATTCGCCAACAAGCACCTGATGCCAGTCAAATTGTCGTGAGCTTGTCTGGTGTATACGAAGAAATTTTGATTGCTGCTAGCGATGGTACCTTTGCTACAGATATCCGCCCTTTGATCAGACTTAACTGTGCTGTGTTGTTAGAAAAAGACGGGCGTAGAGAAAGAGGTTCTGCTGGTGCTGGTGGCAGACACACCTATGACTATTTCCTAATAGAAGATGATGGCAAACCCTTTTATCAGAGCTTAGCAGACGAAGCTATTAAGATGGCGCGAATCAATCTGCAAGCCGTGCCTGCTCCAGCAGGTTTAATGCCGGTGGTTCTGGGCAGTGGTTGGCCTGGAGTATTGTTACATGAAGCAGTTGGTCATGGGCTAGAAGGTGACTTTAACCGTAAAGGCGCATCAACCTTCAGTGGTAGAATTGGAGAGCAAGTCGCTGCCAAAGGTGTCACAGTAGTCGATGATGGTACTATTGAAGGTCGTCGTGGTTCACTTTCAGTTGATGATGAAGGCACAGCAAGCGGCTATAACGTACTGATTGAAGATGGCATATTGAAAGGTTATATGCAGGACAAAATGAATGCTAAGTTAATGGGCGTAGCGGCGACCGGGAATGGTCGTCGAGAATCTTATGCCCATTTGCCTATGCCTCGTATGACCAACACCTATATGTTGGCTGGGAACTATGCGCCTGAAGACATCATAAGTTCCGTAGAGCGAGGCATTTATGCCCCCAACTTTGGTGGTGGACAGGTTGATATTACCTCTGGAAAATTTGTGTTTTCAACCTCTGAAGCTTACATGATTGAAAAAGGTAAAGTGACCACACCGATCAAAGGGGCTACCCTTATCGGAAATGGGCCAGAAGCCATGCAAAAAATCTCTATGATCGGTAATGATTTATCCTTGGATCGCGGGGTAGGGGTTTGCGGTAAAGATGGTCAGTCAGTACCTGTAGGTGTCGGGCAACCAACACTGAAAATTGACGAACTTACTGTCGGCGGCACCCAATAAGCTACAATTAAGTTTTGCTTCTAAGTAAGTTAATCCGCTGAATTTTATTTTTAACTGCGTTTAGATTGGTTCTTGGGGTTTCAGGTGCATTACTGATTAATTGGCTGAGCACTTCTTCCGACAGCTCAGTGTTGTCCACATGTGCCATCATGAGTTCGAATCCAATGAAGTCTTGTAATTTGCGTAGAGAATTACGATAGCTATTGGGGAAGTGCACAGGGAAAGGGCTCGTCAGTTGCTTTTTTACTCTGACAATCAAATCGGCAACATAAATTTTATTATGTTCGAGGTTGTAAATACTGATATCTCGGTCCGTATGACCAGGCGTAGTGATAACTTGCCAATCTTGAAATTCGGGTATTCGGTCACCGTCTGATAACATCACATCAGGCTTTAACTTTGTTGAAAACCAAAGGTTACCAAAAGGCTTATTCAAACGATTAGCTACCCAGTAGGCTAGACTAATATCGACCAAATGAGAAAAACGACCGGAAATGCCAGAATACCAAGGTTTGCTCACATCTCCAGTAACAATTTTACAGCCTGATACTTCACGTAATTTATGGGCACAACCAGCATGATCAGGGTGCATATGGGTCACCATGACAACTTTAAGGTCAGTAATCGGCCGTTGCAAAACGTCTTTGAAGAAACGAATTATGTGCCTTAGATCTGCTCTACTAGCCCCATCTAATAACATACACCCGTGGTCATACTCCACAAGAAATATATTTTGGATAAAGCCCGAAATTTGATGAATCTGCATAGATGTCCGACCACTTAACAAGTCGGCTTTATCCTAACATGAAGCATCAACTTGGCTCAATACTCAGGCTTTCTTCATCTCTACAACATCAGCTTTTTCTTTTTCTAAGATATCATCCGCACTGGTACCCTTAAGCAACTTAGCGATGGATTCTTTATTTTTCGCCAATAAGATACCAAGTTCTTCAGATGTCTCTTCATCTAACTCAATTCCTTTGGAACTGATGTAATTTATCATGTTATCCGCTATCTCGAGCATTTTATCGTATTGATCAGCTTCTTTTTTATCCGTAGTAATCAATTTATCTACTCCCTTATGCTGGACCACATATTGGGTAATGACTGGCATACAGTGTCTCCCATCTTCTCTTGTCTGAAATGAATTTCTAAAATTACTATAGCATGATTACTGTATAAAAAAACAGTTAAATTGAGAGGGGTTTTGTTTATTGCCTACGATTGAGGCGAAGTTATTGTTTTAGTTCTGAAAAGCTAGGTAATTCAAAAACTGTACTAACAAGCAGGTTCATTTTTGTGGGGGCATGGTACTTTATTTATACAAAGATTGATGTATTATCAAACAAGCTGGTTTGTCCACCAGCGGAAGTAGGAGCGGTAAACGGATAAGCTAAAATGGAATTTGGAATCAAAATTGGACTGGTTATTGTCGTAGTTGTTCTCTCTCTTGTACTTTTAGTACAGCGAAAGCAATTATCACGTTATAAGTCTTCACTTACAGGTAGCATTGAACCTCAAGCTAGAGTTTCGAGGCACATTGATGCCCAGCAAATTTCAGCGCAATTAAAAGCGGTTGTCACTAACATGATCAAATCCCGCAGTGCACATCAATTTGATGAGCAAGGGTTACCGCTTTATCAAACAGATTTAAGAAATGAGATAGCCCAATTACGTTCGATCTCCGATAAGCTAGCGCGATCCGCGCCCAAAAAGCCATCACAAAATAAGACCAAACAAGCGGACTCTTCGATTTCGTTCAGACAGCATTTTTTTGAGACTATGCAAAGCCTAAGCAACTATGCACAAGCTCATCGATGCAAGTTGGTTGTAACGCAAATTGACCACGCTTATATCGACATGCCTCAAGCCTTTCTACAGAAAATTATAAGAGAACTCATACTTAACGCTATTGTCCATAACCCGTCTGGTACACAGATTACTGTATCGGGTATTGTCGTTGCTGGTAGTTTTGTATTAAATGTTAGGGACAATGGTAGGGGTTTGTCGGAAAAATCACTGTCACAAATTTATGCCCAATCAATGTTCCGTCAACCTCATTTCCGGCGCTATACAGATGCCAATTGTTTTATTGACTTACCGAGTATAATTACGGCACTTAAATCATTGGGAGGTGATTTAGAGATTGCATGTGCCTTGGACTATGGCACTTGTATTAGAGCAAGCTTTCCTCTTGCGGCATCTCAGCAAGCAGAAAACTTACCCATTGAACATGACGCATTGAATGACGTTGAAAATTACGACATCATTCTTTTTAATCCGCAAAAAAACGCTTCACATGAGCTACAACGAAAACTGAATGAAAGGCTGCGTACCCATTCGGTTAATAACCTAGATATTGTTATAAGCTTGGTTTTACAAAGAGCTCCACAATTTATTGTGTGTGACCTAGCTGCTCAGTACGGCGAAGGTATTCAATTAAAAAAAATCTTTCAGTATCAAAAGCAGTTGCGCCAAATTCCTATTATTTTCTTGGTGTCACCTATTTCTATGGAAGAAAGGCTTAATATATTGAACAGTGGTATTCACTATATTTTGGAACAGCCCGTTTCGAGTCAAGAGGTGCTGTCTTTATTGACCAATTTGATTTATGAAAACAAATTATCAGAGCAAAAAGTCGAAGAGGCTTTAGTCACCTATACCTTAGAGAATGAAGATGTTGACACCACCAATGAGCAGGACTTTCAGCAGCGTTTTTCTCAGTGTTTATCGGTGCATTTCGATAATCCCTCTTTTACTATGCAAGATTGTGCAGATCAGCTAAACATGCATGAGAAAACGCTACAGAGATATATCAGCAAATACTATCAGACGAGTTTTCGATTATATTTGCGTAAATATCGGTTAGAAAAGTCAAAATCCATGATTTTACAGGGCATGTCGGTCACAAAAGCAAGTTTGGAAGTAGGCATTTATAATCCCTCTTACTTTAGTAAGTGTTTTCGCGAAGAGTTTGGATTCTCTCCTTCTATTTTAAGTAAGCGGGTGGGGTAGAGCGCCTAGCTACTTGATGGGGTCTATTGTTCTAATACCATAAGCAAGAAAGCACTCATCTTTGGTCATTAGTTTTAGCCCTTCAGCTTGGGCTTGTGCAATCAACATTCGATCAAAGGAGTCTTTATGATGTAGTGGGAGTCTTCCCGCTTGCTGCCCATGAAAAGCAGTAATAGATAATGGGCTAAATCCTGCCTCTAGTATCGATGACTCTATATCATCCGGTGTAATTAGCTTTCCCATCTGTTGTTTAATTGACATTTCCCAAACAGTCGCTGCACTCACGTAAATCTCGTTGCTAGCGCTAGCAATACACTTTTTGGCTATTTCACCCATTCTACTGTCGCCGTTCATCCACCATATAAATGCATGAGTATCTAGTAGTATCCGTTCCATTAGATTCCAAATGTTTTCTCTATTTCATCATTGATTTCGTGGGAATCAAAATCGTCCGACATAATGAATTGGCCTTTGAATTGTCCAAATACCCTTTCACTTTTTCCCGTATACGGCACCAACTTAACCGCGGCTTTTCCTGCCTTAGCAATCACAACTTCTTTCCCAGATACAGCTAAATCGACCAGTTGTGATAATTTACTTTTTGCTTCATGCATATTCGATTGCATATGTCACCTATGACTTAGCTAAACTTAGCTAAATTATACTTCATGTTTGTGTTTTTACAAATTCCAATTAGGTTGTCATTTTCAGTACAATGATGAGTTTTTGAAGATTCCAAGTTTTTTTGACTATTTTTCATGCAGACGCAAACCGCTCAAAATAGTTCTTCAATAGTCTATTGGGTGCTAGAAAAACTAATGGCCACTTAGCGTCTGTAGTTGCAAGATGTCGGTATCGCCTTTAATAACCTTGCGTACTGCATCTTGAGTAAGGGTGCGCATACCATCTTTCATTGCTTGGTCTTTCATTTCAGTCACTGAGGCTTCTTTGTAAACTAATGCGCGTAGTTCATTGGTCATTCCCAAAAGCTCATGAACACCAGTACGTCCTTTATAGCCGGTTTCGCCGCAGGCTTCACAACCTTTTGCTTTATGTAACTGCACATTCTCATCAATATCCAGTTCATCGAACCACTCTTCCCCGTATTGACGTCGCAAAAATACAAAATCGTCTGCGGTTGCAGTGTATTTTTCCTTACAATTTGGACACAGTGTTCGAATTAGTCGTTGCGCAAGTATACCCACACAGGCATCAGAAAAGTTGACTGGATCCAAACCTAAATCTAATAAACGGGTAATAGTTTCAGGGGCAGAGTTTGTGTGCAGGGTTGATAGTACCAAGTGACCTGTAAGAGAAGCTTCAATACCCGCATGAGCGGTTTCTTTATCCCGCATCTCACCAATTAATATAATATCAGGGTCAGCACGCAAGAATGCTCTTAATGCTGCGGCAAAGTTAAATCCAATTTTGGCGCTGACTTGCACCTGTTGAAGGCCGGGCTGCGTAATTTCCACAGGATCTTCAGCTGTCCATATTTTGCGTTCAGGCGTGTTTAGATAACCAAGTACAGCATGTAATGTGGTGGTTTTACCCGAACCTGTTGGTCCTACTACCAGTAAAATACCATGAGGTTTTTTTATCATCTCTTTCAAGCGAGTCATGGTTTCAGGCATCAGGTTCATTTTTTCAATTGGCATGGCACCGCCGGTTGCCAATATACGCATGACCACACCTTCACCCGCCACAGTCGGAATAGTGGCTACCCGTACTTCTACCGGTTGTCCTGACATTTTAAATGCAAGTTTACCGTCTTGTGGAACCCGTTTTTCAGCGATGTTCAAGCCGGACATAATTTTGATACGCGCAATAACCGCGCTATGGTGACTCGCTGGAACCTGAGTTATATCTCGTATAACACCGTCCACCCGCATACGCACCCGTGTTGGTGCGCCTTTTTCTGGATCTATGTGAATATCTGATGCATTTAAACGTTTTGCATCTTGTAAAACGCGACTCACTAAACGCACCACGGCAGGCGCATCTTCAGCCATTTCATCACTGTGGTCGTCGTCTTCTTCCATAGATGTCCCGATTTCATCGAGAATTTCATCCATTTCACCTGGACCAGCCCCAGCGTTTGTTTCACCGAGATATTGCAGAATATGATTGGGTAGACTAACCGCAATTTCGTAGCTATCGATACCCAATGCACTTTCGATTTCCATTAACAAAGCAGCGTTGTTGGGTTCCAACATGAGAACCACGGGGTTTTCTCGTACGTCAGAGACGACTGCAACAAAATTACGCTTTAAATAGGATAGATTGAGCTTGCTATTGCCTTGGTGAAGATTGTAGTTATCAGGTAAGAATTTAATAAAAGGCACCTGATAGTGAACAGACAAAGCTTCACCAATGTCATCTTCATTAATTCTAGCTTCGGAAATTAAACGTTGTACGATTTGTCTGGTGTTATCCGATTGGCAATATTCATCTAGGGCTTTTTGCTGAATTAAACCGCGATGGACTAGATAATCGAACGGATTTTTGGTGCCCCCTAATTCATACCTGAACTTATTGCCCAGCATTTCAGCAATGCGGGTGGCAAGTTCGAGATCGTCACTATCAAACTCACCTTCTGCTTTATTAATAACTTGCATTACCCCCATCAATACACCTGCATTGATTACTGGGACACAAATGACATTTTCAGTTTTAAATTGACTGGCGGTATCGAATTTTTTATCAAAGCGTAATCTAAAATGGATTTGTTTTAATTGTTCATCATCGTAGGGGTCATTAATGATGACAGATTGTTGGGCCATAGCCACATATCCGGCAATCGATAGTGGGCTGATAGGAACTTTTATCTCACGAGTCTCTTTACCCGTTTTAAATCTTGCGACTAAGTCTTGATGTTGACGACGACGTTGAAATAAGGACATACGGGCAGCACCAAAGGCCTTTAAAATTAAAGGTTCTACCTCACGATAAGCAGCAGTTAAGGTCGGATGGGCCTCCAATCTGCTAGCTAATTCTGTGAGTATCCGTTGTCTGTCTGCCTGTTCGAGCATTGGTTGCTTTATCCCCTACAAAAAATAACGAGTTCAACAGGATTAATTATGCAGTTTTTCATATGTTTGTTTATCTGCACTTTGGACTAGTTTATTGCCGTTACAAAACTGAGAATTCTCTTCATAATCAACTATCGGCAGACTGACTAAAAATTTGAACAAAGAATTGTTCTTGATGAGACTTGCTAATCAAATTTTATCTGAGATAAACACGCGCTAGTATGTTAGAGGTTTAGAAATGCAGTTTTTATTGATTCACAGAGATATCTTCTTTGCCAACAATCGACTTATAGAATGTCGTAATTTCAGATGCCAATTCAGAACTAAAATACTTTTTATATAGGCGTTCGGTTTCACCTGCATATAGATTTTCAACTATCACCTTGTTAGCTTCTTTTACAAACTGATTTTCGTTAGCGGCCTGATTACACAATAAATAACCCGTTGTTGCCTTGGGTAATCCGGCAATCCCATAGGAAACAAATCTCGCTTTTGACTTGGTTTGCTCCAACCGGTCGGCTATTTCATCAGGATAAGCAATGAAATAATCACTCCGTCCTCGCATCGTCAGAGTGATAGGTTGTTCATTTATGTAATGCGAGTTGAATTTTACTATTCTCATTATTACCACAAGTCCATTTCAGTTTAGGCTAAGTCTATGTGGGGTGCAGACTAAGCAATATATCGACAGCAATATCTAAAAACAACAATCAATTTTTATGTCCAGTTACTATTTTAAGCGCACCCAACAAAGAATAAAGGCTATCCAAGCAAAATAATCTGGTTATTGTGTTGACACAGTGACCAATGCCTGTATAATTCGCGCCCACTGTCTGAGGGGCAACTCAATAAGAAACGTCAGCAAGGCATTAGTTAGTGGTTAGTTAATTAGGTCTACGAGTGTTATCACTTCTTTAATTAACTAGCAGTTATTAAATTAACAGCATTAACACTTAGAACAGAACTCCAATAGGGAGTTATCGGTTTACGCACATCTTTTCCTCCTACGAAAGAAGGGAGCGAAGAGATGAATTTTTTTGTTCTTTCGATTGGAGCTTAATCGATGGCTAATCAAAGAATTCGTATTCGTCTTAAAGCGTTTGATCACAAGTTGATCGATCAGTCTACGGCGGAGATCGTAGATACAGCTAAGCGCACTGGTGCACAAGTTAGTGGTCCAATTCCACTTCCTACACGCAAAGAGCGTTACACTGTGTTGGTTTCTCCACACGTAAACAAAGACGCACGTGATCAATACGAAATACGTACGCACAAGCGTTTAGTAGATATCATTGAACCAACTGATAAGACAGTTGACGCTTTGATGAGATTGGACTTGGCTGCCGGCGTTGATGTTCAAATCAGCCTAGGCTAAGAAGAAGAGGGTAATAACAATGTCGATTGGTCTTATCGGTCGTAAAGTGGGCATGACACGTATCTTCACTGAAGATGGTGTTTCTATCCCTGTGACTGTTATCGAAGCAACCCCAAACCGCGTTACTCAGTTACGTACTGATGAAGTTGACGGTTACCGTGCACTTCAAGTGACTACTGGCGATAAAAAAGCCAACCGCGTTAATAAAGCGGCAGCAGGTCACTTTGCAAAAGCTGGCGTTGAAGCTGGCCGTGGTCTTTGGGAGTTCCGCTTAGTTGACGGCGAAGGTGCCGACATCGAAGTGGGCAGTGAAATCACTGTTGAAATCTTCAATGACACCAAAAAAGTAGACGTAGCAGGTACCTCTAAAGGTAAAGGTTTTGCCGGTGCTATCAAGCGTTGGAACTTCAGTTCTCAGCGTATGACTCACGGTAACTCTTTGTCTCACCGTGCTCCTGGTTCAATTGGTCAAAACCAATCTCCAGGTAAAGTATTTAAAGGCAAGAAAATGGCTGGTCAGCTTGGTAACAAGCGCGTGACTACTCAGTCTTTAGAACTAGTACGTGTTGATGCAGAAAACAACCTTTTATTAATTAAAGGTGCTGTACCTGGCGCAACTGGCAGTGACGTTATCGTCAAGCCAGCGGTTAAAGCATAACGTTTGGGAGTGTACTGATGGAATTAACATTAAAAGACGCTAACAGCGCTCTTGAAGTATCAGACGCCACTTTTGGACGTGAGTTTAACGAAGCATTGGTTCACCAAGTAGTTGTTGCTTACGGTGCAGGTGCTCGTCAAGGTACTAAAGCGCAGAAAACGCGTTCAGAAGTTCGTGGTGGTGGTAAGAAGCCATGGCGTCAAAAAGGTACTGGCCGTGCTCGTGCTGGTACTATCCGTAGCCCAATTTGGGTTGGCGGTGGCCGTGCATTCGCTGCTAAGCCTCGTAGCTTCGAGCAAAAAGTAAATAAAAAGATGTACCGTGGTGCGATCAAAAGCATCTTGTCTGAATTGGTACGTCAAGAACGTTTAATCGTTGTTGAGAAGTTCGGTGTTGAAGCACCAAAAACTAAAGAGCTTCTAACAAAACTTAACGAATTAGAATTGAACGACGTGTTAATCGTAACAAGTGAAGTAGATGAGAACTTGTTCTTATCAGCGCGTAACTTGTACAAAGTTGACGTTCGTGATGTTCAAGGCATCGACCCAGTAAGCCTTATCGCTTTCGAGAAAGTGCTTATGACAGCTGATGCAGTTAAGCAACTTGAGGAGTCATTAGCATGAACGAACAACGTTTATTAAAAGTGCTATTAGCACCTCACGTGTCAGAGAAATCAACTTTGGCTGCTGAAAGTGCAAATACATTTGTATTTAAAGTAGTTAAAGACGCGAACAAAGCGGAAATCAAAGCAGCAGTTGAGAAATTGTTTGAAGTTGAAGTTGAAGCTGTTCGTACTGTTAACTGCAAAGGTAAAGTAAAACGCCATGGCCTAAGAACTGGTAAACGTAACGACTTTAAAAAAGCTTATGTTATGTTGAAAGAAGGTCAAGACATCGACTTCGTCGGTGCGGCTGCTGAGTAAGGGGATTAGACATGCCATTAATGAAAGCTAAACCCACCTCTGCTGGACGTCGTCATGTAATTCAGGTTGTTAATCCTGACTTACACAAAGGCGCTCCTTATGCACCTTTGCTAGATAAAAACAGCAAAAACGGTGGTCGTAACAACAATGGTCGAATTACTGTTCGCCATATTGGTGGTGGTCATAAGCATCACTATCGTGTTATCGATTTTAAACGTAATAAAGACGGTATTCCGGCTAAAATTGAGCGTTTAGAATATGATCCAAACCGTTCTGCAAACATTGCATTAGTGCTTTATGCAGATGGTGAGCGTCGTTACATCTTAGCGCCTAAAGGTGCTCAAGCTGGCGATGCAGTACAATCTGGATCAAATGCACCAATTAAAGCGGGTAATGCTATGCCTATGCGTAACATGCCTGTTGGTACAACTGTACACGCTATCGAAATGAAGCCTGGCAAAGGTGCACAAATTGCACGTTCTGCTGGTGCATACGCTCAGATCCTTGCACGTGAAGGTACTTACGTTACTCTTCGTTTACGTTCAGGTGAAGTACGTAAAGTATTAGCTGACTGCCGAGCAACTATCGGTGAAGTTGGTAATGCTGAGCACATGCTTCGTTCACTCGGTAAAGCGGGTGCAACCCGTTGGAGAGGTATCCGTCCGACAGTTCGTGGTGTTGCCATGAACCCGGTAGATCACCCACACGGTGGTGGTGAAGGTCGTACATCTGGTGGCCGTCACCCAGTAACTCCTTGGGGTGTTCCTACTAAAGGTAAGAAAACCCGAAGCAACAAGCGTACTGATAAACTTATCGTACGTCGTCGTAACAAGTAAAAGCGAGGATTCACCATGCCACGTTCTCTCAAGAAGGGTCCTTTTATTGACCTACACTTGCTGAAGAAGGTAGAGGCTGCAGTGGAAGCGAACGACAAGAAGCCAATTAAAACTTGGTCTCGTCGTTCGATGATTATCCCAGATATGATTGGGTTAACCATTGCGGTCCATAACGGTCGTCAACACGTTCCTGTATTTGTCAGTGACGAGATGGTAGGCCATAAATTGGGCGAATTTGCGCCTACGCGTACTTACCGTGGCCATGTCGCGGATAAGAAAGCCAAACGTTAAGGAGATATAAATGGAAGCTTTAGCTAAACACCGTTTTGCTCGTACGTCGGCTCAAAAAGCACGCTTAGTTGCAGATCAAATTCGTGGATTGCATGTAGAAAAAGCTCTTGAGCTTTTGACCTACAGCCCGAAGAAAAGCGCATCACTAATCAAGAAAGTTCTTGAATCAGCGATCGCTAATGCGGAAAACAACGAAGGCGCAGACATCGATGAGTTGACTGTTGCAAAAATCTTCGTTGACGAAGGCCCGACTATGAAGCGTATCAAGCCACGTGCCAAAGGCCGTGCTGACCGTATTTTTAAGCGTAGCAGTCACATTACTGTGGTTGTAGCGGATAACTAGGAGTAGATAATGGGACAGAAGGTTCATCCTACCGGTATACGCCTGGGTATCAGTAAGCCATGGAATTCAACCTGGTACGCTAATACAGCAGAATATGCCGACAATTTATATAGCGATCATCAAGTACGTAAGTATTTGACTAAAGAGCTTAAAAACGCGTCTCTATCTAAAATCGTTATCGAGCGCCCAGCGAAAAGCATTCGTGTGACTATTCACACTGCTCGCCCTGGTGTTGTTATCGGTAAGAAAGGTGAAGACGTAGAGAAACTTCGCAACCACATCACTAAGCTTGCAGGCGTTCCTGCACAAGTGAACATTGCTGAAGTTCGTAAGCCTGAACTGGATGCACAACTAGTAGCTGACAGCATTTCGAGTCAGTTAGAGCGTCGTGTTATGTTCCGTCGTGCAATGAAGCGCGCGGTACAAAATGCAATGCGTCTTGGTGCATTGGGTATCAAAGTAGAAGTAAGCGGTCGTCTTGGCGGTGCCGAGATTGCTCGTGGCGAATGGTATCGTGAAGGTCGTGTACCACTACACACTTTCCGTGCTGATATTGATTACGCTACCTCAGAAGCACTGACTACTTACGGTATCATTGGCGTTAAAGTCTGGATTTTCAAAGGCGAAGTATTAGGTGGTTTACCACTTACTCAGGAGCAACCAGCTCCACAGCCTAAGAAGAAAGGCCGCGGCGCTAAGCGAGAGGGCTAAATCATGTTACAACCAAAACGCATGAAATTTCGTAAAATGCATAAAGGTCGTAACCGTGGTCTTGCTATTGCCGGTGGCAAAGTAAGTTTCGGTACTTTCGGTCTTAAAGCAGTTGGCCGTGGTCGTATGACAGCGCGCCAAATCGAAGCGGCACGTCGAGCAATGACGCGTCACGTTAAACGTCAAGGTAAAATCTGGATTCGTGTATTCCCTGATAAGCCAATTACTGAGAAGCCTCTTGAGGTTCGTCAAGGTAAAGGTAAGGGTAACGTTGAATACTGGGTATGCCAAATTCAGCCAGGTCGTGTTTTATACGAAATGGAAGGTGTACCTGAGTCTTTAGCACGAGAAGCATTTGAATTGGCTGCGGCTAAATTGCCGTTTAAAACCACTTTTGTAACTCGGACGGTGATGTAATGAATGCGACAGATCTAAGAGAAAAAAGTGTAGAAGAGTTAAACGCAGAACTTTTGAACTTGCTTCGTGAGCAATTCAATCTTCGCATGCAACATTCTACAGGTCAGCTTGAAAAAACTGACCAGCTTAAAACAGTACGTCGTAGCATCGCACGTGTTAAAACGCTTTTAACTGAAAAGTCTAAAGCAGCTGCTGGAGGCGATAAATAATGAGCGAACAAAAAATTCGTACCGTTCAAGGCCGTGTATCTAGTAACAAAATGGACAAAACTATTACTGTAGTTGTTGAACGTTTCGTTAAACACCCAATCTACGGTAAGTTCATTAAGCGTTCTACTAAAGTACACGCACACGACGAAGAAAATGTATGCAACATTGGCGATACAGTAACTATTACTGAATGTCGTCCAATTTCTAAGAACAAAACTTGGAAATTAGTGAGTGTTGTAGAAAAAGCGGCTATCATCTAAGCTAATTTTTCACACATATCTTTACTAAAAAAGCCTGCTAATGCAGGCTTTTTTGTTGTTTGCAGTGAGTTGAATCTTTACAGTTTCCATTGTTCACGTTTATCAACGAAAAAATCAAGAAATGCCCGTATTTTAGCTTGGGTTGGTCGCGAAGGATGATAATAAACGTATACCTCGGCTTCTTTCCACCAGTAGTTTTCCAAAATGGGCTCCAGCCTATTTTGTCGTATGAGATCTTGCATAGTTGATGTGTTAGCTGGCGCGTTAATTACCCCCAAACCTGATTCTGCAAGTTCTAGTAAACCGGCAACTGTCTTGATTTGGCAATTAGGCATTACATAATGTGGATTGCCATCTTCTCCTCGGGTGATCAAAACGTTACTGGGTTGGTTGTGTAGATAGCCAATAACTGTATGCTTCTCCAAATCGTCTGGTGATAAGGGCATTCCCATTTTTGTTAAGTAGTCATGCGATGCAAATAAACCGTTTTCAAACGCCCATAACGACTTGCGTTTTAACCCAGGAAAACGCTGACCTAAATAGTCTCCCACAGCCCAAAATATATCGAAGTCATCTTGCAAAATATCAATTATGCCTTCGCGCACATCCATAACGATGTTCAAATCAGGATACATAGAGGTAAAGTCTGCCAACCATGGGACTAATGTATCTTTGATAACTTCATTCGATTGACAAACCACACGCAGCTCACCGGTAACTCGATCTTCTTGGTTTTGAGTCCAGCCCATCAAGTCTTGATACTGTTCTAGTAAAAGCTCTACTTTATATTTAAATGCCTGTCCAAAATCGGTGAGCTCTAAATGTCGTCTAGTACGAATAAAAAGTGCCCTGTTTAAGCTAGATTCTAAGCGTCCAATTTGCTTACTAATTGCCATAACTGTTTTAGCTTCAGATTCGGCAACTCTTGACATATTGCCTATTTCAGCAACCTTGCAAAAGATTCTTAAGTCGTTAGGGTTAAACATCGTATAAACAAATAGTTTAGTAATTATAAAAAACTAATATATATATTTAATAACAGCTAGTCGATAGGATTACCCGAATAATTTGTTTAAGGGAACCTATATGGAGATTCAACTTGGTGAGTGGATATTATTTATCACCATAATTGCTATGGTGATTTATAGTCTTTGGGAATCTGACAAAGAAAAACTTGCGGTAATATCTGGCAGGAAAACAAAAATTCAGGCCTATAAAAGCGCAATGCTTTTTATGTGGTTACCTACAGCATTGTTAATTTATTTGATTTTTATAGATGTATTAAGACTTTCAGATTTAGGACTCTATTGGCAGGGTGATATAAAAAATTGGCTTGGACTAGTATTTACTTGTGTTACATGTATCTACTTTGGATATTCGGTTTATATAGTAGCGACAAATCCTGTGGAACGTGAAGCCTTTCGCGAGGTAGTTTCTGACAATCATGACTGGATGTTACCTAGCAATAGGACCGAATTACAATGGTTTATTGGAGGTCTTTCTACATCGGCAGGGATTTGCGAAGAACTCCTTTTTCGAGGCTTTATGATAGGAGTATTGGATAGTCATATTGGATTGATCCCGAGCTTATTATTAAGCAGTGCAATATTTGGACTTTGCCACTTTTATCAAGGTTGGAAAAACGTGGTTCGTACAGGATGTATCGGTCTTATTCTAGGGGGCATTTTTATCATCACTGAATCCCTATGGGTGATAATCCTTTTGCATACAGTAATAGATGTGTATGGCGGTCTTGTAGGATATATCTTGAACAATAGTCAGCCTAATCCAACAGAGAGATATTTCCAGTAATTAGCTGGAAATATTTACAAATCATCACCTATTAACTTACCTACATTTTTGAATTACTTTGCACATATAATGATCTTTTCAAGGATTTCCGCTATAAATAGCTTATTGCGCTATGTCGCTCTCTTTTATCTTCAAATTACATACTAATAAAAAAAGGAAATGCCATGACGTTTCGTCCCTTGGTTCTATGCTCCCTGTTGTTTATGTCCAGCGTTCAAGTCCATGCTGAACAAAGTTCCCAGAATGTACTGGATTATGCCGATATTTTTGACCTTGAAACAGCTGCAAATCCTATCTTTTTAAAAGATGGCAAAAGCGTTGTCTATCAGCGCAATAGCATGGATAAAATGCGAGATGCGCCTTCAACATCCCTGTGGAAAATTGACATAAATTCAGGCCGACATGTTCCTTTGCTTAATGACTCACCAAGTTACTCAAGTCCAAGGAATCCGGTACTATCTCCAAATGGTGATCGCATTGCTTTCGTCGCTAATGACAATATGGGGGCACAAATTTACACCCTTTATTTAGACACTGGGAGTGTGACTAAACTGACGACAGGATCAGAATCGCCTAGCAGTATCACTTGGTCTCCTGATGGTTCTGCCATCGCTTTTAGCATGTTTACGCCGGTTAAGTCACAAGCTATTTTTACTGAGATGCCTGCAGCGCCAAAAGGCGCAACTTGGGCGGGAACCGCACAGGTCGTCGATAAAACCGTTTATCGTAGAGACGGACAGGGCTACGTTAAAGATGGTTTTAACCAACTGTACATAGTGCCTGCCACTAGCGGCACGCCAAGACAACTAACTGAAGGTAACTTCCATCACAACGGTGCACTAGCTTGGCATCCGAAAAAACCTTTGATTTATCTGAGCGTTCAGCGTGATGAAGATTGGGAATTGAACTTAAATCAATCAAATATTTACACCGTAAATGTAGATACAGGTGAAGTGAAGGAAGTCACAAGTTTTGCAGGACCTGAGTCTGCGCCAATTTTAACTGAAGATGGTGAGGGGCTGCTATTTGACTGGTTAAACGATCGCAAACTTGCTTATCAAAATAGCCAGTTAATGTATATAGATTTGGATTCACCAGATGAAGCTAAGTCGCTCACCCCTGATCTTGATCGTTCAATTCAAGATGTACAATACAACGGCGATGACATTGTATTTAGTTATCTCGATGCTGGTGAAACTAAATTGGCGAAAGTCTCAATGCGAGGCAAGATCACTCAAATTGATGCTTCACTAGGAGGCCAATCCTTGGGTCGTCCTTACACTAGCGGCCAATTTGCCTTGTCTGGCGACGGCGCTATTGTGTTTGTTAGCAACAATAATAATGCACCAGGAGACTTGGTATTAATTGATGGGCGCAAGCGTAAAACCTTGACCGATTTGAACAGTGATGTATTTGCACATAAACAAACTGCCGTTATTAAATCTCTAACGGTAAAAAGTACAGTAGATGAAAGAAATATTGATGCTTGGATTGCGTATCCTCCTGGCTATACCGAGGACTCTACGGAACAATACCCTTTAATCCTAGAAATTCACGGTGGTCCCCATGCGGCTTACGGCAATACCTTTTCTATGGAAATTCAGTTAATGGCCGCCAAAGGTTACGCAGTTGTATGGTCTAACCCAAGAGGTAGCTCTTCATACGGTGAGGAATTCGGCAATACCATTCACCACAATTATCCCTCAGAAGATTACAACGACCTGATGGATGTGGTGGATGTTGCGATAAATGCCGGCAACATTGATAAAGACAACTTGTTCATCACCGGCGGCTCAGGTGGCGGTGTACTTACCGCATGGAGTATCGGTAAAACCAATCGATTTAATGCAGCTGTAGTCGCCAAGCCCGTTATTAATTGGTTCAGCTTTGCGTTAACTGCTGATGCATATCCTTTCTTTACACAATATTGGATGCCTGGACTACCTTGGGAACAAACTGAACACCTTTGGAAACATAGCCCTATTTCATTGGTGGGTAATGTGAAAACGCCAACTATGCTATTAACCGGTGACGCTGATTACCGCACCCCCATAAGTGAAACTGAACAATATTATAATGCGCTTAGATTACAAAAAGTGCCTGCGGTAATGGTAAGAGTGCCTGGAGCATCTCACGGCATAGCTGCAAGACCGAGTCACTTAATCCAAAAAGTGGGTAGCATTGTGAGCTGGTTCGATCGTTACAATACCCAAAAGAAAAAAGACTAAGGATTTAGATTACGTGATAATAAATCGCGAAGAAATGACAGGACGCACCAGCGAGTACAGCTAAATGCCATAGGGCATGTGAATAATGTCGACTTTTCATTAAATACAGTGGGATCCCTGCGCTATAGCAAATCCCACCTGTTAACAATAGAGTAAAGCCTACACCCGATAGCGATTGATAAATTGGGTAAATCAAAAATAAAGCTAACCAGCCCATAATGGCGTAAGTTGTTATACTTATTTTGGGGTATTTAGGCCCTGCGATTAACTTAAAACCAACGCCAGTTAAGCCCACGATCCAAATCACAATCAAACCTACAGTACCTAAAGTTCCGTCTACCGTGTACACAAGAAAAGGCGTGTATGAACCTGCTATTAATAGGTAAATGGCAGTGTGATCGATTTTTCTCAAATAGCTTTTGTATTTGGGATGTTTTAGAGCATGATAGATAGACGAAGACAAAAACATAAAAGCTAGACTTGCACCGTAAATAGAAGTGACCACTAAATCGGAAAGTCCTTCTGCTTTAACAATAAGTGCAATGGACCCCACAATGGCAAGCACAAACCCAATAGCGTGAGAAACAGCATTAAGGATTTCCTCAAGTACAGAGTATTCGCCGGATTGCATGCTTGGAGGTTTAATCGGTAACATGATTAGTCTATCTTTAATTAGTTACTTTCAGCGTACAAGTGTACACTGAAAATCCTAGGAATCAAATGAAACATTTGTTACCTAGTACCTAGGTAAGCTAGCAATTCAAAAAATTTAAGCATAATATGGCTTTTCGGGACAATTTACGGAAGAAACTTATGAAGGCACTTGCTTTAGCATTTATCTTAACCCTGACAACCTCAGTGGTTGCCAATGAACCCATCAGATTATCTGAGCCAGTTGCTAGTGACGAAACCAGTGAAACTTTTGGCGCAGAACTAGATGCTTCAAAAGAAACAATATCACTAGAAGCCGCTATTGCATCAAATGATGTAGCAGTAGGCGAAACTATCAAAGTAGAAACTAAAATTAATAAAGTTTGCCAGAAAAAAGGCTGCTTTTTTATTGCCCAAGCAGGGGATCAAGTCATTCGAGTTTCATTTCAAGATTATGGTTTTTTCATTCCTACAGACAGTAGTGGAAAAACAGTGACTATGATGGGAAAACTCGTTGAAAAAGAATTATCTAAAGAAAAAGCCGAGCATTTTAATCAAGATTTACGTGATCAAAGCACAACTTTCTTAGCAGGTAAACAATACGAGTTTGTAGCTACCTCAGTAAAAATTCCACGGGTTTAATAAACATACTCTAACACCCCTTGTACAAACTCGCCTGAGTCCCATTCGGGCGAGCTTTTACTACTTCTGCTATTCCTTACAAGCCGTTTTCCTGCATTCGTTTAAAAAATTGAACAAAATAATCATTAAAATGTGACTTTCCCGTGATAGTTTCGTGATAACTATTTAGCAGACTTTTCCTTGATGACAATCAACACACAACTCAAGGAATCTTTTATATGAAACTCAAAACATTGTCGGCAATTGCTGCCGTTACCTTAGGTTCGTCTTTTATGGCACAAGCGGTAGAAGTCGAAGTAGGTATTACTAATCTAACTCAAGGTGTCTTTTTTACGCCTAGACTCGTTGTCGCACATACTGCAGATGCAGACCTATTCGAGGTAGGTGAAGATGCATCTATGGCACTTACCTAGTTAGCAGAAGCTGGTGTTATAGACGACGCAGATAATGCTGATTCTTCAGGTCAAAATTTCGAAGCAATGCTAGGCTCTGCCGCTACTGATAATGGTAGCAACACTTGGATGAAATTTGGCGGCTTAGTTGAACCTTCCACGACCCTTACTTACTCCTTTGACACAATGGACAAGCCTTATCTTTCACTTTTAACCATGATAATACCGAGTAATGACGCTTTTGTAGGTTTAGACAGTATTATGATTCCTACAGAACCCGGTACTTATCACTATTATTTAAATGCCTATGATGCTGGTTCTGAACTTAACGATGAATTAAATATGACCCGTACCGATATTACTGGCGTTGGTGGAACACCTTTAGGTGGTTTCGGAGCGCCAGGTGTAGCTGGTGCTGGTGCACCACCAATCGCACCTTCAATGGGAACTGGCGGTGAGGGCGTAGCCGTTAAAGTAGGTAAGGACGTTGATGGTTCTGACTTAGCGGTTGCAACAGAAGTTGTTGATGGTACCGATGGTGCCATACATATTCATCCAAATACCTTAGGTGATACATCCGCAACGGCAGGCGCAAGTGATCTCGATTCAACTGTACACAGATGGTTAAACCCAGTTGCTAAAGTCACAATCGTAGTGCCTGCGTCCTAAGTTAAGGAGAACCTGATGAAAAATTCAATTTTTAAGACGCTCATCTTAGGTACTTTTGTTACGTTATTAGCCGCCTGTGCTGGTGACGATGGTGATATAGGACCAGCAGGACCAACAGGTCCAGAAGGTCCCGCTGGTCCCGAGGGGCCAGCCGGCCCTGAAGGTCCTCAAGGACCACAAGGGCCAACCACTGGGGTTGCTACCTATAATTTGGTGGTTACTAACCTAACCGCAGGTCAACCATTCGCACCTGTGGCAGCAATTGCTCATGAACCTGGTTTTTATGCCTTTGTACCTGGACAAGCTGCTAGCACGGGGGTTGAAATGTTGGCTGAAGGCGGTGATCCATCCATGTTAGTTGATGAAGCTGTCGAAGCCATTCAATATTTAGATGCTGCAACAACCGCAGGTGTATTAATGCCGGGAAACCAGAGTCAAGTATTGACCTTGATAGTGCCGACACTTGATACGGACAATTTGCGCATCACAGTTGCCTCCATGCTAGTGGATACAAATGATGCCTTCACTGGTGTCGCTGGATTTGATATCAGCGACATGCAGCCTGGAGATTCTGTAAGCTTTACCATGGTGACTTGGGATGCTGGTACAGAAGCCAATACCGAAACGGCTGATACCATGCCTGGACCTGCAGCGACAGCTGCTGGCGGTGGTGGTGCAGCAGCTGGCTTCGACGCTCAACGTGACGATTTAATAGATGCAGTACGCATACACGCTGGCGTGGTTACTAGTGAAAATTCAATGGACCCAAGCAGTGAAGGTCTAATGACATCCGTTTTGAATCATAGTGACAGGTTTGATAATCCTACCGCAAAAGTAGTGATTACTAGAAGTCGCTAAAGAAAAAGTTAGGGAGGCGTAGTGGAGGGGCTTGTATTAGACCTCCGCTACAATTTTCAGCAGACCATTCCTATTTAACGAATACTCTTAAAACAGGTGATTGTTCACCATTAACCAGAGAAAATTTAAAGAAGACTGCTTCAGGTGCGTCTTGAATAATTAAGTACTCCGTAGTTTCGTCGATTGCAGTACTTTGTTTCACGTCACTTTTTAATTTCTCTAGATGCGACTTGGCAAACTTTTGATAGTTCTTAATGTATCGCTCATTTAACTGTTCCAATACTTCCTTGCTATCAAAATACTCATTAATTCGCGCTTCCAAATTTTGATATTCGACTTCTAGGTCATGTTTTTCAAACGAGTCCAAATGGTTTGGTGTTACTCCCCATTCAACCTGAGTAAATATTCGGGTAAATGGTTCCGGTACGTCGATTTTACAAATAGTATATCTGAGCTTTGTACCGGATACTTCTTCATCTGAACAATTGATTGATTCCTTTGTGATTCTTATCGAAGCACTTGCCGCTGATGGAATCCACTCCGCCCAATTAGCTTTATATTTAAAAGTTTCAGCTTCGCCTGTTTCATCTATCACTGATAGTTGAAGGATAGGACCATCACTTCCGTCATATGTAATTCCTAGTTCTGAGGACGGTATACCGTAACTTAAGTATTCTCCAGTTCTCTGTTTTTGAAAAGAGTTTTTTCCGCCATCGAATATGGTCCAATGAATCTCCTGTGCATTATCGATAAATGGTAGTAAATGCCACTTACTACGCTCTTTGTAGTAACCCCCTGATGGATACGAGGTAGCGAATAGCCTTGGTGCGTCATTAGTTAAGGACTCAAATTCAAATGTTAAACTCATATTAGAGGGGCGATGATTAGTATCTGCTGGGAGTTTTGTGATTTTCTCACCATCGCTGAATTTTGCTGAATATTCAAGACCATCTAAAGAAGTAGTCAAAATTACTTGATATTTATCGGGTTCACCAGATTCTAAAACTAAAACATCTGGATTATTTTGATTTGTCATAAATTCAACTGGAATCGACTTATTTTCTTTAACGTTAAAAAAAATAACCGAATCAAAAACCTCATTTATTAGCAATCTTCTATGAACGGCTAGTTTACAGTGAGTAAGAGTCCCAAAATAATCAGAACATCGAACAACTCTACCTTTGGCAAAGTGTTCTTTAGTGTCTTCGAAATATTCATTATACTGTTGTTTTTCTTTTTCTATCTTACGCAATCTTTCTCTTTCTATTGATTCCTCTCTCTTTGTTTCAATTTGCGCATAAAGGTCATTTAAATCATAAGTAAAAGGGCCTATAACAGCGCCATTTTTTAGCGATATCTGTATACTTACCCATTCTGGGATGTTATCGAGATGAGTATCTATACCTGTAATTAATCCCAATCCGTGACTGGTTTGGGTTATGTCTACTCCATTACTGAAATTTAAATCATATTGGGCGTTGAAGAGTTTATTTACAGCAGCTGCGCTCAAATTGATCTCAAAGCCGATTGAAATAGTGGCTCTAACTCCGCCATCAGAAGGATAAGTCATTATAATAATATCGTCTTTTTCAAAATCCTCAGGTTCTACATTTTCTGGCAACTCAAAGCCGAATGGATTGGCATAATCGCCTATATCAGCCTTAATCATCCAAAAACCAACGCCAATAGTAATAATCAAGATTGCAAAACCTAGTAAGCTAAGCCGGTTGTTTTTTAAATACTGAAAAAGATTGGAGGGTTTTGGGATAATTGAATTTGCGAGTGCTTCAGGATCGACAATGGACTTTGCCAATTGCTCGAGTTTGCCTACTTTATCTGCATTCCAAAGGTCGAGCCACTGATTGATTGAGACATAAAAAGTAAGTTTTTCTGAAGGTTGAACATCTTCTACTCTAACTGGAAAAATAGGCTTTCCAGATTTTCTCGCTTCTTCAGCCTCAGCTGCCACATTATCAGATGCATTTGAATGGCGGGAGATTACGACCACTACGCATCGTGATTGTCGAACACCTCTAACAATCTCTTCAGCGTATTTTTTTCCAGCTCTTATATCACGCTTATCAATCCAACACTTTAATCCCTGTTGCTCTAATGAAGCGACAATTTCAAGTGCACGTTCGGAATCCTCAGAAGCATGGCTTATAAATGCATCATAAACGTCAATGTTTTCATTCATTGTATAACTTCCCTTGCTAAGGTTGTACTGAATGGCAATCAGTTCAGTATCCCATTCAAATTTAATTTAAACCTTTATGTGAATGGAATTTATCGCTTCTAGAATGTCTACGATAAACAACAATGAGCAATATTGAAAGCAACAGAAATATTCTCGTTCTTAGAGTTAAAGCTTTATCGTCTGGATATTATTTTTTAACAACAGCTCGTAGAACAGGTGATTGTTCACCATTTACCAAGGAGAATTTAAAGAAAATTGCTTCAGGTGTTTTTAACATAATTAAGTACTCTGGTGTTCCTCTGCTCGCTTTAATAAGTTTTAATCGCTTTTTAAATGTTTCGATATGCGTCCGTGTATACTCTTGTTGAGTTTCTATGCTTGATTCATCCAGTTCACCAGATTTTTTCTTCCTTTCAAAATACTCGGTAATCTCGGTTTCCATATTTTTAAATTGAACATCTAGATCATAGCCTTTGTAAAGGGATAAATCGCTTGATGTTAAGCCCCATTCAACCCGATTAAATACGCGCATAAATGGTTCTGATACATTCATACCACATATGGTAAATCTAATTATCGTATTATGTATTTTGTGTACTCTACATTGGATAAAGTTATTTCTGAATTTTATTGAAGCACTTGCCGCCGATGGAATCCACTCCGCCCAATTAGCTTTATACTTAAAAGTTTCAGCATCGCCTGTTTTATCTATCACTGATAGTTGTAGGATAGATCCATCCGCCCCATCATAGGTAACTCCTAGTTCAGGGGCTGATATGCGTTTAGCTTGAAATTGTCCTATCTCACCTTTCTCGAGTAGGTTTTTTCCTCCATCGTATGTGGTCCAATATATTTCCTGCGCACTATCGACAAAAGGCAGTAGAGACCATTTGCTACGCTCTTTGTAGTAACCTCCTGATGGTTCTGAGGTAGTGAACAACCTAGGCGCATGTTCGCTTAAAGGCTCAAATTCGAATGTCAAATTTTTATTGGAATCTCGATAGTCAGCATCAGCTCGGTGTGTTACAGATTTCTCACCATCACTGAATACTGCAGAATATGCAAGATCCTTTAAAGGGATCGTCAAAATTAATCGCAGCTCATTTGATGCTTCAGATCCCAAAATTAAAACATCTGGACTTTTACGAATTGGATTAAAATCCAATTTAATAGGTTTATTTATATCTGCGCTAAAAAAAGTTATCGACTCAAACGTCTTGTTGATAGGAAGTTCCATACTTGCTGTAATCTTGCACTGAGAGAAAGAACCAAAATATTCATAGCACAGAACAACGTATCCTTCGCTAAAACGATCTTTAATATTATCTAAATAACCATCTAGGCGCTTTTTCTCCATGTCTATCTCACGCATTCTCTCCCTGTCTATTAAATCTTTTCGCTTTGCCAAAATATCCTCAGAAAGGCCACCTAAATCATAGGTAAAGGGGCCAATAACTACACCATTTCTTAAAGTTATTTGTACACTAACCCAATCTGGAATATTATCAAAACCAGTATCTACGGCGGTAGAAAATCCAGGAGGACTAAACTGTTTAATCTCCAATCCACTGCTAAACTTTAATTGATATTCGGCATCTATAAATTGTACGTAAGCCATGGAATGGAGATCAGGCATAACGGTGAAAGTAACGAAAGCCGTTATTTCGCTAACGGAAGGGGAAGCAATAACGGTTATATTCTCTTTTTCAAAATCCTCTGGATCTATATTTTCTGGTAACTCAACACCAAACGGATTGGCATAATCGCCTATATCAGCCTTAATCATCCAAAAACCAACACCAATAGTAATACTCAAGATTGCAAAACCTAGTAAGCTAAGCCGGTTGTTTTTTAAATACTGAAGAAGATTGGAGGGTTTTGGGATAATTGAATTTGCGAGTGCTTCAGGATCGACAATAGACTTTGCCAATTGCTCGAGCTTTCCAACTTTATCTGCATTCCAAAGGTCGAGCCACTGATTGATTGAGACATAAAAGGTAAGTTTTTCTGAAGGTTGAACATCTTCTACTCTAACTGGAAAAATAGGCTTTCCAGATTTTCTCGCTTCTTCAGCCTCAGCTGCCACATTATCAGATGCATTTGAATGGCGGGAGATTACGACCACTACGCATCGTGATTGTCGAACACCTCTAACAATCTCTTCAGCGTATTTTTTTCCAGCTCTTATATCACGCTTATCAATCCAACACTTTAATCCCTGTTGCTCTAATGAAGCGACAATTTCAAGTGCACGTTCGGAATCCTCAGAAGCATGGCTTATAAATGCATCATAAACGTCAATGTTTTCATTCATTGTATAACTTCCCTTGTCAAGGTTGTACTGAATGGCAATCAGTACAATATCTCATTCAAATTTAATTCAATCCTTTATTTGAATGGAATTTATCGCTTAGAGAATATCTACGATAAACAACAATGAGCAATATTGAAAGCAACAGAAGCATAATAGCTGAGAATTGGAAAAGAGATTATCAGTTTCGTTCTTGTAGAATAGTGGTTTAATTTTAATCGCCTACACCTAAATGTATGCTGTGGCCACTAAAACCAAAATAAGGGGCAAAGTAGTATATGCTACAAACTTATACTAAGTTCTTCGCCAGGTATATCTAAATACAATGTAAGTTGTCGGCCTCGTCGTTGCACTACTAGTACCAAGGTATTTGAATTACGCATCATGCGTTGAATCTTTTTAAAATCTTCTTCCACAGTCACACTTAAACCATTTATGGTTTGCAACACATCATCAGGCTGTAAACCCGCTTGTTTAAACAGTTCAGGATTAATGCCTGGGGAGACTATCATACCGTCGGCAATGTATGGGGTCTCAGTTAAGGTCACAAAGTGCTCAACGATTTTAGGTCGAGTGCCAATTTCTGAAGGCGACATAGCAAGGAGTTCCTCGTAACTTTGCTGATCTTCCTCAATGAGCAAATTATCGCCGTTCAATGTTAATATGAACGACTTATTTTGGTAGCTAAGGGTAGCTGTTTCTTTATCTAGGGCATTGAATTCAATGTCGTAGCCAAACATCGAATCGCCCACAATATATTCGTCAAGCTGGCCGCCGGATTCAAATAAGCCTTTTTGCTCTTGTGCATTTATTCCCATTAACCTTATTGCGATTGGCAGGCCTTGCTCTTCTGTCACGGCTTTTGGTTGTTTATTGATCGAAGGTTTTAATTGTGGTTTGGGAATATAAGCAGGTGGAATTTTACTGGAACGTTCAGAATTTGAGTCCTTTGCGACTACTGTTTGTCTGTCATTTTTTATTATCAATGCATTATTGTCTTCACTATCTATGTGTAAAACGAAGATAGAGTAGGTAAATGAAATAATTAATAGAATGACCAATATCACCGTAAATGGATTACGCATGCTTTCTCCCTTAAATTCAGTCAACTATATCGGCAAATTTTTAAATTTTATAAATTTTCCTGACTAAAATTTTGAACGGTAAAAATTGAAATTAAAAAATGAACATACAAATGAATTTTGAATAAAAAAATGAACAAAAAATTTAATTTCGAATTATTCAAAATTTAATAAAGTGAAAGATAGATCAAAAATATATAATAAAAACAATGATATAAATTATATTTCAATATTGGCACACTAAGTGCAAAGAGGAGAGCAAGAACAAATCTTTTTGAAGTTGATTGGATTAAATTATGAAAAATGTAGTAAAGACCGCAATTTTTGCAGCAGCCATGGTTGGCGGAGCTTCTGTTTTGCTTTTGCAGCAAGATGAAACTCAAAATATCGCCGCGGCTATGTGGGGACATGAAAAGGACGGTGGTGAAGAAGTTGCTAAATCTTACATTTTACAAGGTAAGGACACGCAATACATCGCTTCTGTAGTATCTAGTGTTGGTGGCGATATCAGCCGCGAATTCCCAATCATTAATGCAGTGTCTGCGACATTAACTTCTGCGCAAGCATCTGAAATTAAATCTACAGCGGGTATTCGTATCCAAGACGACCGTACTGTAATGACTATGGGTAACCCAAATCAACAAAACCTTCCTTATTCCATCAACAATAATATTGCCGAGCAGGTAGGCGCTGACCGCTTACATGATATGTATTACCGCGGTTATGGTGTAACCGTTGCCGTTATTGACAGTGGTGCAAATTTAGGTGGCAATGAAGGTCAATATATATTTAGAAACTCTTATGGTTATCAAAAAGTGGCAGTTAAGTACGATGCAATATCAGGTAAAAAGAGCTACCGATATAATGACGACAAAAACGGCCACGGTACTCATGTAACCAGTATTATTGGTAGTGCGTTGCAAAGTGATACAGGCAAATTTAACGGGATAGCACCTGGTGCTTTTTTACTGCCTATCAAAGCTTTTAATGCAAGTGGTCAAAGTAGTTATTCAAAGGTGTTAGATGCGTTAAATTGGGTGTATGAAAACCGTTATCGCTATGCTATTCGCGTGGTAAATATGTCGCTTGGAACTGATCCAATGAGCCGTTATTGGGATGACCCTATCAACCAAGCTGTAATGCGTTTATGGGATGCAGGCATTGTTGTTGTGGCTTCTGCAGGCAACTCTGGTGATGATATGGGCATCACAGTACCGGGCAATAATCCTTATGTTATTACTGTAGGTGCGGCGGCTGATAACGAAACACCGTTTGATTTTAGCGATGACCGTATTGCGAGTTTCTCGGCTAAAGGCCCAACTTTTGATGGTTTTGTGAAACCTGACATAGTGGCGCCTGGTACGCAAATTGCCCAGAAAATGGACGCAAGATATTTTTATCGTAAGCCGAAAGAAAGCAGCCAAGGTGACAACTACTTTGAAATTTCAGGTACATCACAAGCAGCCGCTGTAGTGTCTGGTATAGCTGCCTTGATTATTCAAAGCAATCCATACATTTCGCCTGACGACGTTAAATGCCGCATTATGGCAGCGTCTAGAGCTTCAGTAACTGAAGGTAGATTTAATTTCTCACCCTTTGAGCAAGGAGCTGGTTTAGTAGACGCTTATGAAGCAGTGTTCTCTTCGGCTTCAGGCTGTGCCAACAAAGGTCTAGACATCAAAGCTGACCTAAGAGGCGAGAAACGCTACCTAGGTCCTGTAGTGAAAGATGCAGATGGCGAGTTTGCAATTACTATGCAAGATGGTTCAATGTTACTAAATGGTGCTCATTGGGGTAACCGTGAATCAATGGACTTACTAGGTGCTCATTGGGGGGCTGAAGCGTTAGATTTACAAGGCGCTCACTGGGGTACTGAACAACTAAATCTATTAGGTGCGCATTGGGCAAACGAAGAATTGGACCTTTTGGGTGCGCATTGGGGCGGTGCTGAACTAGATTTACTCGGTGCACATTGGAGCTTAACTGAGCTAGATCTGCAAGGTGCTCATTGGTCAGGTGGAGAGTTAGATTTATTAGGTGCTCATTGGGGCAAAGGTGAAGCAATGAATCTGTTAAGTGCAGAAGTGGAAGAACTAGAACCTATTGACCCTAATACAGTTGTTCCAGTGGAAGAAGACGGTTGGCAGTAATCATTCGTTAATCTAGCTAAAAACAATAAGCCGCTGTGGAATGACCTTCAACAGCGGCTTTATTTTATATAGCAGTTAAGTTTAAGAATTTAGGTAAGTGACCGATAAAAATGCATATATCCGTTAAACCAATAGCTTTAAAACCTATGAGTTATAGAACAAACCTGCTGATTGTTGCCTGCTTATTGTTGTTCAGTTCTGCATTGTTTGCTGCGGCAGATAATGTGCGTTTTGAGCGTTTAGGCTTAAAAGAAGGTATCTCACAAAAAAGTATTACCACTATTTTTCAAGATTCTAAGGGTTTTTTATGGTTTGGTACTCAAGAAGGATTAAATCGCTATGACGGCTATAAATTTAAATCATATATGTACGATCCCAATGATAATGAATCATTATCCAATGTATGGGTAATGTCTATTAATGAAGATCTAAGTGGTAATATTTGGGTTGGTACCCGAGGTGGGCTTTCGATACTAAATGTCGAGACGAGTAAGTTTAGAAGATATTCTAGTGGAGAAGGAGCTACTTTTATTTCTCACCCTGAAGTTAATGAAATTTCTAGGGATGACGAAGGAAACATGTGGGTAATAACTGAAGGCGGCATTGATAAGTATAATCCTGTAACTAGTACATTTATTCATTATAAAGAATACACTTATGAAGAAAATGGTGAGTCTAAAACCATACAGCTTTCTCCATATTCAAGTGTTACTGATCGCTCTGGTCGAAAATGGTTCGGTCTTCCAGGAGGTATTTTCGTTCTTGATCCAATTACAGGGAGCATAAGAAAGATTCCTGTTGTATTCCACGGCAAAGAGCGTAGTAATCTGAAAGCAACATCCATTTTAATAGACTCAAATAATCGCCTGTGGTTAGGTGCTGGAAAAATGGGCGTATTGTACGCAGATCTTAATACCGTGAATTTTAATGGTCTGCCAGAAAAATTGGAATTTTATACTGCAAAAGATTTTCCGAATGCCATTGTCAACCACATGTATCAAGACAATAACGGAGTAATATGGTTTGCTACAGATTCGGGATTAGCATTCTTGACTCAAGATAACGAATTTAGCCTCTTAAAATACGACGTACGCACAGAGCATACCATAGCATCAGATCAAGTAAGGTATGTCACTCAAGATAATTCCGGAATACTCTGGATAGGGACTTTTAACGGCATCAGTAAATGGAACAGCGCACATACAAAATTCGATCATTACAAAGTTCACGAAAATAAAGAAATTAGTCTTATTGGGCCGAACATAACCTATTTCTCTCACTACAAAGATAATCAAGCATTTATCGCCACCACTGACGGTGTAAGTTTGCTAGATATGCAAAGCAATACTTTTGAGCATTTAACTCATGATCCTGAAAATGAAAATTCACTACGTCAAAATCAAGTGATGTCTTTGTTAACCTACAGTGAAGAAGAAGTCTGGTTTGGATACAGAGCAGTTGGATTAAGTCGGTACAATCCCAAGACAGGTCAAATTTGGCATTATAATGTAGACAAAGAAGATCCGACTGCTTTACAAAAAGGCGGCGTAACCAGCATCATCAAAGACCACAACAACGATGTATGGCTATCTACTTTTGGCGGTGGTATTAGTAAATACAATCGCGAAACCGATGATTTTGTTACCTATACAAACGATCCTGAAGATGCAACGAGTATCAATTCTGATAAAGTAGTTTCCCTCATGGAGTCTAGAGACGGATTACTTTGGCTTGGGACTTGGAATAAAGGAATTAGTATCTTTAATCCAGACACCAAGGTCTCTTTTAACTTCCAAGTTGGTAATAATGCCAGTGAAAAATCAAACTCAGAATCTGTGTGGACCATTTTTGAAGATAGCCGTGGTAATATTTGGTTTGGGACTCAAGGCGGTGGTCTACATCTGTTACAAGAAAAAGATTTTGCCAGAGCTAAGTTTGAATATACCTCCTTTAGTCAAGCCAACGGAATGCCAAGCAACGTTGTCTATGGCATTTTGGAAGATACAGAAGGTTTTCTATGGATCACTACTAACCGTGGTTTGGTCAAGATGAATCCCATTACCTTTGAAATGAAGGTGTTCACTACAGCTCAAGGTCTTCTTAGCAACGAATTTAATTCAGGCTCTTATTATAAACTGCCCAATGGTAAGTTTTTGCTGGGCAGTCAAACCGGAGTAACTGCCTTTCACCCCAGCGATATTCAGGCAAACACTCATATACCGCCGACATTTATAACGAGATTTCAAATATTGAATGATTTTTATCACCCTGATTTTCTCAAAAATGATGAGGGTAAAATCGAGATAACCTATCAGGATTATCTTATCGGCTTCGAATTTGTAGGTTTGGATTTCGTTGCACCCGACAATAATGAATATAGATACCGCCTGAAAGGGTTTGATCAAGAATGGGTAGATCCCCTAGATACTCGGCGCGCTACTTACACCAACTTACCAGCAGGGGAATATGAATTCCAGGTCATCGCTTCGAACAGTGATGGAATGTGGAATGAAATCGGGGATTCTATAAAACTCGTAGTGCATCCAGCGCCCTGGTTATCGCCTTGGGCCTATGCGGTCTATGCAAGTATTTTGGTGTTAATCATTGCGTTGATCGCCCGATATCAAATGAAAAAAACAGATAAAGAACGGAAATACCGTGAAACCTTGGAAGAAGAGGTGAGTCAGCGTACTCGTGAGTTGCAACAGGTGAACGACAAATTGCTCAGTGCAAGTATCACAGACCAACTCACTGGGCTGCACAACAGACGTTATCTAGCGGATGTATTACCTCAATTGGTTGCATCGGTAAGCAAGAAATTTAACGAAGAACTGAAACAAGATCTGGTGACGTCTACATCTGGCACTCGATTATTCTTTTTAATGTTCGATCTAGATGGCTTCAAACCTATAAACGATACCTATGGGCACGATGCAGGTGATAAGGTCATTATTCAGGTAGCAGAATTATTAAAAGAAGTCTGTCGCGTGAATGATATTGTCATTCGTTGGGGCGGTGATGAATTTCTTATTGTCGGTCAAATCAATGATGTGTATGAAGTCAGTTCCTTGGCAGAACGCGTCAGATCCAGCATAGCAAAATGTGGCTTCAACATTGGCCTATCACAGCGCATGCATGTCTCGAGTTCAATGGGCTTTTCAGTATTCCCATTTAGTTTATTCACTCCTGATGCCTTATCTTGGGAGCAAGTACACTTATTAGCTGACAACGCTTTATACAAGTCAAAAGATGCTGGCCGTAACACTTGGACAGGTATATTGCAGAGCGAGCATTCAGTGCCTTATTCGATAATGAATACCATGACATCAGACGTTGAAAAAGCCATACTTGAGGGCAACGTGAGAGTTTTGCGCCACCAGCCTGAAGTTTTCAAGAGTTCCCAGCTTAAGGTTTAACAATTTTTTTACGCTGGTCACACCAATATAACAGTGGCAAGCAGAATAAGTTTTGCTACTCTATGGCATCTTTTCAATCAAGGATGTCAAAGAGTAATGTTTACACTTCCGCGTTTTTCTATTGGTAACGCTGTACTATCAGGTATTAGCGCCAGTCTTATATTTTTTTCTAGCTTTATTCACGCGCAATCAAGCCCAAGCATTGATATTTATGACGAAGCCGCAGCGGACATTATCTTAAAAGATAGCAAAATTAACCTCTTAGGCGATGGCTATGCTTGGTCTGAAGGACCAGTTTGGGTTGAATCTGGAGACTTCCTACTTTTCTCTGATGTGCCGAATAACAAACTTTATAAATACCAAAAAGATACAGGGGTTACTGAGTATTTAACGCCTTCTGGCGCAACGGGAATTTCGCCTCATGATTCCAGCGAAGGTAGCAATGGCTTGTTGATAAACGCCGATGGTAAGTTAGTGCTTATGCAACACGGCGATAGACGAATTTCAATCATGGATGCGCCCTTGGATAACCCGAAAGCTAATTACATTCCGCTAACATCAAAGTACCAAGGTAAACGCTATAATAGTCCTAACGATGCTGTGTTCCATTCCAATGGTGATTTATATTTTACCGATCCGCCTTATGGATTAAAGCTACAACGTAAAGACCCCCACAAGGCGTTGGACTTCGACGGTATTTATCGATTAACTCGCGAAGGAGAAGTGATTTTAGAGGACAAATCCATACTCTATCCAAACGGTATTATCCTAAGTGCAGATGAAAGTTTTGCCATTGTCGCAGCCTCTGATAGCGATGATGCTAAGTGGTATAAGTTTGATCTAAACGAGAAGGGTAATTTGGTAAACAAACGGGTCTTTTTTGATGTTGCTGAAATGGTCGGTCAACCAAACGAACCTGGTTTACCTGATGGCATGGTGATGCATTCTAAAGGTTATATTTTTGCAACAGGTCCAGGTGGCGTTTGGGTATTTGATCAAACGGGTAAAGCCTTGGCGAAAATTCGTACCGGTAAAGCGACAGCCAATTGCACCTTGTCTGCGGATGAAAAAACACTCTATATGACAGCCCATGATACCTTGATGTCGGTAGAATTAGTCAGCAATTAAAGTTGTTTTTTTAATTTGTATAGCGTGGGCTCACTCACCCCAACTTGTGAGGCTGCCCGCGTCATATTGCCAGTGGTATTATTGAGTACAATTTTAACTAAAGCTAACTTTAAAGCCGGTAAGGGTTCTTTTACCAATACTTGACCGTTAGCTAAGGCTTGCAGTAAATCTTCCACATCGCTCCAAGCATCGGGCGTTTTTGACGGGATCTTAACAATTTCCGCTCGCTGTGCTTTTCGTCTGGCAGTACTAATGGGAATGCGCATTTTTTCCGCTATTTCTTTATTGGTTTTAGTCTTGGCGAGTAATGCTTTAAATAGCGCGTTTTCCATTAAATCACCGATGTTGAGATCATAAAACGAGATTGAGCTGTTCACCTCTTGCACTAATTCTTGTAGTGCATTAGAAAGTTTGAAAACCCATTCTTGTTCAGTGATTTTGCCCTGTGCCAAGATTTCACTCGGTTGTCTAGCCGGAAATTGCTCTTGAAAAGCTCTATTTACGTTAGATAAAGTCGACGGATATGTTGGAGCGTCTTTCTCTTGTGAGCCAGTGATGTAGTCAGGTTCTTGTTTGTGCTCATATCTGGAGTTATCGACAATAGATTCATGTTCTAAGGTGATACTCTGTCGTTCCGATGGCATTTTTATGTGTAAATCATCGAAACAAATTTCATCGTTTTGGCTAAGTAGAAAAGCTTGCATAAGTAAGTTTTCAAGTTCACGCACGTTACCTGGCCAAGCATATGCTCGCATTTTATTAAATGTAGCTTCGCTAATATATTTACGTTCAACATCGTATTGTTTCGCAAACTTGGCTAAAAAGTGTTGGCATAACACTTCTAAATCTTCAAGGCGTTGGCGTAATGGCGGGTTATGCAGAGTGACCACGTTTAGGCGATAGTAAAGGTCTTGGCGAAAGTTGCCCTTTTCAACCTCAGCTAACAAGTTGCGGTTAGTTACTGCGACAATTTTAACATCTACACTAATTTGTTTGGTACTGCCAACGGGCGTGTAGTGTTTTTCCTGCACAAATCGTAATAGCTTTGGCTGCATAGACATTGGTAATTCGCCAATTTCATCCAACACTAAAATGCCTTTGTCAGCGGCTTTTATTTTGCCGATTTTTTCGCTTTGAGCACCGGTAAATGCTCCTTTTATGTGGCCAAAGAGTTCAGATTCAATCAAAGTTTCCGGAATAGATCCACAATCCACAATGACCAAAGGTTTGTCGGCGCGAGTACTCAAACTATGCACCGCATGAATCAACTTTTCTTTTCCGGTGCCACTTTCACCTGTTATCAGAACCGTTGTGTCTGTTTGCGCCGCCCGTTGAGTTTGCATCATGAGATGTTGCATAACATCTGAACGATACACCAAAGCACTGGACTGTAATCCCGATTTTAATTCTTGTAGCTCTTGTGCAAGTCGAGCATTTTGTTGCTCAAGGTTCTTATTTAACTGTTCTTCTAATTGGCTACGTTTTAACGCCTTACCAATTTGTCGCGCGAAGCCGGCAAATAGCATAATCGAATCATGGGTTAGGTCTAACTTGTCATGCTGACCTATGATAAAAAAGCATTCTTTATTTTCAGTACCAAGAGGTATTAGTAAATACTTAAAGCCGTTATCTTCGCTTTCTTCCACCTGACCGTTAGTAATTGCGGTAGCCAAGTGACTTCGTAATTCCTGCTGCAGGGGCAATTGGTTATTATTTGAATAATGGATATTATCGATATCTTCCACTGACACAACAGATTCAAGGCCTGCGTCCGGACGCTCTGATAATATCCCGGCGAAACTAAATTCAAATGTATAAGCAAGGCGCTCAATAACGCTAATAAGAAGCTTAGAAAATTCATGTTCATCGGCAATGATGGAAGAAATATCCCAAAGCAATAGCATATTGCGATAGTTAGTTACGTTATCTGGGGTGAATATGCCGCCAAGATAATTAAAATCTTGCTCATCATGATTAAATTTACCCGCTTCCCACATGACTACAGAAGGTTTATCTGAGGTTTGAGCGGCCCTTAATGCTTGTTCTGCACGAGAGATTAAAATACTGGAAGCTGAAGAATCATCAGGGGCAATTTCTTCTGCACTACAGATCGCCACGCCAACATTAAAAGATAAACGCACCGCGTTTTTCAAATAGGGTCTGGCATGTAATTCTTGCTGCAGTTTACTTGCCATGGCCTTGCCTTCATCAATGCTATTGGCATGGGTCGCTATGCCGAACAAAGCGCCGCCAAAACGGCAAGCAATGTCTTGTGTCCGCGTTTGCTGATTGATGATGGTGGCAATTTCATGCAAAACAATATCGCCTTTGGCTTGGCCAAACTTGCGGTTCACTACTTGAAAGTCTCGACAGTGAATCATGCATAAAATCATATCAGCTTTGTCGATATTGCTATCAATGGCACTTTGTAAGGCATTTCTGCTTTGTAATTTGGTTAAACTATCTTGGGTGAACTTTTCATAAGCTTTGAACAACGACAAACTAGTAGCAACAGCGCCTAGTTGATGCAAGAAAGCACTTTGCAAAGCGTTTTCCTCACTTGACTGAGTTGCCATATCGGTCAGCCACTGTGGTAGTTTTTGTATGCTTACCAGATCGACATTGATATCTCGGTTGTTTTGCTTTACTACAATTTTTTGTCGTCGACTGTCATGTCCAGTTTCCGCAGGAAGGTCGGGGTCACTCACAATTATGTGGGCGTGATGTTGGTTAATAATACTTAGTTCGATATGGTGTTGGGGTATTTGATAAAAAGTCGCCGGTTGGAAATCTCGCTGTGTACTAGATAGCAGGTCATATATTTGGTCGGTTAAATCCCCAGAATCTATACGTTGTAGCTTGTTTCCTTCAACCGTCAGTCGGACAAAATCACATTGCGTTAAATATCGCAACGTTAAAAGCAAGGCATGTTGAGCGGCCGATACTAATGTCATTAACTATATGTGCAAAGCAACTTCTGTTTGATTTAACAGTTTTATCGGCAAAAACAATTATTTATTTATTCTAAATGGATAGTTTTGTATGCTTCTACTAGTATCAAAGTAGAGCGACAGTCGACAAAAACTACTGACATCTTTTAAGAGGCAACCAAAAGGGCCTTTATGCATTCAAATGAGCCAAATATAGAATCTCGTCTGCCAATTTCTATCAATCAATTGGTAAACGGATGCACGGCCGCGTTATTAGTGGTGAATGATAAAGGAATAGTGTGCTCAGCGAATCAAACTATCCAAGAAATCTTAGGCTATACACCAACAGAAATTATCGATAAACCAGTAACATGTTTGATGCCCTCAGAATATGGGTTAGAGCATGATAAGTTTTTACAACGCTTTTTGGCTGCTGATAATGCTTCTGGAAGGGCGATGGGAGGAGGTAAAACATTTCCTGCGATTCACAAAAGTGGCAAGGAAATCGAAATTTACATTGGTCTAAAACAAGTCAACAATGAAGGAAAGAAATTCATTGTCGCTACCCTAAGCCATGCATTCTTAGGTGGAGATGCCTATGTCGACAATAATGAATCCAATCTTAATCAGCAACGAATCTACGAAAATAAACGTTTAATTCAACTGGTTGAAGCTAGTCCGGATGGTATTCTTCTCATCGACAAACAAAAGACTGTGGTGTGGGCCAACAAGAGTTACTTAAATATGTTGTCCAGTAAAGGAACCCAACTCATTGGCTTAAAAATTCAACATATTTTGAGTTCTTTAGGCGTAGCGCCAGACATTTTTTCTGAAGTGATCAAGAATAACGAAATAGTCAGTTTTCCGTTGACCGTTACAGTAGACGACCAAATAAAACATATTACCCTTACTATTTCTCCCATCATGTCATACTTGGATGTTCAGGGTACTCTTCTTACTTTTTCTGATGTCACTGAGCGTTTTCTGATGCAACAAGAAATTACGGAGAAAAAATCATTTTTAGAAAGTGTGACCAAAATAGCCAAAATTGGTTATTGGAGTGTAGATATTAAAACGGGGAAAATGTTTTGGAGCGATGAAGTCTACCGCATCCATGAATTACCCGTTGGCAGCGAAATAAATTTGGAGTTAGGGGTTTCATTTTACACTGATGAGTCTAGGCCAATCATTGAAAAGGCGATTGAACGTAGTATGGAGGACGGAACGCCTTGGGATTATGAATTGCCTTTTAAAACTGCTAAGGGACGAGATATTTGGGTCAGGGCGGTAGGAGTAGCTGAAGTAAATAGTGAAGGAACTCCTGTTATGCTAAAAGGCGGCTTTCAAGATATTACTCACCTTAGAGAATCTGCCCGCAAAGCTGAAGAGGGGATCAGGGCAAAAAGTCAATTTTTAGCCAATATGAGTCATGAGTTAAGAACCCCGTTAACTGGGATCAAAGGCATTGCAGAATTGCTACATGATTCACCTTTGAATGAAAAGCAAAAGTACTTGTTAGAGTCACTGCAATACAGCGCGGATACCCTATTATCACTAGTCAATCAGGTGTTATTTTTTGCTAAATATGAAGCAAAAGCAGACAGCATAATTGAATCAGAAATCAATTTAGTCGCATTTTTGCAGAAAATGACCTTTAGCCATAAATTAACAGCCGAGAAAAAGGGCTTAGCTTTTAATTTTGCTGTAGCTGAGGATGTGCCTAAAATAGTGATAATGGATCGAGGTAAGTTGGAACAGGTATTAAATAACCTGTTGTCTAACGCTAATAAATTCACAGAGCAAGGTGAAACCAAGCTACTAGTGCAAATAAACAGCGAAAACCAACTGGTTATGAGTGTCATAGACACAGGAACAGGCATAAAAGAAGAGGATTTTGATGTTCTGTTTGATGCGTTTAGACAAGTGGATATGAGTTTCTCTCGCCGTTACCAAGGAACCGGATTAGGATTGACTATTACCAAGGATTTGGTGGAAAAAATGGGCGGAAAGATCCAAGTAACCAGTGAATTTGGCAAAGGCTCTCGTTTTGATTGTTATTTCCCTTTGAAAACAGTCGAAAAGAACAGCGGTAATATGCTCGGCACTCAAGAGAAATCGTCTGAACTAAAAGAAAAAGCGGCTTATTCTGTGAATCCACTGAAAAATAAACATATTTTAGTGGTAGAAGATAACGAGGTGAATCAAATATTGTTTGAAGAATGTTTAATGACCACAGGCGCCCATATTTCAGTAGCAAACAATGGCGTGCACGCCCTAGAGATAATCTCTGAAAACAAAAAATTCGACTGTATTATTATGGATTGCCAAATGCCAGAAATGGATGGCTATGAATGTTCCGAAGCTATTCGAGCATTAAAAGATCAACATTATCGAAATGTTCCTATAATCGCTGCAACTGCTCATGTGTTTAAAGATGAAAGAAACAAGTGTTTCGACGCTGGTATGAATGACATAATTGAAAAACCTTTTGATCGAGAGATATTAATAGAAAAGATTCTAAGTTACATATGAGCAGTCAAGGCCCGACTTTTCCCATTACCTGGTATCATCATATTTGGCGATATGTCTACAGTGTATTGCTATTTCTGTTACTTCCATTGATGCTTTTCTTAATGCGCAAAAAACTGCGTATGGGAGATCAAAAGGCCAGTTTAGAGAATCGGCATTTTTCCGAACGTTTCGCGCTTTATCATCAAGGTATTCTCCCCACAGATTTTCTATTCCATTGTGTGTCTGTTGGCGAGCTAAACGCTGCTAAGGGCATAATTGATGGAATGATGCAGCGATATCCAACCAAAACCTTTACTGTGACAACAACCTCTATAGCAGGCGCTGTGCATGCAAAAGGGTTATTTAAAGACAAGGTGCAGCATTTATTTTTACCTATTGATTTACCATTTATAGTGTCGAGGTTTATTAAAAAACTTGCGCCAACCATGGTCTGTATTACAGAAGTTGAAATATGGCCAAATTTAGTGAATCTTTGTTGGCAACGTAAAATTACCCTGTGCTTATTGAACGCAAGATTAAGCGAACAATCAGTGGGTATGTATCGAAAATTTAGTGGCCTTTACCGGCCAACCTTACTTAAATTTGATGTCATTTGTGCCCAAAACGACATTTCTTATAAAAACTTTTTATCTCTTGGCTTAACCAAACACCAAGTTAAATTAAGCAAGAATACCAAGTTTGATATTCAAGATAACCCGCTGGATAAAGACAAAGGTGAATCTCTTAAACAAAGAATGCGCCTAGAGGATAAGAGAATCTTGGTGGCTGCGAGCACTCACCAACCAGAAGAAACTATAGTGTTAAATGCGTTTAAAAAGTTAAAACAGGATTTTGAAGATCTTGTGCTTATTGTGGTACCTCGTCATGCCCATAGATTCGATGATGTTTATAGTCTTTGTAAGGCAAGTGGTTTTACTTGTGCCCGTTTCAGTGAACAATCGTCAGAGGTTTCACCGGATATACTCTTGATAGATGCAATGGGCTGGCTAAAAGCTTGTTATAGCATCGCCAATATCGCCTTTATCGGGGGTAGTTTTGCACCTAAAGGAGGGCACAACGCGTTAGAATGTGCTTTGTATGCCAAACCTATGGTGATGGGACCAAGTATCTTTAATAATCCGGAAATTTGCAGTCAACTAGAAACATGTGGCGCGCTAATTATAACTCAAGATGATAAAGCGTTAGATAAGCTGTTTAACACTTGGTTGGCGAATCCAGATAAGGCTTACAAAGATGGTCTGGCCGGTGAGCAAATGCTCAATGCCAACGCCGGTGCTGTAAAAACAACTCTAGACTATCTGCAGCGGATTATATCTGACTGATCGTTAAAAGAAGTGAAACTTGTCAGGTCTTTTTTATATTTTTTACCATCTAATTGCGCAAATAAAAGACGATTGATAACGATTTATTGCCAAATCACTTACGTTAGTGTTACTTTTTGCTCTCTTATCTAGTCTGTTTGTGAGTAACATGGCGTTATCAAGAAAACGCATCATTTTAGCATTTTTGAGCAGTAGTGTAATTACACTATTGGGATTTGTGCTACTAATTTTAGTCAAAACACAAGAAATCAAAAATGAACAAATGCAGTTTGCTCACCAACTAACGGCTATTATTGATGTCATGTTTTATGAGACAACAAATTCTCTTGCATCTCTGAATAAAAATAACATTGCAAACTCAGAACAAAACGCACTTTCATCTGCAAGCTTTGAATGCAATGAGAATAAACTATTAGACATGCGTAAAAAGGTGTTTGTTTCTCGGTATATAAAAGAAATAGGGCATTACTATGCCGGGAAATTGGTGTGTGATACCAGTAAAGGACTATATGAAACGCCGTTTGATATGGGAACGCCGGATTTTGTCACTATACGCAATAATCAGGTATGGCTGGACCCACAATTTCCACAAATAGCACCTAATCTGAATATCTATGCAATTAAACAAAAACGTTACCACGTAGTACTAGATCCTCAGGAAATCTTTGCCTTTGATAATGCGCTTTATCGCTGGGAATGGATATATCAAGACGACAATCAGCATGTGTTTTTATATGGTGAGAGGGGCTTGTATCGAGCCATAACAAACGAAAATTCTTCCGTGAATTTTCCTATGGTTACTTACATTGAGTGTACAGCGCATACTGCTTACTGTTTCGCAATTATCGAAAACTTTTGGCGCTTAGTGTCTGGTTTTGAACTGACAGCGGCCGTACTCATATTGATTTTGTTAATGTCGCTAAGTTTTGTTTTCTGGCTGCGTTGGATTAATTATCTCTTCTCGACTGAGCGTCGTGTGAAAATTGGGTTGAAACGAAAGCGTTTTTATCCATTATTTTCACCAATAGTGGATGTTCATACCTTCAGAGTTGTGGGTTGTGAGGTGCTTGCTCGAATGCAAGATGGTCAAGGAACCTTGCGCCCTAAAACCTTTTTACCCTTGATCCAAAAAGCTAGGTTAACCAAAGAGCTCACCAGAGCCATGCTTAAGTCCGCGCATAAAGCATTGTTAAACCAGACCAATTTACCAGAAGGCTTTAGATTATCATTTAACGTTTTTTCAACGGATGGCACTGAAGAAGCTTATCAAAAACTCGCCAACAGTGCGGAATTATTTAAATCACGCTTTACTATTTGTTTTGAGCTTTCAGAAGATGAGCCATTTCAATCAAATCTCACCTTAGAAGTGATGAATAAGATCAAATCTTTGGGCATTGAAATTGCCATAGACGATTTTGGTACTGGTTACGCAAATATCTTGCAACTTCGACAATTAAACTTTGATTACATTAAAATTGATAAGAGTTTTATTCGTGGGATTGAAATGCAAAGTATTCGCAGTAGCTTTGTTCAAAAAATTGTTGAAATTGCACAGCAACTGGACATTCCAGTAGTTGCCGAAGGCGTGGATAACAAAGTGCAATTTGAAATTATTAAATCAATGGGCGTGCAATACGCCCAAGGATTTTATTTCTCCAGACCTTTAAACGGTCAAGAACTAGATAACTATGTAGCCAAGCAAGATTCGGTATTCGACTAGCTTAGTCGAATACTATAGTTTTGTGGTCACAAATTATCACTCTGTCTTCTAAATGGTAGGCTAAACCTGTAGCCAAAGCATCAACTTCACAACGCTTTCCTTTTCTGACCATGTCATCGACTGTGTCACTGTGATTTATGCGCATGACTTCTTGCTCAATGATAGGGCCTTCATCCAGATCCTTGGTAACATAATGACAGGTGGCACCAATAAGTTTCACCCCTCTATCATAAGCCTGTTGATAGGGTTTAGCCCCAGCAAATGAAGGTAAAAAGCTATGATGAATATTAATAATTTTCCCCGCCCATTTTTCACATAATGTATCAGGTAAAATTTGCATAAAGCGCGCAAGTACCGCCAAATCAGTTTGATAACTATCTAATAAAGAATCTACTTCAGCAAATGCTGCTTGTTTATCTTTAAAATCAATAAAATGGAAAGGCAATTCGTACCAGTTAGCATACTGACGCATTTTTTCGTGATTAGCGATGATACAAGCAATATCACAATGTAATTCACCCGTGTGCCATCTATGCAGAACATCATTTAAACAGTGAGCTTCTTTACTGGCTAACAACACCACTTTGGGTTTGATATCGGCTGGCTGCATTCGCCAATTCATTGAATATGCTTGGGCAAGTTGAGAAAACTCTTGGGTAAAAAGCTCGAAATCGAAATCAGCATTATCTGGCAAGACTTCATGGCGCATAAAAAAACGGTTTACTTTAGCATCCGTATGATGACTTGCTTCTAAAATAGTTAACCTGTGTTGCGATAGAAAATTGGAAACAGCGGCAACCAAACCGATTTTGTCAGGGCAATCAATAATGATGCGAATAGCAGAAGTCAAAACTTGTCCTCTTAGAATTTCTAAAAACTTTGTTGTAAAACAGATACTCGACTAATGTCTAAGCATGGGTAAATTGGGTGTAATCTAACACAATAAATGTCCCTAAGCTCAAGTCTTTTATTGACTTAGATATAACTTGTTCTATATCTAGATAAGAAGTGTCATATTAAACATTTAAACTAAAGTAGCATTAACGTATAAAGAATAAACAGATATAAAGGTAAAGATAATATTTATTAACAAATATTTAACCAAAAAAGGAAGACATGATGCCAAAAGTAGCCTTAGTGACTGGAGGAACCAGGGGTATTGGGGAAGCTGTTTGTACGACACTTAAAGATAAAGGTTATACCGTAATTGCGAATTACGGCGGCAACGATTCTGTTGCTGCAGAGTTCACAGAGCGTACCGGAATACCCGCCGTTAAGTTTGATGTTTCGAATTTTAATGAAGTGCAAGCTGCGGTGAAAAAGCTAGAAGATGAATATGGGCATATTGATGTACTGGTAAATAATGCCGGTATTACCCGCGACGGTACTATGCATAGGATGACCTTCGAGCAGTGGGACGCGGTTATTCAAACTAATTTGGCGTCTTGTTTTAATACATGTAAAGCAGTTATTGACGGTATGCGTGAACGCGGCTTTGGACGTATTATCAATGTAGGCTCAGTCAATGGTCAGGCCGGTCAGTACGGACAAGTCAATTATGCTGCCGCTAAATCGGGCATTCATGGTTTTACTAAAGCCTTAGCGCTAGAAAATGCAGCTAAAGGAATAACGGTAAATGCTATTGCTCCAGGTTATGTGGATACGGATATGGTAAGGGCTGTGCCTGAAGAGGTATTGGTTAAGATTATCAAAACTATCCCGGTTGGACGTTTAGGTCGACCTGAGGACATTGCCAATAGTGTTGCTTTCTTGGTAGATGATGAGTCTAGCTTTATTACAGGCTCTACCTTGTCTATCAATGGTGGCCAGCATATGTATTAAGGATTAAGTGCGGCAAAGCAATTTCTTTGCCGCCACCTTTGTATTAGCCGTTGGATTTTTCTGCTAGCAAACTTTGGGTTTGAGGTGAAGGAAATCCATCTGCAACCAAGCCATTCGCGGCTTGAAATTGACGAATTCCTTCTCGAGTAGCTGGACCCATTACACCATCAGCTACGCCTACATCGAACCCTAAGGCGTTTAAACGACGCTGTACGACTGCCATTTCACTGATGCTAAAGGCCGGAATGTCGGGTAATTCTGCTACTAATGCGGTACCACCTTTAATTCTGGTGGCCAATCTTCCTACCGCTATTGCATAAAACTCTGAATTGTTCCAACGCATTATGGTTTTAAAATTATCATAGGCTAAGAACGCAGGACCCTGATGGCCCGCTGGGACGACTAATTTAGCCATAATATCGCTGTCTCCAATAGAATTCCCATTGGCTCGAGTAATACCTAATTTACGCCATTCATTTACTGTTTTACGATCGGAATTGGCTAACTTATAGTCAAATCCCTCAGGTAGTAACACTTCTCTGCCCCAGCGCAATCCAGGCTGCCAGCCAAGTTTCCACAAAAAGTGAGCGGCCGATGCTAAGGCATCCTTTTCACTGTTCCATAGATTTGCTACCCCATCACCATCTCCGTCAATAGCATAGCTAGTATAAGATGATGGCATAAATTGTGTGTGTCCCATTGCACCCGCCCAAGAACCCTGCATTTCTTCTTTTACTAGTTTTTCACGGTCCATGAGTTTTAACGCTAGAAAAAGTTCTTTCGTGAAGAACTCACTTCGACGTTTGTCACAAGCAAGTGTCGCTAGGGAGTCTAGCGTAGACATATTCCCTTTGTAGCCGCCATAGTTAGTTTCAAGGCCCCAAAATGCAATTAAATAATGACCGGGAATACCATATTTGCGAGTGAGTTCATTTAAAAACTCTTTGTACTCAGCATATTTTTCTTTTCCCTTATCAATACGCCATTGATTAACGCGTTTGGAGTAATAAGAGGGAAATGTGGATATAAATTCTGGCTGACTACGATCTAGCTCTATAACCCGAGGCACAAAATTTAGATTGGCAAATTCTTGTTTGACCCTTTGTGGATCTACCCCGTTGTCGATAGCTTGACTTGCTTTTTCGGTCAGGCAAACAGGGAAGGCCGCTTGTTGAGCTGAAATCTCAGCGGCTAATTCATTGGCTTGAGCTGCGCTGGCGCTCAACGCGCCAGCCAACATAATGATAGAAGAAACAATATTTTTCAAAGACTTTCCTTGAAATAAACAACCTTATGAGAAGTTAGTTTGCACTTTACCCAAAAGGTTTCATTGTCTCAATGCAATTTTACTCGTACTTGTGAATAAATTCGGTCACTATTGGTCGAATATTCTTACGATACATAGAGCCACTAAAAATACCATAGTGTCCTGCACCTACCTGTACGTGGTGCTTACGCATGTTTTTCGGAATATTCTTGCAGATGTCTTGTGCAGCTTCCGTTTGCCCCAAACCACAAATATCATCATTTGCACCTTCGACAGTTAATAACGCAGTTTCCTTAATGGCATCAAAGTTCACTTTTTTGCCGTTATAGGTAATGGTTTGTTTAGCAATTTCATTGTTTTTAAAGATGCGCTCAATGGTTTCCAAATAAAACTCAGCTGGCATATCTAATACTGCCATGTATTCGTCATAGAAAGCTCTGAAACGATCAGCATCTTCTTCTTGACCGAACAACAGGTTTTGATAGAACTGCGCATACTTCTTCATGTGATTTTGGCTGTTCATGGAAATAAAACCGCCAAGTTGCATAAAGCCTGGATATACTTTTCGACCTTCTCCGGGATAGCCGACCGGAACTTGCATAATGGCTACATTTCTAAACCAAGCCATGGAATGATCATGAGCAAACTCGTTTACTCGCGTAGGGTTGCGCGAAGTGTCCAAAGGACCAGCCATTAGGGTCAATGATGCTGGCACATTTTTGTTTCCTTCTTCTGCCATAACTGCAGTGGCAATTAAAGCCTGCACAGTTGGTTGACAGATCGCAATCATGTGCGTGCCTTCACCCAAATGATTCAAAAATTCAATTAAATAAGAAACATAGCAATCAAAACTAAAAGGTCCGGCTTCTAATGGCACTTCTCTGGCGTCTGCCCAATCTGTGATATAAATTTCATGGTCAGGCAGCAATGCATCTACTGTGCCTTTGAGCAGTGTTGCGTGGTGCCCAGATAAAGGAGCAACAAGCAAGACTCGGTTTTTAGAGGGATTACTTAATTTTTTAAAATGAATGAGGTTACAAAATGGTTTGGCTAGTGCAATTTCTTCTTGAACCTTAACCACACCTTTATCCGTTTTTACCTCTTCAATGTCAAACCCAAGCTTGTCATAACGCTGAGTTAACCTCATCACTGTTTCCAGTGACGCTTTTGTCATTCTACCCGTCCAGGTATGTGCAATAGGGTTAAGCGGATGAGAAACCATATCGTTCACAATGCTCAATCCCTCGGTCATCATCTGACCCGTTCTCGCCATAATGTCATAAGCTTGATATTGCATAATACACCTTCCAGTTACAAAAAAACTCCAATCAAGACGGTTAGCGTCTTTAGGATTGAAGTTTATACTATTTCATAGCAAATTAGGCTACCCAAAGGGTAGCCATTAGTATTATTTAGCTACTTGAAACTTCGCAGTCATTTCTTCGCTTAAATCTTTAAGCATTGAACCTGCTTTTTGCTGAGCACCAGAAACCAAAGTGTAAGTTTCTTTAGCTGACTCAGTGATAGTTTCTTGTAATGACTCGAAGTAAGCTTTTTGAGCTTCAGCAAGACTCATTACGTCTTTTTGTTGGCCTGCTTTTTCAGCAAAAGCAACACCTTCGCTAAGCATTTTAGTGAATAAAGCGTTCTGCTTTTCTGCAACTTCTTGCATGGTAGTCATGTTCAAAGTAGCTAATTCAGAATAAGGCTTCATTGATTCTTTAAGTTGGTCATTAAATTGTTCAAACATAATAGTTTCTCCTAATGGACTTTAAATTGATTAATCTTTTTTAGGTGCGGCTTTTACTTCGTCAGCCTTTAAATCCGCAACTTTGGCTTTTGGTTTAACCGCTGGTGTAGCTTCAGGTTTAGGTGCCGCTTTCACAGTTGTTTTACTAGCAGTAGCCTTAGGTGCTGGCTTTGCTGCCGCTTTAGTCGTTGTCGTAGCCTTAGCTGCAGTGCTGGTAGTCGCTTTTTTAGTTGTCGACTTTGCTGGTGCCTTCTTTGGCGCCGCTTTCTTTGGCGCCGCTGGTTTAGCAACCGGCGCTGCTTTCGCTGCTTCTTTTGTTACTGTCTCTGCTTTTTTAGTCGCAGTAGCTACTTTCTCAACCGCCTTTTCAACTGCTTGTTTAGCGTCAGATGAAGCTTCTTCAATGCTTCCTTTTACCAGCTCTGTCATTTGTTCACGCACTTCGTTTAATGTTCCGTAAGTGCTTTTGGATGCACTGGACATACGTTCGCGAATCGATTCTGCATAAACAGAGTGGGCTGCTATTACACCTTTCAATTCAGATTGTGTGGTAACGGTTTCCACTAATTTTTTACTGTCATCCATCAACCCTTTGAAAAAGAGTGTTTGTTGACCAGCAATATCTGTCATCGCCTTGGCGTTCATTTCTAACAATGAACTAGCAGGTTTTGTAGATTTCTTGAATTGTTCTGAAAAATTGCCAAACATGGTATCCTCCGAAAAATTGATTCATTGCGAAATTACAAATTGCTGCGCTGCAACATCGCTGTTGTGTGAATAATAACCAATTTGAGAATCAGATCAAGGATTATTTTGTTGCAGTGCAACATTTTTCAGTGGTTTTAAGGTAACTTATTGAAATAAATCAATATTTAATTTATTAAACTGGATTAACGTTTCTTTTGCCAAGCTTGAAAGCTTTGTTCCATCATCTGGTTGAACACATTGAATGGCGATTTTTCCACCATATTTTTCATCATGCCCTGTACTTTATCTTGTTGATCAATAAATTGAAGAATGCTCTGTTCTAGATATTGACGAACAAACACTTGCATATCACTGTCGTAGAAACGAATCAGTTGTTTCAATAGAGCGTCTGTTAATAAAGATTCAGCATCATTGGTTTCTGATTCACTGATGATTTGCAGTAACACGCTTTTGGTAATATCGCTTTCAGTTTTAGAATCAACAATTTTGAATTCCTGATGATTGTTGATCAGGGCTTTTACATACTCTAAGTTAACGTACTTGCTTGCTGAAGTATCGTAAAGTCTTCTATTAGGGTATTTTTTTATAACGACCAAAATCAATCCAAAATTTGTAAGCTTTTGCACAGAATACGTATTTTCTGTGCAAAAAGCTATCAGCATAAGCGTTTTGATATATCAGGCGAATATAATCTCTAATCTAAAATACGCTTAACATATTGTCCGGGCGCATCTTCTAATGCCGGATAAAACTCATGTTCACCTGGCACAATAGGCTTAACTCTAGTGCCAGAATGCGGTTTTAACCATGCATGCCAGTCTTTCCACCACGAACCCACTTGTTCTTGAGCTCCTTTTTGCCAATCTTCCGCTGTTTCAGGAAGCTCGTCATTTATCCAATGGGGATATTTGCCGCCATCGATGGGATTAATGACACCTGCAATGTGTCCAGAACCCGCAAGTACAAATCTGGGCTTACCTGATACTAATTTTGTACCTTCGTAAGCGGCTTGCCAAAGTACAATATGATCAGCAACTGAGGATAAAAAGTACGTTGGCATGTCGATATTGGAAAGATCAATCTTGATACCATCGACTTCTACCTTGCCAGGTTCAATAAGTGCATTCTCCCAGTAGGTCATGCGTAAATACTGTTTAAAACAAGCCGCTGGAATATTGGTAGAATCACTGTTCCAATAGAGAATATCAAAAGGTGCGGGATCCTTACCTTTTAAATAATTTTCAATGAAAAACGACCAAAACAAATTATTTTCGCGCAATAAACTAAAGCTCATTGCAATAATACGACCATCGAAAACTCCCTTTATTTCGGCGTTTTGCTCTATCATTGGCAGCATTTCTTCAGAGAAATAATTGCCTACTTCACCGGGTTCCTGAAAATCTAACAAGGTAGTTAACAAGGTCAATGATTTAATACTCTTGTCACCTTTACCCCTTAGATAAGCTGCTGTGATGGCGGACAGAGTGCCGCCGACGCAAAAACCTGTCAGATTCACTTGTTTTTTGTTGGTGATTTCTTTTACTACCTCTATGGCCGTAATCGGTCCTTCTCGCATGTAATCAAAAAAGTCGGTATCGGCAGAGTCTTTTTCAGGATTTACCCAAGAAATCATAAATACTTGATAACCACTATCTAATAGCCCTTTCACCAATGATTTTTTGGGTTCTAAATCCATTACATAATATTTGTTAATAAATGGTGGGGTAATTAATATAGGCGTTTGATGAGTTGTTTTAGTTGTCGGCGTGTAATGTAGCAGTTCAATGATATCGTTACGGAATACAACTTTCCCTGGCGTATTAGCCAAATTACCACCAATCGTAAATGCCGATGCGTCAGATTGGCGCATTTTTAATGCTTCCAACGGACTGTGTTCAAGATCTTCCAAATAAGCTTGCATGCCTTTTACAAGAGACTGGCCATTAGTCGCCATAATCTCATCACAAACTTCAGGATTAGTCAGAATGTAATTTGTTGGCGACAAAGAATTCACGTATTGACGGGTAAAAAACTGCGCTTGTTGATGCTTTTTCTTATCGGTAAATTCAACTGCATCTACCATGTTAGTGAGCATTTCGGCGTTTAGTAGATAGGACTCTTTAATATAGTGAAAGACAGGATTATTTTCCCAGTCAGCATGTTTAAAACGTTTGTCTTTATTCTGATTGGTCCCGTTTGTCGCTGTTTCAGGCTTTTCTCCCATGAGAGCTTTAGATGCCTGCTGCCAGAGTTCGCTTTGTTTTTGAATATAGTCAAATTGTTGATTGACCAATTTGGACATATCGACTTTAGTTTCGTCCGCAAGAAGATTTTGTAAGCGTTCAAAGTTAAATGGATTAGGCGCAGTTTGTCCTGATTCTTTGCCTGCTCTGGCGAAAATATCCTGGACCATAGCATTAAAAACGGTCGCATATTTATCAATAACTTTTAATACATCTTTTTCATCTGAACCCATAATTTTTGGCCTTATATTGGGTGATGTTGATCACTTGGTGGATGTTTTGGTCATAAAATCCGCTAACATTTTTTGGTAGGCTGCAAATCCTGACATGCCTGATTCCATCGCGGGTTTAATAAAGGTTTCAAACGCTTTGGTGGGATCTTGTTGGCACTTTTTAATCATATCTTCTGTTATTTGATTATGAATCTGGCTAAAATCGGGCAAACCAAAAACTTCTCTGGCTTCGGCGGGTGATAAATCAACTTCAATAGTGACTTTCATAAAAACCTTTGACTGTAAAAAAGAGTTGAACGTTTAGCCTAAAAACATGCCTAAGTTTTGTCCAGTCTTTTCGACTAAGGTATCAGCAAGAATAGTAACCATAACATGTGACCATTGTATTAACTGTTGGGAATAACTTAAAACATTGAAAATTTTGCGTGCGCTATTAGCTCCTTTTAGATGGATCAAACGACATTTCTTCAAACTATTTTTCCTTGGCATAATCGTTGTAGGCAGCTACCTGGTTTACATTGATGCCCAAATAAAGGAACGCTTTGCTGGTAACAAATGGGAAGTACCTGCGCAAATTTTTGCGCGCCCCTTGGTTCTTTCGATTAAGCAAGAAATTACGGTTGCAGAGATTCAGGATGAATTGCGTCTTTTAGGATACCGACAGGTAGCCAAGGCCTCCGAGGTTGGTGAATATAGCCTTGGTAAAGATAGTCTCAAGATTTATCGTCGGGCATTTAATTACGCCGATTTGGTTGCCAAAGAGCGCCTTATTGATATTCGTTGGGACGGCAGTCAGATTTCCCAAATAATTCTGCCTCAAACAAGTCAAACAGCTAAGCGCATCATGTTAGAGCCATGGTTAGTATCGCGATTAGTTGGTGGTTTAACCGAAGATCGAATGCTGGTGTCTAACGACGATATTCCAGCCTTGTTGAAAATAGCTTTAATTGAGGTAGAAGATAAAGACTTCTATCAACATCATGGCGTTGCGCCACTGTCTATTATTCGCGCTTTAATTGCCAACGTGGCGGCGGGACGAACAGTGCAGGGTGGGAGCACATTAACTCAGCAGTTGGTTAAAAACTTATATCTTACCCGTGAGCGAAGTTATATTCGGAAAATACGCGAAGCCGCTATGGCCTTAGTGATTGATTTTCGCTACAGCAAAGAAGAGATTTTAAATGCCTATATAAATGAAGTATTTTTAGGCCAAAACGGTGCGGTCGCGGTTCATGGGTTCGGTTTAGCCAGTCACTTTTACTTCAATAAACCATTAAAAGAATTAGAATTTGAGGAAATTGCCACCCTAGTTGCCATGGTCAAAGGGCCCTCATATTACAATCCTGTTCGATTTAAAGACAGAACCTTAGAAAGACGAAATTTGGTACTAAGGATATTGTTTGAAGAGCAGTATCTGAATAAGTCAGAGTACGAAGTGGCCATTCAAAAACCACTAAAAACCTCAGATAATCCAAGCTTGGCCTCTGGTAAACATCCAGCATTCATGGACAAGGTGCGAGCTGAGTTGGACGACATTGTTGCGGCACCTGAACTAAGGCAATCGGGCGTTAAGGTATATACAACGCTAGACATCAATGCCCAGCGTCGCGCAGAAAAAGCCGTTATTGATACCTTGAAGAGAAAGCAAAACGGTAAACTGCCTGAACTTGAATCTGCAATGGTTGTAAGCGACATTCAAACAGGTGAAATCAGAGCCATTGTTGGGGGTAAAAAAACTGGTTTCGCTGGTTTTAATCGCGCATTACATGCCTTGCGTCCGGTTGGTAGCTTGATCAAGCCTGTGGTTTATTTAACAGCGCTGGAAAATCCCTATTTGTATAATCTGGCGACACCGCTTGAAGATAAACCTGTAGAGTTTAATGACAAAGGCGGCAAAAAATGGCGGCCCATGAATGCTGATAAGGAATTTAGGGGGCAAGTACCTTTGCTAACCGCTCTGACAAATTCCTATAACGTGCCTACGGTTAACTTGGCGACTCAAGTGGGGTTAGATGAAGTTCTGGCAACCTTAAATCGGTTAGGCGCAATAAAAGACATTGAGCCGCATCCGTCGTTAGCACTTGGCGCCGTTGAATTAACGCCGTTGACAGTAAATCAGGTATATCAAACTATCGCAAATAATGGCGAATTGCGTCCTTTGCATGCCTTAAGTGCAATATCTACCCATGATGATGTGCTGATTTGGAAACGAACAGAGAGTTTTCAGCAACGGGCGAATGAAGATGCTACCTATCTGTTAAATTATGCGCTACACAAAGTGACCAAAGAAGGCACTGCTAAATCCTTGGGCGCTACCTTCCCCAATGTTGCTATGGCCGGAAAAACAGGAACAACAGATGATTATAGGGACAGCTGGTTTTCTGGCTTTGACCGTAATTTAGTCGCCAGTGTTTGGTTAGGCAATGACGACAATAAACCGGTTTATATGTCGGGGGCAAGTGGTGCTCTGCAAGTATTTATTGAATTCCAAAAACAACAAACGCCTAAAAACCTATCGCGGAGATTTCCTCCCACTCTAATGATCGCGCATTTTAATGCGGATAACGGAGAGTTGACTACACCCGGGTGTGGAAATGTGATCAGTGTTCCTGCTGTCAGTGAAGCACTCCCAAAAACGGCAAAATGCAACAACCAAGTAGTTGAAACGCCCAAACCCAAAAAAGAGGCTCAGAAGAAGTCTTGGTGGGAACGCTTGTTCGGTGGTTAATTTCAACTTTTTAGTGCAGGTTTGAATCCTTTTAACTTTTTTGCACCAAATTAATGCGAATTTCGCTCTATGCACAGAATTGGAGCGTAAAATGTAACTTTTTGTTTCCTTTTTATCTTTAACCTATTGAATTTAATACAATATTAAATTTGGCATTGCTCTTGAATTAGCCTGAACCAATAACCCAAACGGTTGGGAATAACAACAACTACTCAGGAGCAACATATGAAACTAGTCACAGCCATCATTAAGCCTTTCAAGCTTGATGATGTTCGCGAGGCCATTTCCGAGATTGGTATTGACGGTTTGACCGTTACAGAAGTGAAGGGTTTTGGTCGTCAAAAAGGCCATACTGAACTTTATCGTGGAGCTGAATATCAGGTCGATTTTCTACCTAAAGTAAAACTTGAAATCGCTGTAAACGATGATCAAGTAGAGCGTTTGGTTGAAGCCATTGTTGGTGCAGCAAAAACTGGCAAAATTGGTGACGGAAAAGTTTTCGTCTATGACCTTGAGCAAGCGGTGCGTATCCGTACCGGTGAAGCAGACGCTGACGCACTTTAAGTGCTCAGCCAGTACGGTAACGATTAACGGAGAACAACTATGGAACCAACATTTGAACTCGCTTATGCACTGGACACATTTTACTTCTTAATATGTGGTGCATTTGTAATGTGGATGGCTGCTGGCTTTGCAATGCTAGAAGCTGGACTTGTAAGAGCAAAAAATACGACAGAAATTCTAACTAAAAATATTGCTCTTTATTCAATTGCTTGTCTTATGTATATGATTTGCGGTTATATGATCATGTATGGAACAGGAGACGATCCGTTACACGGAGCGACTGCGTTCCTTAATGGAATAGTCGGTGACGGCGTCGAAGAATTTGGAGATACTTACGCTCCTTCTGCAGACTTTTTCTTCCAAGTGGTTTTCGTAGCCACAGCTATGTCTATTGTATCTGGTGCTGTTGCAGAGCGTATGAAGCTTTGGTCCTTTTTACTGTTCGCAGTGGTAATGACTGGCTTTATCTATCCAATGGAAGGGTCTTGGACTTGGGGTAGTTCAAGTGTGTTTGGTATGTATACACTTGGTGATCTAGGATTTTCTGATTTCGCAGGTTCAGGTATCGTTCACATGGCCGGTGCTGCGGCAGCGCTTGCTGGTGTATTAGTACTTGGTCCTCGTAAAGGCAAATACACTGCTGATGGTAAAATTAACGCTATCCCAGGTGCAAACCTACCTTTAGCCACCCTAGGTACTTTCATCTTATGGATGGGATGGTTTGGCTTTAACGGTGGTTCTGTTTTAGCAACTGCTTCTGTTGAAAGTGCTAACTCAGTTGCTATCGTATTTATGAATACTAACCTAGCTGCTGCTGGTGGTTCAGTTGCTGCATTGCTTCTTGCTCGCGTTATGTTCGGCAAAGCTGACCTTACTATGGCCCTTAACGGTGCGTTAGCAGGATTGGTTGCTATTACTGCTGAACCTTCTGCGCCAACTGCGCTTATGGCTACAATCATCGGTGCTGCTGGTGGTTTATTAGTAGTATTTAGCATTATCGGTCTTGATAAGCTTAAGATTGACGATCCAGTAGGTGCTATCTCTGTTCACGGCGTAGTAGGTCTATTAGGTCTATTAGTAGTACCTTTATCAAACGATGGTTCTAGCTTCTCTGGTCAAATCATTGGTGCATTAACTATCTTTGTATGGGTATTCGTAACCAGCTTGATTGCTTGGGTAATTATCAAAGCTATCATTGGTGTGAGAGTGACTGAAGAAGAAGAGTATGAAGGTGTTGATCAGAGCGAATGTGGTCTAGAAGCATACCCAGACTTCACTACTAAGTCATAAAAAATACAGACACACTGGGAAAACCAAAAAAGAAGCAGTCAAACAGAATAAGAACAAGAAAGAAGAATAATAAAGACTGCTAACCAACTTTGTTGGATATTTTAAAACCCTGCCTCGGCAGGGTTTTTGTTTTATTGCAGGATAAGTTTGCGCTCTTATTTTACAAAACGCATACTATGAAAAGCAGAAGAATAAGATGAAGAAGAATCATGAAGAATAATGCACTACGGCTCCATTTTTTAAATAATGAACTACGGCTCCATTTTTTTGGGGTTGGGTTGTTGCTTTGCTCTTTTACGGCATCTGCTTTTGACAGAATTACCGGGGAGATGTTTGCCACACGTTCAGAGGTGATTGCTCAACAAGGGATGGTGGCGACGAGTCAACCGCTGGCGACCCAAGTGGGTTTAGATATTTTAAAGGCCGGTGGAAATGCCATAGATGCAGCAATTGCTGCTAACGCCATGTTAGGGTTAGTGGAACCAACGGGCAGTGGTATTGGGGGAGATTTATTTGCCATTGTTTGGGACGCCAAAACTAAGCGTCTGTATGGTTTAAACGCCTCTGGCCGTAGTCCTCAATCTCTTTCATTAGACTATTTTCAAGAGCAAGGAATAACAAAAATTCCTAAATTTGGGCCTCTACCTGTATCCGTACCGGGGGCAGTGGATGGATGGTTTATGCTCCATGAACGCTTCGGTTCTGTTGAGATGGAGAAAATACTAGCGCCTGCCATTGGCTATGCAAGAAACGGTTTTCCGGTATCAGAACTCATTGCCTATTATTTTGAGATGAACCAAAAGCGCATAGGGCACTATCCTGGATTCGAAAGCACTTTCACTTTTAATGGTAAAACGCCTCAGAAAGGCCAGATATTTCGTAATCCTAACCTTGCAGCTACCTATGAGAAAATTGCAACCGGTGGGCGTGATGCTTTTTATAAAGGCGATATTGCTCGAACCATAGGGGCGTTTATGGAATCTCAAGGGGGCTTCTTATCTTATCAAGACATGGTAGCGCATTTCTCTGAATGGGTAGATCCAGTATCAACCAACTATCGTGGTTACGACATTTGGGAGTTACCCCCTAACGGACAAGGCATAGCTGCATTGCAGATCCTCAATGTACTTGAGCTTTATGACATTGAAAGCATGGAAAGAGACAGTGCGGAATTTGTCCACACATTCGTAGAAGCAAAAAAACTAGCTTTTGAAGACAGAGCCAAGTTTTACAGTGACCCTGCATTTAATAAGATTCCAGTTGATTGGTTAATCTCCAAACAATATGCTAAACAACGTCAACAACTGATCCACCCAGAAAAAGCTGCTAAACGTTATGATGCCGGCAGATATGAAGGGGACACCATATATCTTACGACCGCAGATAAAGACGGCAATATGGTGTCATTAATACAGAGTAATTATCGCGGTATGGGCTCAGGAATGATACCGACAGATTTAGGTTTTGTGCTGCAAAATAGAGGCGAAATGTTTGCTTTGCAAGAAGGGCACTTCAATCAATTTGAGCCGGGTAAACGACCGTTTCATACCATCATTCCAGCGTTTGTGACACGTAATAATGTACCCATGCTAAGTTTTGGTGTCATGGGCGGCGGCACTCAACCGCAAATGCATGCACAGATCATTGTTAACTTAATTGATTTTGGCATGAACTTACAAGAAGCAGGTGATGCTCCTCGTATTTTACATTCAGGTTCTAGCTCCCCTGAAGGCGATATTATGAATGATGGTGGATATATAAGCCTTGAATCAGGATTTTCGTATAAAACTCGACGTGAATTAATGGAAAAAGGCCACAAAATTCAAGATGTCGTGGGCGCCTATGGTGGTTATCAAGCTATTTTGTTTGATAGCAAACAAACGGTATACTATGGTGCATCAGAGTCCCGCAAAGACGGGCAAGCCGCAGGGTATTAGCGAGAATTATAATAACAATGAGTCAACCACAAAAAGGCGTTTGCGCCGAACCTAACTTACATGCTCAATATTTATTATTTAATGTAGTTGATGATGATTTGTCAGCAATTCGCAGCAAACTAGCTGTATGTTTGGATATTTTCGATTATTACGAAGACGAACATTATGAAGCTATGGTTTCTGGGCTGGTAGGCATTGGCGCAAGTTTTTGGCAAGAGTTGTATCCAGACGCCACACCAGCTGGGTTATCACCTTTTCCTGATATGCAGTCAGAAGATAGATGTGCGCCAGTGATGATTGCGGATATATTTGTACAAATACGTGCCGATCGATTAGACATTTGTCACGAAATAGGGATTAAAATTGTCGATCTCTTTAAGTTGCATACTGAAATGGTAGAGCAGGTGAGGGCATTTCGATATCTCGATGGACGTGATCTCACTGGGTTTGTAATAACAGATGAAAATCCCAGAGGAATGAAAAAACTTGATATTGCAATAGTTGGTGATGAAAATCACGGCTTCCAAGGAGGCAGCTATTTGCATATTCAGCGTTATCGCCATGACATGGCGCGCTGGAACGCGTTGTCGGAATCTCGCCAAGAAAAGATCATGGGTAAAACCCGAGAACATAATTTACCAGTGGTGGATTCAGGGCTTTCTTCCCATGCCTTTAGGACTAAAATTACCGGCCCTGATGGTGAGTACCCTATTTTACTGAATCAAAGCATGCCGTATGGCAATATGAGTGTGCAGGGCTTATATTTTGTTAGTTGTGCCAGACACCCTGAAGCGTTTAAACGCTACTTACACAGTAGAATTTACGGTGACCAGCAAGGACATTACGACCGATTGTTAGATTATTCTAGTGCAGAGACAGGCGCTGCTTTTTTTGCACCTTCTATTACATTTATCAAGCAGCAAGCGGGCTTGCTGCCTGTATAATAGATGATTATTTGTCGATACGAGCGAAAACTCTATCGGCGGCTGCTAGGGTCTCATTGATTATCTGTTCATCATGTAACTTGGACACAAATCCCGCTTCAAAAGACGCTGGCGCTAGGTAAACGCCTTCTTCTAACATACCATGATAAAATTGATTGAACTGCTTGGTATTACAGTTAATGGCTTGTTGATAATTCACGACCTTTTCTACATCGGTAAAGAAGATACCAAACATAGAGCCGGCAAAATTAATAGTCATAGGAATTCCGTGTTTGTGTGCCTTCTCAGCGAATCCCTCAGCAAGTCGTTGGGTATTAGCAAAGAGTTCTGGGTAAAAATCACCCTCTTTGATTTGCGATAAAGCGGCTAAACCTGCTGCCATTGCAATCGGATTACCAGACAGTGTTCCAGCTTGATATACAGGGCCAGTAGGCGCAATGTGGGTTAAAATTTCTCGTTTCCCACCAAAAGCACCAACGGGCATTCCACCCCCTATCACTTTACCTAGACAGGTTAAGTCAGGAACAACGCCATAGTGCTCTTGGGCTCCGCCTCTAGATACTCTGAAACCCGTCATAACTTCATCAAAAATCAACACTGCGTTATATTCGTCACAAAGTGATCTTAAGCCTTCTAAAAAGCCTTCTACTGGAGGAATACAGTTCATATTGCCGGCGACTGGTTCAACTATGATGCAAGCAATATCATTTGGATTTTGCTCAAACGCTTGTTTTACTGATGCAAGATTATTAAATTCTACGGTCAGGGTATGTTTGGCGTAGTCAGCTGGTACACCTGGGGAGGATGGCACGCCAAAGGTAAGTGCACCTGAGCCAGCTTTTACCAATAAAGCATCTGCATGTCCGTGATAACAACCTTCAAACTTAAGGATCTTATTTTTGCCGGTATAACCTCTGGCTAAACGAATAGCACTCATGGTGGCTTCAGTGCCCGAATTCACCATACGCACCATTTCCATGCTGGGGACTAGAGAACTCACAAGTTCGGCCATTATTACTTCGGCCTCTGTAGGTGCGCCATAGCTTAGACCATTTTCTGCAGCATCAATTACCGCTTGTCGAATTTTGTCATTGTTATGGCCTAAAATCATTGGCCCCCAAGATTGGATGTAGTCTATATAACGTTTTCCATCGACGTCCCAAATATAAGGACCATCTGCTTTTTTGATAAATTTAGGTGTACCACCTACAGCCTTAAATGCTCGCACCGGTGAGTTGACACCCCCTGGAATGGTTTTTTGAGCGCGTGCGAATAGGGTTTCTGATTGATTCATAAAGCTTAACTTCTCTTATTTGAATACCAATGAACAGGTCTATCAAAATCGGCAACTTTATCTGCAACACCCAATACAAGGGCGAAAAGAGCCATTCGAACTAAGACACCATTATCGGTTTGTCTGAATATAGCAAGATTAGGGTTCATATTGAGGTCATTATCTAATTCATTTGCCTCTGCTCGAGAATCTCTTGGCAATGGATGCATAATGACAGTTTGGGATTTAAAGTGTTGAGTATAGATTTGTTGGTTAAGTCGGAATTTACCTCGGTAGCGATTTGCATCTTCTTGAGAAGCAAATCTTTCTTCCTGAATTCGAGTTTGGTAGCAGATATCTGCTTCTACCATACCTTCTAATTGTTGACTGATAGTCAACTGGTGCCCAGCATCAGTGATAATGCTGCAAATTTCATCTGGCATACGTAATTCAACCGGAGAAATTAAGGTAAATTGGATATTCTTAAACAGCGTGAGCATTTTCGCTAAACTATGTACTGTTCGACCATGTTTCAAGTCACCAATCATAGCGATGTGCAAATTATCAATACCAGCGCCATAAGAAGCTCTTTCTTTGGCAATAGTGTAAAGGTCTAGCAATGCCTGCGTGGGATGTTCATTTGCGCCATCGCCACCGTTGAGTACAGGTATACGGCTTCCTTCAGCAAATTCACTCACCGAACCTGGTTGAGGATGTCGCATAGCAATTACATCACTATAGCCGCTAAGCACTCTAGCTGTGTCATACAAAGACTCACCTTTGGCTAGTGCTGAGCTACTAATCCCAGTGGTTTCTCGTACCTCACCGCCTAATAAGTTAAAAGCGGTGCCGAAACTCACCCTAGTTCGAGTACTGGATTCAAAAAATAAATTGCCTAAAATCGCACCTTCTAGCACAGTAGTTCGTTTTTCACGATTCGCGTAGGGGCGCATTTTATCTGCCACTCCAAACACTGTTTCTACGGCTTCACGATCAAATTGATTGACGCTTAAAATATGTTGTCCGACAAAGCTTTGCATAATGTATTTTTATAATTAGTTTACTCAAGATTGTAGCAAACATTCATAATAAGGTGTGAGGGATGAAAAATTATTGTTGTAAATTTTTTCTACTTGGCCGCTTGAATTAAGAGCATAAGTTTTTCAGCTGTACGTTTTGCCAAGATTTGCTGATTTTGCTCTGTCATTTCAAAATCCATGTTGAATATGGCGCGCGCATGATATTCACCTTTTAGCATATTAAAAAAATCCATCGAAAGTTCGAGCGACTGATGCTCATCCAGCTTGCTTTCGGGATGTTCTTGCAACAATGAAGATACCAGCATAACGCTGTATTTAGGTCCTATTTCATAAAATAATTCAGCCACATGAGGGTTACTCTTAGACTCTGCAATTACAGTGGCGTACATACTTATTACTTCTGGATCCACCAATAGGCGAACTACACACAACCCAATATTTTCCAACAAGGTCGCTAGCGGTTGTGACAAACTGCAAATATTGCTGTCATCAATTTTGTGCATGCGACATTTCTTTTCGATCACAGCATTAAATAAGACATCTTTATTTGTGAAGTGCGAATACACCGTTTGTTTTGACACGCCACTGTGTTTGGCAACGGCGTCCATTGAGGTTCTTTCAAAACCTTGGGAAAGAAACAAGGTTGCCGCACTGGTTAATATTTTACGTCTTTTTTCGTCACTCTTAGGGCGCCCTGCGGAAATTTTTTTTGCTTGAGAGTGCACTTTGCTACCACCTTAAAGAAACTTTCATATTATCAAACTAGACAGTCTAGTATTTATATTCTAGTATTGCACAAAAACATCTTATCGCCAACTTAGGAAATTAAATGCAGGCTAATCGTAGCAAACTTTTAGTGATACTGACCATATGCTTTATCAGTTTAGCGCTTTTGTTGTGGTTGTCTGGGAAAAATCAAAGTGGGGCAGCTGATAACGCGAAGATCATGGTGGTGCAGGATGCTAAGGTTCGGTTTATAGAAGCACAACAGGTTGAGCAATACATTCGTCAACGCAAAGTATTTGGTCAATTACAAGCTCGTCAACAGGCCAATCTTGGCTTTGATAGAAGTGGCACTATAGCCACTATTTTGGCCGAAGAAGGCGCTTTGGTTGAAAATGGACAAGCACTGGCTAGCATGGATATCAAAAGATTGGTTTCCCAGCGCGAAGAATTAAAAGCGAGTCTGCAAAGAGCAAAGGCCGAAGCAAAACTATCCCTAATTAATCGTAAACGTGTGACTGACCTAGTGGAAGCAAAACTAGAGCCTAGGCAGCGTTTAGATGAAGCTCAGGCTAAGTTAGAAGCAGATAATGCCATAGTGAATGAGATAGAAGCAAGATTACTGACCCTTGAAGTTGAGATCGAAAAATCCACAATATTCGCGCCTTTTTCAGGACAAATTATAACCCAGAACGTTGACGCAGGGGCGGTAGTCAATGCGGGACAGGTTATTTTTCAATTAATTGATAACCATGCACTGGAAGCTAAATTCGGACTACCGGAAAAGACCGCTTTTCTACTCAATACTGTAGAGGATTTTGCTATTTCAATTGACGGGAACAAGGTACATGCAGAATTAAAGTCTATTAGTTTAAATAGAAATAGCGCGACTCGAACCATGGATGCAATTTTTTCAATTTACCCTGACAGTAAAAAGCAAGTAGTGACTGGGGATCTAGTGGTATTAAGTGTTGACATTCCGTACGCAAAATCAGGTGTTTGGTTGCCACTAAGCGCACTTTCTAGTGGTGTACGAGGTATGTGGTCGGTCTTAGTCGTAGATGAGAACAATCTGCTAGTTTCCAAATTAGTCATAGTTGAGCAAGTTGCTGATAATAAAGTGTTTGTCAGTGGGGCGATTAAGCAAGGCGACAAGGTCGTAATTGAGGGAACACACAGGCTCTCGCCGGGCCAACTGGTAAGTAATACCCAACGAGTAAATGATTGGGAATCAACGATTAGCATGGATGCGTACTAGTGGAAACGTCAAATAATCATTTTCCCTGGTACAGTGCTTTTTTTCGGAAAGGGCATTTACTTGCGTTAAGCATTATCATTTTATTGGTTGCAGGCATGTCAGCACTGCAAAATCTGCCAAGACTAGAGGATCCCAGAATCGATCTTCGCAATGTGATGGTATTAACCAGTTATCCTGGTGCTTCTGCAGAACGCGTTGAGGCGTTAGTCACTGATGTGCTAGAAGATGAATTGCGGCAGTTATACGAAATCAAAGAAATCAAATCTACATCCAAAGCTGGCTTCTCTTCCATTCTAGTCGAGTTACAAGATTGGGTAGATGCTTCGAATAATCAGCAAATATTTGCCAAAATACGCGATGCAATGGATGATGCGGCCAAAATGTTTCCCGCAGGTGTAAACCCTCCGATACTTGAAGATAAGCGAGGGGCTACTGCATTTACCGCTATTTATGCCATCACAACGCCTGAACAACAAACATTGGATTTAACCTATTTAGGACGTATGGCTGCTGAATTTGCAGATCAAATGCGAAACGTTGCTGGCACAGAATTGGTTCGAATTTATGGCGCGCCGGAAGAGGAAATTACCGTCGACCTTGATATTCAGCAATTGGCAGCCGCTGGTTTAACTATTGAACAGGTAGCACAACGAATTGCCAGCGCAGATGCAAAGCTTCCAGCCGGTATATTGCGAAACACTGAACGAGATATTCGTGTTCAGGTATCCCAACCTTTAAGTTCGGTCGCCATTATTGAGGATATTCCGCTATTCACATCAAGCAGCGATTATCTTCGAGTAGGTGATATTGCTCAAGTACGACGAGAAGCAAAATCCCCTAACAGTGAAATAGCATTACTCAATGCCAAGCAGACGATTTTTATTGCCATTCGCATGCAAAAAAACGTCCGAATCGATACTTGGACTGATTCACTGCAATTAAAAGCGGATAATTTCAACCAAACCTTTGCTGGTAGTGTGCATGCGAAAGTTGTGTTTGAACAAAATCAATATACCCAAGAAAGATTAACTGAACTAAGTACTAACTTACTTATGGGCTCAGTAGTGGTAATGCTAGTTGTACTTCTTTTTATGGGTGCTAGAGCAGCTTGGATAGTGGGTTTAGCGCTACCTTTATGTGCTGCATTTACGGTATTTTCGTTGAGTTTTTTCAACCAACAAATTCATCAGATGTCGATTTTTGGGATCATTATTGCCATTGGTTTATTAATCGATAATGCCATTGTGATAACCGATGAAATCCGCATCAATTTGTTGCAAAAATCACTTACAAGACTAGAGGTTTTGATAAAGAGTATTCGACATCTGTTTTCACCTTTGCTTGCTTCGACGTTAACAACAGTCTTAGGCTTTATGCCGATTTTTCTATTGAACGGTAATATAGGTGATTTTATTGGACCTGTTGCCATCAGTGTCGTCATGGCATTGATTGGTTCATTGAGCATTTCCTTGACTCTGATAGCGGCGTTGGCTGCTCGTTACCTCCCCAGAGATGCTACTGAGGACCATAAGTGGTATCAAAGAGGCATTCAGATGCCAGATGTATCCTTAGCCTTTAAACAATTACTGACCAAATTAATCGCAAAGCCGCTAATAGTGCTACCGACAATAGTATTAATTTGTGCGAGCGGATTTTATTTATCGACTAAGTTAGATAATGTCTTTTTCCCCAGTGCAGACCGAGATCAATTTGAAATCTACGCCTTTGCGCCTAAAGGAGCTTCGCTAAACTTCACATACGAGCAAGTAAAAAAAATTGATAGCTTATTAGCAGAAGAAGAAAATATTACTCAAGTCACTTGGTTAGTGGGAGGTTCTACACCTTCTGTTTACTATAACCAAGTGATGACTCGAGACAACAGCCCTGATTTTGCCAACGCGGTAATAACCACAGATTCAGTCACCGCAGCAAAAGATCTTATTAGTAAATTACAATTTCGTTTGCAAGATGCGTTTCCTGGACTGCAAATTGTGGTGCGTAAATTTGGACAAGGACCGCCTATTCCTGCGCCTATCGAAGTGGATATTTTTGGGCCAGATATCGAAGTCTTAGCTTCTTTGGGGCAACAAGTAACTCTGTTAATGTCGCAAACTCCAGGGATAACTCAGTCAATTAAGAGCATGTCACTAGATGAAGCAGAAATTATTTATCAGGTGTCAGAAAATGAAAGCTATCTTAGCCAATTAGCATTGAATCAAATTGCATCTCAGTTGCAACAGGCACTGGTTGGCGCGACCGGCGGTAGTGTATTAGAAGGCACTGAGGAACTCCCTGTGCGGGTGCGTATTGCAGATTCACAGCGCAAAAGCCTGGAAGAAGTCGATGCTTTGCCGCTGTTATCGTCGAATGGAAATCAGGGGATTATTACTGGTGTTGGGGCATTGGGCGCACTAGATCTTGCATCTAGTATCAGTGGGATTACACGAGTTGATGGCGAAAGAGTCATTAAGATTCAAGGATTTTTACTGCCAGACGTGCCAGCAGTGTCAGTAAGTAACAGTTTACGCAATAAATTGCTCGAAGGCGCAATTGACTTACCCAATGGGTATAGCATTAAAATGGCTGGAGACGCAGATGAACAGCAGCAGGCTTTGGGAAAATTAGCAACCTATGCGCCTGTATTGCTGGTGCTAATGGTTACATCTCTTATTTTGAGTTTCTCGAGTGTAAGATTTGCTGTCGTGATTGGCATAGTAGCGATTTTATCTGTTGGCCTGGGTTTTTTAAGTCTATGGTTATCAGGCTTACCGCTAGGATTTAATCCTTTATTAGGCAGTGCAGGACTTATTGGGGTTGCTATTAATGGCTCTATTGTCATTATTGCTGCCATTGCCAGTAACAAAACTGCGATGACAGGTGATATAGAAGCTATCATTACCGAAACTATGGGATGTAGTCGGCATATACTCTCAACTACAGTGACCACTGTAGGCGGTTTAATTCCGTTATTGTTGTTTAGTGATGGTAGCTTTTGGCCTCCGTTGGCAGTGGTTTTAGCCGGTGGCGTTGGATTTTCGGTAATACTTTCATTAGTCTTTACTCCAACCATTATTACTTTGCTTTGTCGGTTGCGGGAAAAACGTCGAAAATTAGTGCATACTTACTACAACAAGAGCAATCAACCCAAATCTGCTTAAATGCCTAAATCTGAAACTTTTAGCCAAAAATTGCGCGCTTGGTGGCATACAGAGTGTGCCTTTTGCCGCCAAATGCGGTATGTAATTCTATGGGCAATTATCATGTTTGCTGTGTATTTTTATGTCTTCAATTGAGCAAATCGACACTATCAATATTAGAGGAACGTCTTCCAATAATGGGATAACCACCTTGTTAATTGGTGGATGTATGCTGTTAGTCGGTATATTGATAATGACCTTACTACCAGAGTTCTTTTTTCTAGTTGGTATATTATTGGTGTCAGCTAGCATAATTGCTTTCACCATGGGTTACTTTAAATTAAAAGAACCTAAACATAGTATGGCTATCTCTAAACAAAGCATTCGGTTTTTTCATCGTCGTGGCGAGTGGCAAATTCAGTGGGATAATGTGCAAAGAATTGACGTACCTAAAGTACGTAAAGGGTTAGAGCACAGAGAACTAGAAATGGTGGGCATAAGACTGAAAGATCCTGAAGTATTTCTGCGTAATATTTCGCCTCGCCTTATTACCTATTTGTTGATGGAGCAACGTCCCTTGGTCTTGCAAATCGAAAAGGAAAATTGCCAATCAGGTAAGTGTTACGGTGACGACCTAATCGAAGACCAGAAATACAAACTCAAAGATGGTAGTTCGTTAAACGGTATAGCGGCTATGTTTGCGAATCGGATGAGAAGACTAAAAGAAGGTTTAGGGTATGATATTTTTATCTCAGTAAACGAGCTGGATAGAAGCCCGCAAGCCTTTGTTAATTTATTGCGTGAGTGCCATCAAAGTTTATTGATTAAGCAATAATACCTTATATTTTTTGCTGGCGGGATTTACGTTTAGACCATTCACTAATGACGTGTTGCATTTCGAAAATGATAGTGGAAAGACTTTCGGTGTAATCTTGCTGTTGATTTTGTTTAATGCTGGTTTCTACTTGGTTTAATAAGCGCTGTAATTTAGGCACGCCAGTATAGCAGCAAGGGCCATGTAATTTGTGTACATGATAAAGAATATCTTCAACTTGTCGTTTTGCTTTTAATTCTTCAAATACAGGGATTTGTTGCTCTAAATTGGCGACTAGTTTATCCATAAATTTAAACGCTTCTTCTTCTGAATTCATTGACCTAGAAATAGCAAGCGCCCAATCAATACTTTTATCATTCAACTCTGGTTCTTCAGTTTCTTCCACTATATTGCTTACCTCAATGGGCGCTTGATGGCACCAAAGTTCGATGATTCTTATCAGCTCATTTTGTTTAATGGGTTTTGGTAAAAAGTCATCTAACCCATTATTCAAAAATTTATCTCTTTCTTCTTTTAGTGCATGGGCTGTAACGGCGATGATAGGCGTTCCTAAGTTGTAGGTAGTTTTTCTCACCATTTTTGCAGCTTGAATACCGTCCATATCAGGCATTTGGATATCCATTAAGATGATATCGTATTCGGTTTGCTCACATTTTTTGATTGCTGTTCTAGCATCGTAAGCGAGATCTAAATTTATGGGGGAGTTTTTCAGCCAAGTTTCAAGCAGACGTAAATTCAACTCCATGTCATCTACTGCTAGCATTCGAATGGCAGGCAAGTCAGTCAATTCTGATTGCTCGGGGTGTGTTTGCGGGATTTTAAACGGTGATTCCAATACTTCTAGCTTTCTTGCCGTTAGTGGAAGACGCACCATATGGGGCGTCACTTGGATCTGTCCAAGTAACTGATTTGACGGCGCAGGGCCAGAATATAGCAAAATAATGAGCGTTGGATCTAGGTCTCTCAAACTACTCAACCATTGACTTCTGTAGGCGAGATATTTATGCGGTAAGGTAATAAAAATATAAGTATCTCTCGTTACCTTTGATTTCATTAGTTCAAGTGTTTCAAACGAGCTAACGTTAAATCCTGATTGTTGTAATTGTTTAACGATCAATCGTCTAGACATGCCCCAGGGGTCAAATACCAAGGCTTTCTTGCCGGCAAAAAAAGGTATTTCAGGCTGAATGGTTTTAGATGTATCTACTTGAAATGGTATTTCCACTGTAAAAGTTGAACCTACCGATGGCTGGCTGGCGACTTTAATGCTGCCATGCATCAAATAAGCGAGTTCTTGACAAATTACCAAACCAAGACCTGTTCCTTGATAGGAACGATTGAGTTCATCATCCAACTGATGGAAAGCCTTAAAAATGTTTTCGATTTCTTCTGGGTTAATACCAATGCCAGAATCAGTCACTTGGATGCGTAAGGTCGCTTCAACACTGGTAGAAAAAATACTTTCGACTTTTAACGAAATGTAGCCGTAATTGGTGAATTTCAACGCATTTCCCAACAAGTTTGTTACCAGTTGTTTTACTTTAAAACTGTCACCAATGAGAAAAGGAGGAAGAGCGTTTACTTCATATAAAAATTCTAATTGTTTTAAATGCGCCGTCTTCGACATGGTCCCAGCAATGTCTTCAAACAGCTCCCTCGGCGAAAAAGGTCTTTCACTTAAGGTCAATAGACCTGCTTCCATTTTTGAAAAGTCTAAAATATCGTTTACTAGATTTAATAAATCAGAAGCTGCAGAGTTAATTATGCGTACATGCTCATCTTTTTCTACCACATTGTTTTTCTTTATCAACTCGCGACTAAAACCAACAATCGCGTTTAACGGGGTTCTAATTTCATGGGACATATTGGCCAAGAATTGTGATTTAACATCACTGGCTTTTTCTGCCTCTTTGCGTGCAAGATCGAGGTGGACATTTTGTTCTTCAATAATGTTAAAGTTGTTTTGTGCATCAGCATTGGCTAGGCGCACCTCTGTTTCTAAATTATAGTGATTTTTACTCACAATAGCGTACAGGAATCCGCCTGCTTGAATGATTTGTGCTGTAATGAATACTTGAGAATTAAAGGTTGCAGTTTGAATAAGTCCACTCAGATATATAGCGGTCATAGTTGCACCTAAACCACAGATTACCCAGCCAACGACTATGACCTGCGCCGGCCCGTATCCTCTGAAATTGCTAGAGGCACTGGCCCAAAAATTGACGAATACACAAGTAAAGCCAAGGCCATACAAGACCATGTAACGAATCTTTTTATCTTCCACACCATAAATCAGAGTTACTAATAAAGTGATAGCAACGAAGATATAAGTGACCAGTGTAATATGAGCGGCTGGGCTGTAGGATTCTTTCGGCAATATAGTGAGATTGAAAAAGCTACCGGTAATGCACATTAATATGAGCAATTCTTCGGGCCTTATCAGATTATGAAGCATGCCAGTGGTTAACGAGAGAGCATGAGCATGACCGCTCCACTTAAACAACCAACAGATAATTATCAAGATGTGTAGAAAAAACACCCCATTGATAAAATCAGGTCTTTGAAAAGAATAAAAAACAGCGTAACCTGCTAATAACAGCGCTGCGCCATAAAATCCTCCCCATAATAAAAAGTCGTACTGATTAAGTTTGTTATGCACGTCGATTTCAGTAATGTGGATAGGCGCAATAATTGATAAGGTCGAAGATGAGGCAAATAAATAAAGTTCTAATGGTCTGTCTTTTGGCAGTTTTACCTTAAAGGTAGGCATTGGATAATATGAGTTTTTTTCTAAAATTCCATCTGAGCCCGAATAGATTAATTTACCTTGGTCATATATATATAATTTAGCTTCGTTAAGCAGCGCGTATCTTATATTGATAACAAAATCTTCAAGCTCAGTTTGATTGGTTAAGCTTGCATGAAACCATAATCCATTATTTGCAAAACCAAAATTTGTGCTTTTTGATCGGGAAAAGGGCAGATAATTTTTATTTGCAAGAAAACGATTAATATCCATTAATTCAGCACGTTGCTGATAGACAGCAAAATACTCATTAGCAAATAAATCAGGATCATTGCCATCAATAATTATGTCTGTCGTGGTTTCTTGTGCAGTGGCAAAAAATGCAAACAACAAGCCCCAGATAAATAAAACCACTTTTATGCGTGAAAACTGCAAAGTAACGTTAAGCTTTTATGAAATTTAAGATACTATGACATAATATAATGACTTCATTGTTTGAAGTATATAAAGCAACCCGATAATTTTTGCAGCACTAGCGTATGAATAACGAAATAACAATAAATAGCGATGGCGTAGAGCAACTCTCTTTAGGAAAATTTACCGAAGACGCTTACTTAAATTACTCCATGTACGTCATTATGGACAGGGCTTTGCCGCATATTGGCGATGGTCTTAAGCCAGTACAAAGACGCATAATTTATGCGATGTCTGATTTGGGTTTGTCAAATAATGCAAAATACAAAAAGTCTGCGCGTACTGTAGGGGACGTATTAGGTAAGTTTCATCCACATGGTGATTCTGCTTGTTATGAAGCTATGGTGTTAATGGCACAGCCCTTTTCTTACCGTTATCCACTGATCGATGGTCAAGGAAACTGGGGAGCTGCAGATGATCCAAAATCATTTGCCGCTATGCGATATACCGAAGCAAGATTATCTAAATTTTCTGAAGTGTTACTTACTGAATTAGGTCAGGGCACGGCAGACTGGATTCCCAACTTTGATGGCACCTTAAATGAACCCAAGGTATTACCTGCGCGCTTGCCTCATATTCTAGTGAATGGTGTCACTGGTATTGCGGTCGGTATGGCCACAGATATACCACCGCACAATGTAAGAGAATTGGCAAATGCTTGTGCCTTGTTGTTAGATAACAGTAAAGCTGAGTTGCATGAGTTGTTAGAGATTGTCCAAGGACCTGATTATCCGACCGATGCTGAAATCATCACCCCAAAAGAAGACATAAAGAAACTTTATGAAACTGGGCGAGGTAGTATTAAAGTCCGTGCCAAATACCACGAAGAAGCGGGTGAGGTAGTAATAACCGCATTACCCCATCAAGCTTCAGGGGCTAAAATACTGGAACAAATTGCAGCCCAAATGCAGGCGAAGAAGCTGCCATTTGTCAGTGATTTACGAGATGAATCAGATCACGAAAATCCGACTCGATTGATAGTAACTCCGCGTTCTAATCGAGTAGACGTTGACCAAGTTATGCAGCATTTGTTTGCCACAACAGATTTAGAAAAAAGCTATCGCGTCAACATAAACATGATTGGTCTGGATGGAAGGCCACAAGTTAAAGATCTTCGCACCATTTTAAATGAGTGGTTGGTGTATCGCAAAGACACTGTGACTCGTCGCTTGCAATATCGATTAGATAAGATCTTGGCACGCTTACATATTTTAGAAGGTTTAATGATTGCCTTCTTAAACATCGACGAAGTAATCGCGATAATTCGCCACGAAGATGAGCCGAAAAAAGAATTAATTAGTCGATTTAACTTAAGTGATAAACAAGCAGAAGCAATTCTAGAACTAAAATTACGTCACTTAGCTAAACTAGAAGAAATTAAAATTAAAACTGAACAAGACGAGCTGTCTAAAGAAAGAGATGCGTTAGAGTTATTGTTAGGTTCAGATCGACGTTTAAAAACCCTAATCAAAAAAGAAATATTAGCGGACGCAGAAAAATACGGTGACGACCGAAGAAGCCCAATCGTCCAGCGTGAAGAAGCTAGAGCCTTATCGGAAAAAGAGTTGGTTCCCTCTGAACCGGTTACTGTTGTCTTGTCTGAGAAAGGTTGGGCAAGATGCGCTAAAGGCCATGATATTGATGCAACCAGTTTAAGTTATAAATCTGGCGATAGCTTTTTGCATTCCGCCAAAGGTCGAAGTAATCAACCTGCCGTCTTTATCGATTCGTCTGGTCGAACATTCTCCTGTGATGCTCACAGTTTGCCTTCCGCAAGAAGCCAAGGAGAGCCGCTCACTGGTCGCTTTAATTTCGTGACTGGCGAACAAGCCCAATATGTGGTTATGGCACAAAACAATCAGCAATATCTAATGGGCTCAGATGCGGGTTACGGTTTTGTGGGTAAATTTGATGATATGCTGACCAAAAACAAAGCAGGTAAGGCTTATGTTAGTTTGCCGACTGCTGCCAAGGTGATGTTGCCAATTCCTGTGGTCGATGTTGAAACAGACTGGTGCCTAACAATTTCAAACCAAGGTCGCATGCTCTTATTCCCACTTCGTGATTTGCCAGCCTTAGGTAAAGGTAAAGGGAATAAGTTGATGAACATTTCTTCGGCTAAAGCAAAAACCAGAGAAGAGTATCTGGTGTATCTACGCGTAGTACCGGAAAATGCCAGTGTCAAAATAATTGCAGGTAAACGAGGAATGACCCTAAGCCCGGCAGATTTATCTCATTATCAAGGTGAAAGAGGACGTAGAGGTAACAAATTACCTAGAGGCTTACAGCGTGTAGATGACATTGAAATTGTGCTTCCTAAAGCGCCTGAAATATCTGATCCCGAACAAACAGAGGAATAGCAGTCAGGTCCAGTAGGACCTGACCCAAAGCTTAGTTATTTAGCGTTAGTACTTTCAAAAATTTTATCAGCTGATGCTGCTACAAACCCCTGATAGAGTTCGCCTGAAGGAAGATTGAATCTTTCCGCAAATTCATAAAAACAGCTTGGAATAGTGAGTTCTGTATCGCTGAATTTAGCTACTGCGTGATCAGCCATGGTAGACGATTGCGCTAAGCACACATCTTTTCCACCTTTTATCTCGCCACCTGAAGTATTCAATTTATAACCAGCATTTTTAAGAATCTGATTCACTTCTTCTAGTGATTTCACATTTTTCAGGTGATTTACGCTAACAGTAAAATGGTTAGCTCTATAACCCCAAGCTGACATCCAAGCTGCATATTCTGAATGTTCCAACAGGGTTTTATAGTCTTGGCTGGAAACCTGCCAATGGGTACCAGAATACAAAAAGTCCGTTTGATTTACTGCGTCTTCTGGCATTTGATCAATCATTTTATGGATGATGTTTTGTACCTTTTCAGGCATTTCTTCGACTCTGAGTTCACTAATAAAAACCTTTGGTTTTGTTAAGTCACTATGCTCAAAGTGCTTAGCAGATAGCTTTTTTGCCTCAAAGTCATAATCGCCTTTAGCTTCATAGCCTAAATTTAGTAGGTGTTGGGCTAATTTATCAATACCTACTTTTGGTAAGTTAAAGGTTCGTAATGCAATGTGGTCATTGACGATGTCTGACTGACCGCTCTTATCACCCAGAAGATCATGGATTTTGTCCGCGGAAGGGGTGATTTTTACATAGTCTTGCCACAAGCCAGAAAACAAGGCATCAACATTGGTGTGCATGATAAAACTCCTTAAATAGATAATCCTGGGCTCAAAGATTCTGGTAGTGTTACCGCTTCTAACTCAACAGAAGCTACAGGATAAGCGCAGTAATCTGCAGCGTAAAATGCACTGGCTCTGTGATTACCACTTTCGCCGATACCACCAAATGGGGCAGCACTTGAAGCGCCGGTAATTGGACGATTCCAATTTACTATGCCTGCTCTGATTCTAGGCAAGAAGTAGTCATAGTCCTCACGGCTGTCAGATAGCAGTCCTGCTGATAAACCGAATTTTGTGTTATTTGCCATTTCAATGGCCTGATCAAAATCAAGGTAACGGCAAATTTTTAATAGTGGACCAAAATGCTCTTCATCAGGAATATCGCTAGCATCAGTAATATCAACAATACCTGGAGTTACAAAACCTGTATTTGTATCAAGGTGTTCCATTTTAACCAAGGATTTACCACCCTTTGCTAAAATTGCTTCTTGGGCATTTACCATCATTGCTGCCGCTTTTGCTGAAATCATAGCACCCATAAATGGCTGCTCTTCCGCATCATAATGACCAACAACAATGGCTTTTGTCGCCTCAACCAATTTGTCAATTAGTTGGTCGCCTGCATTACCTTGGGGAATATATAAACGTCTAGCACAAGTACAGCGTTGGCCAGAGGTTACAAAAGCAGATTGAATTATATCGTGTACTGCGGCCTTGGTATCTTCTACTTGGGTGACGATTAAGGGGTTATTACCGCCCATTTCCAAAGCTAGAATTTTGCCAGGTTCGCCAGCAAACTGTTGGTGAAGCACTTTACCCGTAGTAGAACTTCCAGTAAAAAATAGCCCGTCGATTTGAGGATGAGCAGCAAGACTTTTGCCTGTTTCGACTTGTCCTTGCACTAGATTGAGTACGCCTGCCGGTAATCCAGCTTGTTCCCATAATTTGACCATAAACTCGGCCACTTTAGGGGTTAGATCACTGGGTTTAAATACCACTGTATTACCCGCTATCAACGCAGGGACAATATGCCCATTTGGCAAATGACCCGGAAAGTTATAGGGGCCAAATACGGCAACAACGCCGTGAGGGCGATGACGCAAAATTGCTTTTCCCGCAGGCATAGGGTTTTCTGTTGTGCCAGTGCGTTCATGATAAGCGCGCTCAGAAATAGCGATTTTGCCAATCATTGCGGCTGCTTCAGTGGCGGTTTCCCATAAAGGTTTACCGGTTTCTTCTGCAATAATCTGGGCTAATGCTTGTTTATTGCTTTCTAAGGCTTCCTTATAGGCTTGAACGAAAACTAAGCGAGCTTCTAAGCTCATTAACGACCATTCCGGAAATGCTTGTCTGGCAGCATTTACTGCTTGACCTACTTGGTCTGAGGTTGCTGTTTCACCTTCCCAGATGCTTTTATTTTTTGCTGGGTCTATGGATTGAAAAGTATCGCCATTACCGGCAATCCACTTTCCATTGATAAAGTGTATGTTCTGTCGCATAGGTACTCCTATTATTTGATTTGACGAGGTCTCGTCGGGCAAGGGGTATAGCGAATAGAATCTCCGTCTGAGATCAATAACGCCTTAGCCGTTGACGCCGTCATAAGCATGTCACCATTATCGTTTTTATGCATTTTGGTCATACATGCTCTAAAGTCGGAAACGTAATTATTAATTACGATATAATTTGGACTGTGTTCAGGTAGGCTATCTACTACTTGAATACTAGCTTTTTGGCTTGATTTTACTGTTTCTATATTTTCTACATGGGCTTCAACCGTGGGGCCTGCATCAAAAATATCCACATAGCCTCGGTGTTTAAAACCTTCTTTTTCTAACATGCTAAGCGCGGGTCTGGTTTTTTCATGGACTTTACCAATACAAGCTTGAGCATCTTTAGACAGTAAATTTACATAGATGGGATACTTAGGCATCAATTCGGCGATAAACACCTTATTACCAATGCCGGTTAGATAATCTGCTGTAGGGAAGTCCATGGAGAAAAAGTTGTGTTCCAACCACTCCCAAAATGGGGACTTTCCGTGTTCATCTGACACACCGCGCATTTCTGCAATAACAATATCTGCAAAGCGTTTACGGTGCTGGGCCATAAACAAAAAGCGAAAACGAGATAGCAAACGTCCGGCCATACCTTTTCTAGCTTGTTCGCGCAAAAATAAGGTACAGATTTCACTTACACCTGTATAGTCATTACAAAAGGTGAGAATTTCAACCGTATTATGTACACCTAGCTCCCTTGATGCGTGTACTACTTTGCCTCTGTGGTAATGATAAAACGCATCATTAAGGCCCACTGTGGCTTCAATACCAGAGGTGCCAACAACTTCCCCAGTCTCAGTATCTTCCATCACGAATAAATAGGATTGATTACCCGGAGCCAATGGATTGCTTGCAAATGCAAGCTGCGCCACTTCAATTTTTTTGCGCAACAAAGCTTCATTTACTGGTAACGAAGTAAATCCAACACCAGATTCTTGCGCAATGGCAAGCAATGAGGGGTAATCATCTTCCGTGATGGGTCTGATAAGCAACATGATTAGTCTTCTTTAGCTATCAAATTAGCAATTGCGCGGTCAAACCTTTCCAAACCTTCAATGATGTCTTGGTCAGGAATTATTAATGAAGGTGCGAAACGCACAACACTGGCACCCGCAACTAAGCACATAAGATTTTCTTCGGCAGCCGCCATTAAGAAGTCACGAGCTCTACCTTGATATTTTTCATTTAATGCACAACCCAACAGCATGCCTTTGCCTCTAATTTCAGCAAATACCTGATGTTTGTCATTAATTTCCTGCAATTTTTCTCTGAACAGGGCTTCTTTTTTCAGCACACCTTCAAAAATTGCTGGTTGATTAACGATATCCAACACTTTTTCTGCGATCGCACAAGCTAAGGGGTTACCACCGTATGTACTTCCATGTGTTCCCACCTTTAACGATTCCGCTATTTTATCTGTAGTAAGCATAGCGCCAATGGGGAATCCGCCACCCAAGGATTTAGCTGAGGTTAGGATATCTGGCACAACATTGAGGTTCATATAGTCATAAAGTTGACCTGTTCGACCAACACCAGACTGTACTTCATCAAATATTAAAAGGGCATTGTGTTTATCACAAAGTTCACGTACGCCGGCGACAAATGACGCATCAGGTACTATGATGCCGCCTTCACCTTGCATAGGCTCCATCATGACTGCACAGGTTTTATCTGACATATAACCTGCCAACATCTCTAGGTTATTGTATTCAGAATGCACTATGCCGCCAGGCTTAGGACCAAAACCATCGGAATAAGCTGGTTGTCCGCCTACAGTGACAGTGAAAAAGGTACGCCCGTGAAAACCTTGCTTAAATGAGATGATTTGATCTTTTTCTTCACCAAAATGGTCCAGCGCAAAACGACGAGCTAACTTCAGTGCTGCTTCGTTGGCTTCAGCTCCCGAGTTGGCGAAATAAACTTTGTCGGCGAAAGTGGCTTTGACCAACTTTTTGGCTAATCGAAGTGCAGGTTCGTTAGTAAATACATTGCTCAAGTGCCAAAGTTTGCTACCTTGCTCTTGTAATACTTGCACCAATTCTGGATGGCAATGGCCCAATACGTTTACAGCGATGCCGCCTGCAAAATCAATATATTCGCGACCATCTTGATCCCATACGCGAGAACCACTGCCTTTGACCGGTACCATAGCCGCAGGATTATAGTTTGGTACCATTACTTCGTTAAAGGTTTCTCTGGTTACTTGCATATGTTGCACCTCTTTGCTGTTTGTAATTTTCAATACCTATGTTTAACACACTTCTATGTAAAATAAGTTAAAAAATAAATTCAATTTGGATAGTGGCGTGAGTTTTTAAAATCGAAATTTGTAAAAATCATGGCCGTTAATGGCGCATAGTATGCCAGAAAAAAATCGCTGAGTCGCCATGGAAATTTAACTCAACGCTTTGTTTTTAAAGGTCTATGCAGTAAATTGCAGGTAAATTGAATATTTATTTGAAGGATAAAGAGAATTGGGGAAATTACTGAATAAATAAGCCCCATTGCGAGATTAATGGACGAAGTCGTAAAAATATTAACTTTTAAACATCTTTAATATGAATAATCATGCAGTAAAAAATTTTTATTCTCCTTCTATTTTTTCTGCGATTCTAAGCTCTAACCCAGTTAAATTGGTGTTAGACAATAACGAAACATCTTGTGCTGTAATGCCGTAATTTCTTAAATAAAGCTGGGATACTTCTTTCGTAATTAACTGGCTAGATTGCAATAGCTTAAACTGCATAAACCCGTGGGATTTAAACAATAAACTCGTTAAGGGATGTAATTTGTTTTGTTCGATATATTTATATGTAGTTTGGCGAATACGAGTATAATCGTCGTAACCAGGCGTGATCATTAACCAGCGCATGTTTAATGAAGCCATCATCTCAACCGTGGCTTTGAGCGCAAACTTCTTCCAAAAAAGAACCAGATACTTGGATGATGGTGCAATGTTAATTAAGGCTTTGGCTAAATTACGATCTTCTTTTTTACGCGCAGCAATGACGTGATCGCGCAATTTAAGGTCGAACATTTTAATGTACATTTGCGCAATTGCGGCTCTGCCTATGGTAGAGAACAAACCTAGGTTAAAGCCGATATGCTCTTTAATGCCCATGCTAGGGGCTAAAATGCGCGCTACATTACCTGTACCTATGGTGTACAACCACAGATGTTTATGAATATCAGGAATATAATCATTTTTGACAGGCACGAAGTGTTTTGCAATTAAAACGGGAATCAATTTGCGTAGGCTTTCAATACCAATGAAACTCAATGCGGCTCTAAGTGTTTTAATTATCAGTGGATGCCCGTGAGAATCTAAGCGGCGATATTTTGGTTGGCGAATAAAATTAATAATACTTTTATCCAGCCAAGGTAATTGTTCAATGCAAGCTACTAAACGTGAAATAGAGCAAGACTCAGTGTACAAAATATCTAAAAGTTTACCCACGATAGGATCGAATTTCAGCGTTGATTTCATTATTTCAGCGGGATCTTTTAGAAGCTTTTCCATATCTAGAATTAGCTGGTCATGAAACAACTTTTCTACCTTGTCTTGGTAGGAATGTTCTTCCGTCGCTTCTTCTTCACGCTTACGATTCGCCACTTCTTCGATGAACAATAGTTCGCGTCTGGCTTCGAACTGTTCAGAATCTTCAAGTTCCTGCATTTTCCGAGTTTTACGCCCCGACGCAATAATAGCCTCGTCCATAGAAACAAGGTAATATTCAAACCTATCATTGATGATATTGGTCAGTTGAGTAACGCTTTCTTTCATCTTTGGTGACTATCCATTTTGAACAAAATTCAACAACATTTGATGTCCATATTCTGTAAGCAATGATTCTGGATGGAACTGAATACCATAAACGCGATTTTTTCTATCTTCTATGGCCATAATTTCAGTGTCTTCAAAATCGTTACACCAAGCACTTACTGTAAAACTATCCGGAAGCGTATCTGGGTCGATAATCAAAGAATGATAGCGAGTAACAGATAAACTTCTGGCACAATTGTTAAACAGCACGCTGTCATTAAGTGTACTTACGCGAGACGTTTTACCATGCCGGATATGTTTAGCCCTGATAATTGATGCTCCTGCTTGTTGCGCAATTGCTTGATGTCCTAAACAGACACCAAGGATTGGCTTTCGGCCTTTAAAGGCCGAAATTGCCGGTATCGAAATTCCTGATTCATCAGGAGAGCAGGGGCCAGGAGAGATTACAAGATGATCAAATTTAAGCTCATAAAGGGCATTTAAATCAATTTGGTCATTTTTATAAACAACTACTGACTGGTCCAATTCCTCAAAATATAGTGCAAGATTAAAGGTAAACGAGTCGTAGTTATCAATAATTACAACCACTATTAAGGTCTACCTAAGAACCCCAACGCACAGTACACTCTATTGAGAGTATCGGCAGCCAGTGTTTTTGCTTTAGCGCTACCTTCACGCATCACCTTGTCCAGATAAGTCTGGTCACTTCGTACACGTTGAAATTCATCTTGAATGGGCTGTATTAACGCTACAACGGCGTCAGCAACATCGGTTTTAAGGTGGCCATACATCTTATCTTCATATTCTGGTACTAAAGAGTCTATGGATTTACCAGTGGCACAGGATAACAAGGAAAGTAAGTTAGAAACCCCAGGCTTTTCAGCTACATCAAAATAGATACGCGCTTGTTCGTCACTATCGGTGACGGCACGTTTTATTTTCTTTGCGACTTTTTTTGGGTCTTCTAATAATCCGACAAAATTATTGGTGTTGGCGTCAGATTTAGACATTTTTTTGCTTGGTTCTTGCAAACTCATTACTCGAGCACCTTCTTTGGGAATAAAAGGTTCTGGCAGAGTAAATATGTCGCTGTAAATGTTATTAAAACGTGTGGCAATATCGCGAGTTAACTCTAAATGCTGCTTCTGATCTTCACCGATGGGAACTTCATTTGCTTGATACAACAATATGTCTGCAGCTTGAAGCACTGGATAAGTATATAAACCAACATTAATGTTATTGCTATGGGTTTGAGATTTATCTTTAAACTGAGTCATACGGTTAAGTTCACCCATTTGAGTGAAGCAATTAAGCGCCCATGCAAGCTGAGCATGTTCGGGAACATGGGATTGCATAAAAATTGTACTTTTCATGGGGTCTATACCGCATGCAATGTAAAGCGCTAAACCGTCTAAGCAAGCTTGGCGTAGTTTTTCTGGATCTTGGCGGACAGTAATGGCATGTAAGTCGACTATCATGTAGACACAATCATGAGTATCTTGCATGGCTATCCACTGTTTTAGGGCCCCCATATAATTACCAATGGTAAGTTGTCCGCTGGGTTGACATCCACTTAATACTTTAGGTTTTTGTGAAGTTGACACTCAATACTTCCTTATTTACTTGCTACTTGTCTTAATTGATTGATTGTTGTTTGATAATTGTCACTATTGAATATGGCAGATCCTGCTACAAATATTGAAGCCCCCGCGTTGTAACAGTCTGAGATGGTATCTGCATTAATTCCCCCATCAACTTCAATAGGAATATCAAGATTACGGGCTTCAAGCATACTTTTCAGACGTTTTATTTTGTCAATAGTTGACGGAATAAAGCTTTGGCCGCCATAACCAGGATTGACTGACATTAGAAGCACATAATCTAGCATTGGCAATACTTCTTCTAGCACTGTTAGTGAGGTACCGGGATTTAAGACTAAACCCGCTTTGCAACCTTTACTTTTGATAAGATTAATGCTGCGATCTAGGTGTAAACTAGCCTCGGGATGAAAACTGATCATACTTGCTCCGGCATCAGCGAATGCAACTATTAGGTCATCGACTGGCGTCACCATCAAATGGACGTCAATTGGCTTATCGAGACCAAACTTTACCAAATCACTGCAGATTTTGGGTCCAAAAGTGAGATTAGGGACATAATGGTTGTCCATTACATCGAAATGCACTATGTCGGCACCAGCTTGAATAACATCTGCTACTTCTTGACCTAATTTTGTGAAATCTGCAGATAATATTGATGGCGCAATAAGCATGCTTTTTCCTTAAGTAATTCGTACCCCGAGAGTGTACCGAAAACTATCATCAATTTGAAAATCTTTATTTTTGCTTTAATTTGGTGAGGATGCATATTTTTGGTGCATTTAGATTTTTTATTTTGTATATTACGGCCCGCTAAGTCACGAACTCAAACTCGCAAATAATAAAAAAATGTTAAAAAACAGTAATGTAAACAAAATTTAATATTTTTAATAGGGTGGCATTAAGCTTGCTAAAAAGAATCAAGGCTTATAACAAAAATAATTTTAAGCGGCAGATTTTAAATCAAAACGTAAAAAAAATTTTTTCACATTGGAGAACACACATGAAATTTTTTAAAAAAGCGACCTTAGCAGCCAGTGTATTTGCTGGATTGGCTATCTCTTCAGCTGCTCAAGCACAAGAATGGTCTGCTAATGTTGGTTTATTAAGTGAATATCACTTCCGCGGTATCGTTCAAAATTCTACTGCTACTGCTAACGGTGGTGTAGATGTAGAAGCTGGCGGTTTCTATGCTGGTACTTGGGTTGCTGACGTTGAAGAAGGCCTAGAAGTTGATTTATATGCTGGTTACGGTTTTGAATTTGATAATGGACTAAGCTTAGGTGCTGGCGTTACTACTTATCAATACACGGGTGATTTCGATACTCAATATGACGAAATTAACCTTTACGCTGGTATCTCTTACTTTAGCCTAGAGTACACCATTGGTGAAAGAGACGGCGAAGCATTTCCAGATGACAGCTATACATTCACTGGTCTTACTTTCGAATACGAAGGCTTGTCAGCAACTGCTGGTAAATTTGGTGGCGACTACAGCGGTGACTATGTAGAAGTTGGCTATGGTACTACTTTTGAAGGTTTCGATATCGGTGTTGCGTTTATTCTTAGCGACAGCGACTTAGATGATGATGAGACAGTTTATTTCTCAATCGCGAAGAGTTTCGAACTTTAATAAAGTCATTTAAACTTTATTTGTACAACGCCAACATTTAATGTTGGCGTTTTTGTATAAAAAGAGTACACTTTATCAAGTTAAAAGGGAGACTCTGATGAAGAAACACGCTTACAGCTTAAAAAAGTTCTTTGCCAGCTTGTTGTTCACCGCTGTTGTATCAGTAGTGGCAGTTAATGCCCTGATGATCCAGTATAGTGCTCCTTGCAAATCGATTTTATCAACTCACTCAAATGGCGATGTGTTTAGTACGCAACCCTCGATTCAGTCGAACGCCAGCGTTGCATGTAACCGCAATAATCAAAACATAACTTGGCTAACTTGGCTAGCTAACCAATCCGGTAATACCGAGTTTCATTATCTCGATTTGTTAGAACTCCTCAACAGAGAAAAGTAAGCTCGGTGCTTAAACGAATTTTGAGTGTATTGCAGAGCGTATTAGCCGCGTTTTTCGGCGTGCAATCTCAAGCAAAATATAACCAAGATTTCACCCAAAATGATTCTATCCTGCCTTTTATTATTATGGGGATTCTTGTGTTTGCAGTTTTTATTGGAGTGGTTTTAGTATTCGTTAATATAATGCTGTAAAAGACGTCTGCCAAATGCCAAGCTGAGCAGACAGTATTTAATACTGATCAGTGTTGATGCTGTAAAAAATCCACTAGAGCTTCATGTTCGACCGGGCGACAAACTAAATAGCCTTGAATATAATCACACCCCAATAGTTTCAATTGTTCAAAGTGTTCTTCTGTTTCTGCACCTTCAGCGACTATAGGAACAGATAAACCATGCAGCATTTGAGTAAGGGAGCCGACAATCCTTTGTTGTCTTACATCTTTATCGATATTATTTAATAACGACCTATCCAATTTGACGGTATCAAATGGGAAGGCGGTTAAGTAAGAAAGTGAAGAATATCCCGCACCAAAGTCATCAATGGCAATGCGAAAGCCAATTTCTTTGGCTTTATCAATCCATTTTTTGGCTTGATTGAAATTTGATATTAAAGACGTTTCGGTGATTTCTATTTCAATTCTGTGAGGCTCAATATCAAATGAAGACAATTTACTATCTAAAATCAATAACGCCGTATCGTTCACCAATTGCGAGGTACTTAGATTTATTGACACAATAATATCGTCTAGTCCGATGCCATCTAGATAACGAATTTCACCAATGACATTATCAACGATCCATTCGAACAAAGTATTCATATTTTCACTTTCTTCAAGTACATCAATGAATACTAAAGGTGGTATAAACCCTAAAGTAGGGTGTTTCCAACGGCATAAAGCTTCTAATTTTGTCACTACTCTAGATTGACTGGTGACTATAGGTTGGAATACAACAAAAAGCTGTCCATCGGCCAGAGAACTACTGAAATCGTTTTTAATGATAAAGCGTTGTTGCGTGTTTTCACGCATAGATTCATCAAAGAATTTGTAACGATTTTTGCCTTCTTCTTTTGCTTGATACATTGCGATATCTGCGTATCGCAACAGAATATCGGGTTCAATTTCTACCGCTTTTTGCTTAGCGATACCTATGCTAGCACTAATGGTAATGCTGGTATCGTATACATGGAAAGGCGCGGCAAATAGTTCCACCACTTGATCTGCCATTTTTACTAGTGCGTCATTATCTGAATAATTAGTAAAGCAGATAACAAATTCGTCTCCACCGATACGATAAACGCGAATAAATTTGTTGATCACGCCTTTGAGTCTGTATCCAATCTTTTTCAACATGATATCTCCGGCTTCATGCCCCAAGTTATCATTCACCGGTTTAAATCCGTCTAAATCTAAGAAAAAGATGGCGACATTTGATACATGTTGTTCGCGATTCATATTTGCGAGATCTTCGATTAACACGTTTCGCGTGAAAAGGCCTGTAATGCTGTCGATGGTTGCTTGGCGAACAAGTCGTTTTTGCGAATTAGATAATTCTTGTTCATAAGATTCTAGAACATCAATGGCAGTTCTAAATTCATCTTCTAGATCATCAAGTTCGTCGGGGAATATGGTACGTCTTGCTTTGCCTAGCCGATAACGAGCGATATTATATTCTTTAGCACCAATTAATTTAATTGCACGTTTCAACTGATTTATTTTGGAAATAGGGATGATTGAAAATAGCATCAAAAACAATAGAACGCCTAGGGTCATAGCAACGAAGGTGATGATGACTTGTTGTTTTTGTTCTCTCTGCTGAGAGAGCATGACTGACATGTCGCGAACGAATATAAGATCTAGGTTGTCTCCAACACCTTCTAGAGATTCAAACCAAATATAATAGTCTTTATCACCAGCGCTCATCTGTAAGCCTTCTGTTTCTAACTGCTCAATTTGTTCAGGCGTTAACAACAGCTGAAAGATAGGAGTCAGACGCTCTTGGCCGGTCATAAATTCAGAAATGGCGGTGTAACGGGTTAGGGTGTAATCCACAGGGTTTGCTTTTTGCCCTGGCAATAACACAATTACATCGCTGTTGATGATATTGCTTAATAGGTCTATTGATGGTCCCATTTCTGTAAGTACTGACAAAGACCAGTTTTGTTTATTTGAAAGCACTGGAACCGTGGTGGCAAGTTCACACTTGGCATGACAAATTATGTTAGTGCGAGGACTCATAGTCGTTTCAACATTAAACTGCTGTTCTCGCATTTCCTGAGTCGGAAATCGACCGAAATTATAATGTTTATCGTCTTTAGAAAAAGACATAGATTCAAAGGAAAATGTGACCTTGATTCTTGGCCAGTTTTCGCGCAAAAAGCTGTGCACGTTGTCTGGGTCTGAGCCTGCAACGCCGCCTAATCTAACTAACTCTTCAGTAAATGGTAATATTTGGTTGGAAAGGAAATTTTCGAATAGCGTTTTCGCTGAGCGTCTATGAGACTCTTTTATGAGTTGGATATTTTCGTCTAATGCCCGCTTTTGCTGAATACTCACAAAGGTAAAGGAAGCTGCTAAAGATATTACGGCCACAATAATGACCATAAGTAACATCTTGGAAAGCAATCCCCGAATCATATTCATGAATATCCTTAAATTATATATACAGCAACCAAATGAGGCATAAAAGTCTAAAAACTTGCGTATTCTATAAGTATCAATGAAATTTGTAAGCAGAAAGATGAAGCTTTGGTATCCCAAAATACCTGTTTATGCCACTTATCTCAATAAAATCATTGTTTTTTAAACGAATAGGTTCACAGAGCTATTTCCCTGTTGCTCCTCTTAGTATCGGCCATTTTCGTTTTCTTTTTAGTCCAGTGTTGATAAAAAATGGGTGAACAATTACCATGGCTATATCATTAGCCGCTTGTCTAACAGACCATAATAATAAAAGATATTTCGCAAAATGCATTTAAAGCTTTCTCCACCTTTAAAGTGGGCCGGTGGGAAACGTTGGCTTGTGCCAAAGTTACAAGTAATTTACCAACATTTTCCTCATTCTCGCCTAGTCGAACCCTTTGTAGGCGGAATGTCGGTAGCTTTGGGCTTAAACCCTTCTAGTGCTGTATTAAATGATGCAAATTTGCATTTGATTAATTTTTATCAGCAGATTCAATCTGGTCTAGCATTTGATTTAGTTTATTCTAATAACGAAGATGAATTTTATTCGGCCAGAGAAAAGTTTAACCAATTGATCGCTAAGGGTGAATACAATACAGCAGAAGCGGCTTCATTGTTTTATTATTTAATGCGGACAGGGTTTAATGGTCTATGTCGGTTTAATCGCTCGGGCTTCTACAACGTGCCTTTTGGTCGTTATAAAACCATCAATTATCAAACCAATTTTGATCATTACCAGCAGCGTCTTTCTCAATGGCAATTTCGCTGCGGTGATTTTGCCAAAATAACCCTCGAAGATAATGATTTTATCTATATGGACCCCCCATATGATGTGGAATTTACCCAATATAGCCAAGTTGATTTTAAGTGGGATGACCAGATTCGACTATTAGATTGGGTAGCTGAAGTCAAAAATCCAGTTGTTATTTCAAATCAGGCAACTAAGCGAATTATCAAAGCTTATCGCAGCTACGGATTTAAGTTGTATCAAATTGCAGCCCCTAGGATGATCGCATGCAATGGTGACAGAAAGGCGGCGATGGAAGTTTTTGCGGTAAAAAATATGCCTAGAAAAGTGATTATTTACTTAAACAAACACTTTGAAAAGTTGTAGCTAATATCTTAAGTGAACGTCTTATTGACGAATAATTTCGTTGCGAATTTGCCCAACACTTTTAGCAAAGGGACCTGAATTTTGAACGCTTTCTGGCAAGCTACTTACCTGAGCTAAGGCCAAATCAATGGAATCAAAAGTGTCGTTGTACAATACCACATACCAGGGGCCACCGTAGCGCTGTGTTTGGTAAATCCAAGTTCTTGTTTGTAAGTTGTTGCTGGTAATAAAAGTGTTCAACACTTCAGGATTTTTTATACCCGAGAGTTGCAACACAACTTGATCGTTGGGTAACTGCAACAAAAGTGACTCATCGAAACGATATTCATCTATTAAACCTGTATCTAAGGTGTCTAATTCATTCGTTAAAGCGCGGGCAGTAGAAACTTTCGAACTATTACTTTCTAGGGGGACTGGTGTTGACGTCGGATTGGTAACTGTTTCAGCAACAAAAGCGCCTTGTTCTGCACTTTGCGTATCTTCTACCAGCAAACTCTCGCCCAAGCTTTGATCGAGTTGTTCCACACTTATGATGTCTGGCACTTTAAAATCCTTTTCTCTAGGCCCAGTATCGTCATCTATTGTATCTGCGGTTGCAGTTTGCGCTGGAAGTGCTTGTGTTAAATCTGAGATAAGCGTTTGTTCATTTGGTACTTGCTCTTGGGGGGCTGTTAAGGATTGAGAAGACGCTGGTTCTTGTTGCCATTTTCCAGCTAAGATTTCATCAGTTACTGATGTGTTTTCTGTAGCGATATCTTGTGTCTCATCTACTTCGATTAACACCTCAGGTTCAGATTTTGCTACTGGAATGGGTTGTTGCTGGTAGTCTTGTGAATCTGGCAAACTACCGGTAGCAAGTAAAGCTTGTACTTGCTCAGGATACTGCCAACTCACTAAACCGGCGAATACGGCTAAGAAGACACTCAATACAGCCCCTATAAACCATTTGCGCTGGATAAACGAAGTCGCGTTGTTAGTCTCGCCGAACAGACCTTTATTGGCAAAAAAAGCTCGCTTTTGTGCCATTAGAGACTCAAGCGCGTTAACGTCGAAACCTACCGCATCAACGGCTTGACTAGACAGCAGTACTGGACTTTCATTGTTTTTTTCTGGGAGCCAGCGTTGCGCTTTTTCAGACCAGTCATTACTGCCAAAGAGTAAGATATTAAGGTGTATTTGACCATTACTAGCTCTTGTTCGAGCTACCCATTGCCACAATTCGCTTAAAAACTCATTTGGGAGCAGATCTGCTTTGGATATACAAATAATAAAGGTATTTTGATGCTCATCTTGGCATGAGATCTCTTCATAAAGTGGGCGCACGAAACTTCCCACTTGTTGATTAATCAATTGTCGACATATGGTTCTGCGGTAATCTGGTGCCAATAGGTCAGGTTCCGCAGTTAAAAAAGAAACCTCAGCATTTTCACCCTGTTGCGTAAGAAACTGCGTAAGGTATTTTTGTTGATCAGCAATAGCATCGCAGCCGATAAAAATCATCTGCGATGAATAGTTAACTAAATGTGCTAGTCTCGTTTGTAAATCTGACACGACCTGCTATTACACTCCACTGTGTTGATGCTAGTCGAGTAGTTTTTGTAACTCCTGCATACTCACATCATCAACAACTTTTGCTGAACCTATGCCTATTGGTAAAATGAAACGCATGGTACCTTTTAACACCTTTTTGTCTCTTTTCATGTGCTTAATGTAGCAATCTGAAGACATTTGCTCTGGCCCTTCGACAGGCAAATCGAAGAAAGCAATAAGATCAACTATAGCTTGCACTTGCGTCAAAGAAACGTCACCACGCATATTCGATAGCCTTGCTGCAAGCACCATGCCAGCAGCTACTGCCTCACCGTGTAACCAATTTCCATAGCCTTGCTCGGCTTCCATTGCATGACCAAAGGTGTGCCCTAAATTCAATAATGCGCGAATGCCATGTTCTTTTTCATCTTGATTCACAATGTCCGCTTTAATCTGACAACATTTACTGATCATGGTTTCAAGGTGCTCTGGATTGCCCGCTTTTATCTGTTCTTTATGAGTATCCAGCCATTGGAAGAACGCACTGTCATAAATGATGCCGTATTTTATGACTTCCGCCATGCCAGCGGCAAATTCTCTAGGTGCTAATGTGGATAGTGTATCTGTATCAATATAAACAGCTTTAGGTTGGTAAAAAGCCCCTATCATATTTTTACCCAAGGGATGATTAACTGCTGTTTTTCCTCCTACAGATGAGTCCACTTGCGAAAGCAGGGTGGTGGGTACTTGCACAAAGTCAATTCCTCGGACATAACAAGCTGCGACAAACCCGCAAAGATCGCCAATGACGCCACCGCCTAACGCCAACATAGTGGTATCCCTGGCGGCTGGCATTTCCAATAACTTAGTTAATACATATTCGAAAGATGCTAGGGTCTTAAATTGCTCACCATCTTCAATAATGATGTGATCGACCTTTTTGCCCAAACTTGTAAGTTGCTGAGTTATTTTATCTGAATATAAAGGCGCTACTTTGGTATTGCTTAAGATAACGACATGTTGACCGCGGATTTCAGAAAACGAAAAGCCGGTATCAGAGAGAATACCGGCTTTAATAGCAATTGGATAACTGCGGTCATCAAGGTCAACAGAAATGGTTGGCATTGATGAGTTCCTTAAATAATGGCCTTAAAGACCTATTTTATTAATGATTTGGTTGGCAACAGCTCTTGCGCTTTGGTCGTCTGTTTCTACCACGTAATCTGCAATTTCTTCATATAGAGGATTACGTTTTTCCGCCAAATCTTTTAAAACCTGTTCAGGATCGTCATTTTGTAGCAAAGGACGTCTTTTATCTCTTTGAGTTCTTGCTACTTGTTTATCAATAGTTGTGCGTAAATAAACAACAATACCTCTTGCTGATAGACGATTACGAATTTTACTAGAAATTACTGAACCGCCGCCGGTTGCAAGCACAATGCCTTGCTTATCAGTGAGTTCTTCAATGACAGTTTCTTCTCTTTTACGAAAGCCATCTTCGCCTTCTAGGTCGAATATCCAGGAGATATCCGCGCCTGTGCGCTTTTCAATTTCTTGGTCTGAATCGAAAAATTCTAAGTGGAGTTCATCTGCTAGGTGTCTGCCTATTGTGCTTTTGCCTGCACCCATAGGGCCTACAAGGAATACGTTACGTTTTTCAGCCATAGTTGCCTAGTTCACATCTTATTTATTGATAGTTATTGACGTTGGTGTGCTAACTAACACTACCACTTGTGTGCAAGGGTAATTTTCCCTACCTTGACCACAAGTTGGTGGTCGTTACATGCACTTTTACTCCTCGGGATATTTCGAGTGCACGGATTATCTCAGTTATTTCAGTCTGTTTGCAAGTGTTGAAAGCAAATTGAAGGCCGGAAATTGCTGCCGGCCTTTTTTTCGCTAGGTAAGTGCTTGTTTTATATGCCTTCGGTAACTATCTTAGGCGTTACAAAAATTAACAATTCTCTTTTTTGTTCTAACTCTTGGCGAGTTTTGAACATATTACCGACAAGTGGCAAGTCACCAAATAATGGAACTTTTGATACATCTTCTGTCGTCAATTGTTGGAAAATGCCGCCTAACACTATGGTTTCGCCATTTTCTACCAGTACTTGGGTACTGATCTCTTGGGTATCTATGGCTACCGCTGGACCGGTCGAGGTTTGAACCGTATCACCGCGAGTATCCTGTGTTACTACGAGATTCAGAATAATTCTGTTATCAGGGGTAATATGAGGTGTCACTCGTAGACTAAGTACAGCTTTTTTAAATTCTACTGAAGTAGCACCGCTGGAAGTAGCTTGAACAAAGGGGATCTCGGTTCCTTGTTCAATATATGCTTCTTGTTGATTAGCTACTGTAATACGCGGGCTTGCAATGATTTCACCTTTATTTTCAGATTCTAAAGCACTAAGTTCTAGGTCTAAAATATTACCATCGACTAAACTGGCGATTTGAAATCCTATACGGCCTGCGGGGTTAGTTACCGGAAGATTAACGTTTAATCTATCAGTGATTTCAGGGACTAAACCTGTACCCGCTACATCAGCACCAGCAAGAGAGCCAGAAACGCTGTTTTCATCACCACGACTTGTAAAGCCCCAACGAACCCCAAGTTGCTCATCGGCATTTTCACGCACGGTAACCATACGCGACTCAATAAGTACTTGCTTAACTGGTATATCCAAAGATTCAACCACTTTGCGTGCTTCATCTATTGACGCTTGAGTATCTCGTATCAACAAGGTATTTGTTCTTTCATCAACACTTACAGCGCCACGCTGAGACAATATACCGCCATCAGTTGATTTTAATATGGCAGCTAATTCATGGGCTTTCGCATAGTTGACTGAAATATTAGCTGATTTAAGTTCAGCTAGGTTTTGAACTTGTTGTTTAGATTGTAATTGTTGGGTTTCCCGAGCACTTAGTTCTTCTGCTGGGGCAATCAACAAAATATTACCTTCTAAACGTTTATCCAATCCTCTGATTTTCAAAATCATATCTAACGCCTGATCCCATGGAACAGCGCTTAAACTAATAGTGACATTACCTGTGACTGTATCTGTAGTAACCAAATTAAAACCGTTCACTTGGGCAATAATTTGTAAAACCTGACGCACGGGTACATCTTGGAAATCTAGAGAGATAGGCTTGCCAGAGTATGTTTCACCTTTGCTTTCTTCAATCTCTTCTTTGGTCAAAGGAGATAGAGTAAAAGTATACCCTTGATCAATTTGGTTTTTCGCTATTTTTACTTGGCCTTGATAGCGTAATTCCATACTGGCAGTTGTATCTTCTTGAAAGGTCTCAATGGCTGAAACCATAGTGCCAAACTGAGTCACGTCAATTTCAACGTACTGAGCTTCACTCAATGCTGCATTTTCAAACGAAATAGATACCTTGCCCTTAGCTTCAATTAATGATGCCTGGGGAACATCTCCTGAAAACATAACAGTTACAGTGGCACTTTCGCCATTGCGATCAAATTGAATGTCGTTCAGTAATGAGTGATAGGCTTCTTCAAGCGCTGGATTTACCAATACTTCTTGCTCATCTTGTGCTAGGGCACCAAACGTAACAACACCAACAAAAACAGCGACAACGAGGTACCAAACTGGCTTACGTCGGTTTAATTTTTTATTGAATATATACTGCTCAGACATTGTTATCTTCCCCTGTTACCGTTGACATGCTGAGGTTGGCGGTTTTTGACTTCCAGCATCCAGTACCATCAGGCAACATTTCTTTAATTACTACTTCACTCTTAGTTATTTGCACTACTCGTCCGTGGAATAATCCGACATAGTCTCCTACACTAACTCTGTGCAAACTGCCATCGTTAGCTTTTATCAGTGCAAAACGCTTGCCGTTTGTTGTAAACACCCCGGACATTTGCAAAGCATCAAGACCATAAGATTCCAATGGTTGTTTGCGTCTTTGCAGATTAGGTTGCTGACAGTTCGGCGTTTGAACCACTTGTGCCGTGGGCTGGCGGTTTTCCGAGCGCCGGAACGGGCTACGTCTATCGCCTGCGGAATACTGGACAGAGGCCAGAGGTTCAAATTTTGGATAAGGTTCAATATTGACTTGTGTATTGGTTCTCACCTGCTGTGTATACACCACTAAATCGTCAATATCTGCGCTACAAGCTGTCAAAGTTATGACTAAAGGCAACAAATAAATTTTCTTATTCATTTACCACCTCCTCATTAGAGCCTTGAGCTCGGTATGTTTTGGCTTGAAGCGTCATGACTAGCTCTTGTTTTTGCGTAGAGATTTCAAAATCATGCAAGGTTACAATTCTTGGTAAGTTAGCAACACTTGATGAAAACTGGCCAAATTGGTGGTATCCACCAGATACTTCGATTTGAATCGGTAACTCGGTATAAAATTCTTTGGGTATTTCTTGTTGCCAATTCAGTAATTTAAATGATAGGCCTGCATCCGTGCCTACAAAGGTGATGTCATCTAGCAACCCAGGGGTTTCATTGCTTGTCGGTAATGACTTCAGCATGGAAGAAAAGTCTTCTTGAATCTGAGACAGTTGCTCTTTATGAGCTTGTAAATTGACAGCTACCCTGTACTTGGATTCAAAGGTTTGACGAAGCTCCAGTTCCTTGGTTTGTGTAGCATCGAGAACTGGTAGTTTGCTACTTATAATTGCGTAGTAGCTAACTGCAGCAACAATAAGTCCGCACACGAAAGCAACAACTACTTTTATTTCAAACGGCCAAATGGCAACTTGTTCAAAATCAAGCTCGTTAATTTCTTTAAGTTTTTTAAAATCAAAAGCCATCTTATTGCCCCGCATTACTTTGTTCAGGTAGCGCCGCTGGCGTAAACACTGGACTTATTTTTAACGACAATTCGAAGTCGCTGACCGCATTTGCAGCTGATTGGTCAGCTACAATTGACGATAATTCGGGTTGTACAAATAAATCGGAATCATCTAACGCGCGCATGAATGCTGATAATCTATTATTAGACTCACTAACGCCTATAATCTTGATGGCATAACCTCTACGCGACATAGAATTAAAAGAAATACCATCAGGTACAGCTTTGGCTAATTCTTCTAGCAGCATAGGGGTAAGGTTACGACTCACTTGAAGCTGCTCGATTAATGCCATGCGCATTGAAATCTCTTTCTTCTTAGCTCGGATATCAGTGATTTCAGCTATTTGACGGTCTAGCACTTCTACTTGTTGGGTCAAGTAAAGGTTGCGCGACTGCTGATTACGAATTTGTTGTTCGATGACTTCGCCAACGATCCAAAACAGAATAAAAATACCAACCGCAATTGCGCCAAGTGAAGCAATGTACTGTTTCTTTTGGGTTTGACGGAGTGATTCACGCCATGGAAGAAGGTTTATTTTTGCCATTGGCTTAACCTCCTTGTTGCAAGCCCTGTCGCGATTGAAAGCTGAGGTGCAATTAAATCCAATGCGGCTGTGTCGACTTTAGGGTCAATCGCCATTCCATTGAATGGATTAAAAATATCGACTTTCATATTCATGTCGTTACTCAACTCAGAAGCGATGTTTGGCAAATTAGCGGCACCGCCTGCTAACAAGATGTGCGCAGGCATTTTTCTGTGAGTAGTGGCAACGAACATCTGTAATGCACGTTGAATCTGTTGCTGCATTCCGCCAATAAAGGTAGATAAGCTGTCTTTAAACCATTCTTCAGGAGCTGTACCTGCGGCAATTTGACGCTCAACTTCTTGGGTATCAATGGCGTGAATTAGAGCTAGGTCTTGTATATAACTATTCAGCCCAAAGTTATGCTCTTTAACATAGATGACTTCGTTTTTTTCCAACACACAAACTTGAAGTAAGGATGCGCCAACATTGACACAAACTACAGTTTGAGATTCATCATTAGGAAAAAATTGGAGAACAGCATCGGCCAAAGCATTACTTTCAATATCCACAATCACAGGATCAAATGGTGCTTCGCGAACAAGAGTAATTCGACTGTCAATTAAATCTCTATGTGCTGCACTTAATAAAACTTCTACTTTACCCGGATGCGCTTTGCTTTCTCTTAATTGTTCGAAATCTAAATAGACTTCTTCTAATGGATAAGGAATTAAAGAATCAGCTTCGAGCTCGATCTGCAATTCCATTTCATAATCGGTTTGGTTTGGGTCCATATAAACCAATTTACTGATCACAGTAGAGCCTGCGACCGCAATCACTGCTTCTTTTGTTTTAGCTTTGAGTGACATCTGAACTTTTTTTAATGCTTTACTGACCGCATCTAAATCTTTTATTTCGCGTTCGGTAAAAGCCAAGCCTTGGATAGGTTCAGAAGCAAAGCTTAACAACTTAGGTTGGGAAGTAGACATATCCAAACACACAGCTTTGACAAACTTAGTGCCTATGTCTAATCCAACGATTGTGTTAGCTTTTTTTCGTAAAAGCGACTTCATTCAATGGCGACCCATGGTTAGTTACAGTATCATACGCAAAGATGATACTTATTTTTCAAAATTGGTATGTATTGGTTAACGACACATACGTATAAATATTGAGTAATAAATTTTAATTTTTGGGATACCTAATTTACTGTGAAGTATGTAAAAACCTTTTTGTTAGTGATGTTCGTTGGCGGTCTACTCGGTGTCGCAAGTGTCATTGGTATGTATTTTTATCTCAAACCTGATTTGCCAAGCGTAGAAGTGTTACGCGATGTGCAGTTGCAGACACCTATGAGAATCTATACCAAAGACGGTAAATTAATTTCCCAATACGGCGTAAAAAGAAGAATACCCGTTTCTTTAGATGACGTCCCCGAGACATTGGTACAGGCTGTGATCGCGACAGAAGACAGCCGTTTTTACGAGCACTATGGGATTGATCCTATTGGTGTTGCTAGAGCAGCCCTAAACTTGGTTGTTACCGGAGAAAAAGGTCAAGGTGCTAGTACTCTAACGATGCAGGTAGCGAGAAACTTCTTTTTAGATAGAAGAAAAGAGTTTACGCGTAAAATAAAAGAACTCTTCATCGCGATTCATATGGAGCAAGAGCTTAGCAAACGCGAAATTTTAGAATTGTATTTAAATAAAATGGAATTGGGTCACCGCGCTTTTGGTGTCGGTGCTGCGGCTCAAGTTTATTATGGTAAAACACTCAAAGAACTTAACCTAGCCCAATTAGCCACAGTAGCGGGTTTGTACCAAGCGCCATCTAGGCTTAATCCTATAAGTAATCCGGAAGCATCTAAAAAGCGACGTCGAATTGTACTTTTACGTATGTTAGACGAAGGCTATATCACGCGACAACAATTTGATGAAGCAGCTGCCGCGCCAGTAACAGCTTCGCGTCATGGTGCAGAAATTGAAGTTAATGCGCCTTATTTGGCGGATATTATCTATAACGAAATGGTCGAAATTTACGGTAAGGATATCGCAGAAAATAGCGGTTTTAAGGTTTATGCTGCGGCCACTTCAGAGCACCAAGAAGCCGCCCAAACAGCGGTGATTAAAAACTTACATGATTATGATGAGCGTCATGGCTATCGAGGTCCAATTCGCGCGATTTGGACGCCACTAGAGGCTATTCCTAAAGAAGATCTAGCTGAATTTCAAATTGTTCTACCAGAACTACAACCGGAAGTAGTAGCAGAACCGGACACGCAAGAATTAGCAGACAGCTCTGAGACAGTCGAGCAGGTTGCAGTGAATACCGATAATGAAATCGACATTCCTGATGATGTGATGCAAAAATTAATCGACGCTTTTGGGCCAGTAGCTGCTCCCGACGAGCAAACCATGCAGGACATTTTATTAGAGACAGGAAAATTAGACGGTTTAGAGCCAGCCATTGTGGTTCAAGTAAATGATAAAGATGTGGTTGTACGAACCTTGGAGCAAGCTGAGTTAACCATTGATTGGGATGGATTAGATTGGGCTCGACCTTATATCAATGATTATAATCAAGGGCCAGAACCTGAAGTAGCGTCAGATATTTTATCGGTCGGCATGCTGATTTATGTTCGCCAGCTTGAAGACAATAGTTGGAAGCTTAGTCAATTACCTGATGTGAGTGGGGCTTTTGTCGCTTTAGATCCTTTTGATGGAGCTGTACAGGCAGTAGTAGGGGGCTATAGTTTTTATCAAACCCAGTTTAACCGTGCCACTCAAGCGAAACGTCAAGTAGGGTCTAATATTAAACCTTTTATTTATTCTGCGGCACTCGATAATGGTTATACCCTTGCCAGTATTATAAACGATGCCCCGATAAATCAATGGGATGCGAGTACAGGTGTCGCTTGGCGACCACAAAATAGCCCCGCAATCTATGACGGCCCGATTCGTATGCGAGTAGCATTAGGGAAGTCAAAAAACGTAGTCTCAGTGCGTCTATTAAGAGGCGTTGGTTTAGATGAAACACGAAATTACATTACTCGTTTTGGATTTTTACGAGATGAAATCCCACGGGATGAGACCATGTCTTTAGGTTCAGGCTCACATACACCTTTAGAAGTCGCAACGGCAATGGCGATTATTGCCAACGGCGGTTTTGCTGTTCAGCCTTATTTCATTGATAGAATTGATAACGAGGAAGACGAAACGGTATGGCAAGTTGAGCCTTTGTATGCATGTGATCCTTGTAATGAAGAGGAGCAAGTTCAAGAGATCGAAGCGGTAAGTGATGAAAATCAAGATTTGGAAGCCTTACTTGCAGCAGAGTTGAGCGCCCTTGAACCAGTTGTGGAGTCTGAACCAGAAAAAGTACGTCAGTCTGCACCTCGCGTATTGTCGCAACAAACTGCTTTCTTAGTCAGACAAATGTTACGAACTGCGGTGCGCGCAAATGGTAATTGGGCAAATAAAACGTATTGGTTAGGGACGGGCTGGCGAGCACGCAACTTACTCAATCAGCGCACCGATATAGGCGGTAAAACAGGTACCACTAATGATGCTAGAGATACTTGGTTTACTGGATTCGCGCCTGATTTAGTGGCCACTGCTTGGGTTGGGTTTGACGATAATAATCGTCAATTGGGCCGAGCAACCCGTAACCAAAATTTGATTAATAAAAATCCTGAGAAATTCAATTGGATTGGAAATGCGTTAATTGGCGCAGAAGATGGTGCTAAAGCAGCTCAACCAGCATGGATCTATTTTATGCAAACTGTGCTTGCAGATGTGCCAGAGCAAGGATATACCCAACCAGAAGGTATCATTCGTGTGCGTATTGATCGCCGAACTGGAAAACTTACTACAAGAACAGATGCCTCATCAATGTTTGAATATTTCTTAAAAGGGACTGAACCGACCACATATGTGACCGAATCTGAACTATCATTGCCAGTGGATAATGAAGAACAACAAGAACCGGACGAGGAATTAGATGAATTATCCATAGACGATATTTTCTAATCTTAGTCCAGTGGCAATAAGACTTATTTACATACAACTTATAGACAGAAATTGAGCGAAGAATGTCAGCAAACGACAATAATGACTTTTTATATATTCCTTACGCAGGCCCTGCGTTATTAGAAACCCCTTTGTTAAATAAAGGGAGTGCTTTTACCGAGCGCGAAAGAAAACAGTTCAACCTTTTAGGTTTATTACCTCCTCGCTATGAATCTATAGACGAGCAGGTGGAACGAGCCTACAAACAATACAGCAGTTTCTCTGAACCCTTAAATAAGCACATTTATTTACGGGCGATTCAAGATAACAACGAAACCTTATTCTTCAGATTGTTGCAACAACATATCGACGAAATGATGCCTATTATATACACCCCTACGGTAGGTGAAGCTTGCGAACGTTTTTCTGATATTTACCGCTCATCCCGCGGTTTGTTCATCAGTTATGAAGAACGCCACATGATGCAAGATATATTGCGCAACGCAGTAAAGAAAAAGGTCAAAGTCATAGTTGTGACTGATGGCGAGAGAATTTTAGGATTGGGTGACCAGGGAATAGGTGGCATGGGCATTCCGATTGGAAAACTTTCATTGTATACCGCTTGTGGCGGCATCAGCCCAGCCTACACTTTGCCAGTGATGTTGGACGTAGGTACTAACAATAAAAAATTGTTAGAAGATCCTATGTACATGGGCGCACGTCACGAAAGAATTAACCAAGAACAATATGATGAATTCTTGGATATATTCATTCGCGAAGCGAAAAAAAGGTGGCCAGGTGTCATCATTCAATTTGAAGATTTTGCTCAGCCCAATGCTATGCCGTTACTTAATCGATATCGCGATAAAGTCTGCTGCTTTAACGATGATATTCAAGGCACGGCAGCGGTTACCTTAGGCACGCTTTTAGCCGCCTGTAAAACAAGAGGCAGCAAGCTTTCATCTATGAAGGTAGCTTTTGTGGGCGCTGGTTCAGCTGGATGCGGTATTGCTGAGATGTTGATTCAGCAAATGATAAAAGAAGGACTTTCTGATCAACAAGCAAGATCTCAAGTATTCATGGTAGATAGGTTTGGGCTAGTGAGTGAAGGTATGGCTGATTTACGCGAGTTTCAGCAAGCGCTTCAACATTCGACTAGCGAGTTAAAAAAATGGACCTACAGCGGAGAGTTTCCTTCTTTGCTTGACGTTATACACAATGCAGAACCGGACATTTTGATTGGTGTTTCGGGGCAATCAGGCTTATTCACCGAGCAAGTTGTTCGTAGTATGCAGCAATATTGTCCTACTCCGATTATTTTTCCATTGAGCAACCCTTCAAGACAAGTGGAAGCGCGTCCTGAGCAAGTCATTGAATGGACAGATGGAAATGTTGTAATAGCCACAGGTAGCCCCTTTATGCCAGTGCAATACAATGATCAAGTGTTTCCAATTGCTCAGTGTAACAACAGCTACATTTTCCCTGGCATAGGTTTAGGTGTAATAGTTGCCAAAGCTAAGCGCATTTCTGACGAAATGCTGATGGCGGCGAGTAATGCCCTTGCTGATGCTTCTCCATTGGCAAATGGTGAGTCCGCTCATTTGTTACCACCGCTTAAGCAAATTAACGAGTTGAGTAAGTCAATTGCCTTAGCAGTCGCAAAAGTAGCGATGGAACAAGGCTTGGCGCTAAAAGTTTCGGAAGAGGTTTTAAAGCGCAGAATTGAAAAGAAATTCTGGATCCCAGAATATCGAGCCTATAAGCGTATTAGTTTATAACAGAAAAACAGGATTAGCCTTAGGCTAATCCTGCTGTAATTTAAGCATGAATACTTTTGAGTTTCGGGTGTAGTTGTACAACTGCTTTTTTGATTCCGGTAAGTAATCAACCGGAACTTCTTCAAAACCTTGTTCTAAAAACCAGTGCGCGGTTACCGTCGTCAGTACGAAGAGTTTGTTAATTTTATTCAACGCAGCTTTCTTTTTAAGAGCTTCTAGTAACCTTTCACCGCGATTCTTCCCACGATATTCCCAATGAGTGGCCATGCAAGCAATTTCGCCACTACCTTCTTCAAGATTATATAAGGCTGCGCAACCGATAATCATGCCATCTCGTTCAATCACTGCAAACTGATTGATCTCATTCTCTAAACGTTCCCTAGAACGTTTTACTAGAACGCCAGACTCTTCCAAAGGTCGAATGAGTTTAAGAATACCGCCAACATCATCTATAGTCGCATTGCGCAGTTTTTCATAATGATTTTGCATCACCAAAGTACCCACACCATCGCGAGTAAAGAGTTCTTTTAGCAGGGAACCATCAGTTTTGTACGAAACACAGTGAGTGCGCTCTATGCCCGCCGCAACACCATCCACTACGGCATTTAAACATGTCGCTTCGGCAGTGACTTTTTTCGCGTCAATAAGATCCTGTAACAGACTTAACTCGATAGTACGGATCATTTTCTCTTCAGTATAAAAGCCATCATATTCAGATAAAGTAATGATTTTGTCAGCTTTTAAAGCAATTGCTGCTTGTGTGGCCACATCTTCGTGTGAAAGATTAAATACTTCACCAGTAGCCGAATACCCCATAGGAGATAACAATACGATAGAACCGTCTTCTAATTGATCTTGAATGCCTTCTACATCAATGCGACGAACCAAACCAGTATGCTCGAAATCTATGCCGTTTTGCACGCCTATAGGGCGTGCAATTACCAAGTTACCTGAGCAAACACGGATCCGCGCTCCATGCATAGGGGAATTTGGCAGTCCCATAGTTAACAAGGCTTCTATCTGACTACGTAATGACCCCGCTGCATCTTTAACACATTCCAAGGTTTGTTTATCAGTTACCCTGATACCGTCCACAAATCTCGCTTGAGAACCTCTAAGTCTAAGTCTTTCATCAATTTGAGGCCGTGCACCATGAGTGATGATAATGCGAATACCTAAGCTGTGAAGCAAGGCAATGTCTTGTACTAACTTTGGAAAATTGTCATCCAGTACCGCTTCGCCACCAAACATGATCACAAAGGTTTTTCCTCTGTGCGCATTAATATAGGGTGCCGAATTTCGGAATAAACGAATGCTGTCTTGGTGATTAAGGGTCATCTTTGTATGCCTTAATTTGCCGCCTTGAGCTTATCGAGATGCTCAAGTTCGAGATAAAGTGCTTCGGTTACTCTTTTATGTGCAGTACCGCCTAAAATATTGCGCTTATCAAGCACAGCCTCAAGCTGCAACCAAGCGTAAATATCTTCTTCAATTTCAGGGTGAATACTTTGCAAGGTAGCAATATCAAGTTCTTCTAATGGAAGCTGTTTTTCTAAGGCTACAACTACTGCTTGTCCTGCATATTCATGGGCTTTTCTAAATGGAATATTTTTTTCCACCAGATAGTCAGCAAGTTCAGTTGCGTTAGCATAACCTTGCTGCGCTGCAAGGCGACATCGGTCCTTATTTAGCGCTAACGATCGCAGCACTTCAACGCCAATGCGCAAACATATGTGATACTGACTGACTGCATCAATGGCACCTTCTTTGTCTTCTTGCATGTCTTTGTTATACGCCAATGGCAAACCTTTCATGGTGACTAATAAGCCTTGCAGATGGCCAAAAACTCTACCGCATTTGCCGCGCATTAGCTCCAAGGCGTCAGGGTTTTTCTTTTGTGGCATCAAAGATGAACCCGAAGTCACGTCATCACCTAAAACCAAAAAGCCAGCTTCTCCTGAATTATAGAAAATAAGATCTTCGGCTAATCGAGATAAATGCATCATGCCTGTGCTTGCTACGAATAATAGTTCGAGTACAAAATCACGGTCGGAAACTGCATCCAAGCTGTTTAAACAAGGGCTCTTAAAGCCTAGTTGTTCAGCAATTTTCTGACGATCAACAGGAAAAGTTGTGCCCGCTAGCGCGCCACAACCTAAAGGCGATTGATTAATTCTCTCAAGCAAATCGTCAATTCGACTCATATCGCGTTTTAACATTTCAACATAAGCTAGACACCAGTGAGCGAAATACACAGGTTGTGCCCGTTGCAAATGCGTATATCCAGGAATTATCACGTCGTTGTGGCGGTTAGCTGAATGTAGTAGGGCGTCCAACATCGCAACCACATCGGATTTCAGGCCGATAAGTTGCTTTTTCACCCAAAGTCTAAAATCAGTAGCTACCTGATCATTTCGACTTCTACCTGTATGTAGTTTTCTGCCTAAGTCACCAAGTTTGTCAGTTAACCAAGCTTCTACAAAACTATGGATATCTTCTTCCGTAGAAGTCGAAAAGTCGATAGCTTCATCGTCTGCTTGGGCTTTTAATTCTGACAACGCAGTCTCGATTTGTGATTGTTCGTCTGCTGTTAACACGCCTGCTTCAGCTAGCGCTCTAGACCAGACGATAGAACCAAAAATATCTTCACTGGCCATTACGCAATCAAAAGGAAGCGAGTCATTTACTCGCTTGAACATCTCACTGGTGTCACCGGAAAACCTACCACCCCACAGTGCCATAATTTACTCCTGTCTTAGTTTGCTTTGCCTTGAGCTTTTAGTGCCTTGATTCGACTTGATAAACTAAACAATCGAATAAAGCCTTCGGCATGAGATTGGTCATATACGTCATCCGCGCCGAAAGTCGCAAAGTCTTCTGAATACAAGCTATTAGGAGAGCGTCTTTGAGTAACGTTAGCATTACCTTTATAGAGTTTGATGACAACATCACCCGTCACTAATTCAGCAAAACTAGCAGCCGCTGCCAATAAGCTATCATTAAGTGCAGTAAACCAGCGTCCGTCATACATTACATGGGCGAATTCTAAGCCGATTTGTTCTCTGAATTTTAAAGCTGATTTATCTAATACCAAACACTCTAAGGCCTTGTAAGCTTTTAGTAATATGGTGCCTCCAGGCGTTTCATAGCAGCCACGAGATTTCATGCCGACTAATCTATTTTCAACAATATCAATTCGTCCTATACCGTGAGCACTGCCTATTTTGTTCAATGCAACCAAAGCTTGATAAGGCGATAACATTTGCCCATTAACTTTAACCAACTTACCTTGTTCAAAACTGAGCGTCACATTTTCTGGTGTATTAGGCGCATCTTCTGGGTCAACCGTCATGGTCCATACTTGTTTAGAAGGTGCATTCCAAGGTTCTTCTAATTCGCCACCTTCATGGGATATGTGCCATGCGTTTGCATCGCGGCTGTAAATCTTTGTTGCAGAAGCAGAGGTCTTAATGTCGCGTTTGGCCAAATAGTCCAATAAGTCTTCTCGAGAAACCATATCCCATTCACGCCAAGGTGCTATTACTTTTAAATCTGGCGCAAGCGCAGCAAAGGCGCCTTCGAAACGTACTTGGTCGTTCCCTTTACCGGTACAACCATGACTTAACGCGTCAGCATTCACTTTGCGGGCAACTTCCACTTGTGCTTGGGCAATTACAGGTCTTGCCATAGAAGTACCTAACAAATATTCACCTTCGTAAACAGCACCAGTGGTCACTGTTGGATAAATAAATTCAGAAACGAACTTTTCTTTTAAGTCGACAATATGACATTCACTTGCACCGCTAGCCTTGGCTTTTTCTTCCAATCCAACAAGCTCTTCTTCACCTTGGCCTATATCCGCGGCAAAAGCGACTACTTCGCAGTCATAGTTCTCTTTTAACCAAGGCACTATGGCTGAAGTATCCAATCCACCTGAGTATGCGAGTACGACTTTGTTGATAGATGACATATGTAAAATTCCTTAAAAGCTATCTAATGATAAATTCGTTAATAAATAAGTTAGGATTGCATTTTGTGCATGCAATCTATTTCCAGCTTCTTGCATCAATAATGATTTTTCGCTATCCATGAGTTGACCGCTAATTTCTAGGTCTCTGTGGGCTGGTTGGCAATGTAGCACAAATCGGGCACCAGAACTTTGCATTAAATCATCGTTTACTTGATATGCCATAAACTTATCCTTAATTTGTGACAAAGGGGTGTTATCGCCCATTGAAAGCCAAGTATCGGTGTAAATATAGTCGGAATTTGCAGCGTCTTCCAAGTTGTTACTAAATTCTACCGTTACCGACATTTCGGACGCTTTATTTTTAACAAAGTCTGCTATTTCACTGTCAATTTCATGCCCTTTGGGCGTGATGACTTTCTGATTCACACCTAACAATATGCCTAAAATCAAAAGACTGTGGGTAACATTGTTGCCGTCGCCAACATAGGTCAGGGTTTTGCCTCTTAAATCACCATCCGCTTCTGTAATTGTAATGTAGTCAGCCAATGCTTGGCAGGGATGGTAACGATCACATAGGGCATTAACCACGGGAATATCAGCCCCGGCGGCCATTTCTTCTAGTGTTTGATGCTCAAATACTCGAGAGACTATGCCGTCTGCCCACTGAGCAATATTGGCACCTACATCAATTGGCGCTTCACGTTTTTTCAAGGGCTCGCCTTGGCTATCCACATATACCATATGCCCACCCAGCTTATTGATGCCGATATCAAAGGTGACGCGAGTACGTAAACTGGGTTTTTCAAAAATCGCTACTATGGATTTTCCGCTTAATGGCTTGCCGTATTTATCTGGATTATTTTTCAAATCCAAGGCAAAGGCTAATAATTTACTAGCTTGCTCTGAAGTCCAGTCACGAAAATGTAGAAGATCTGAATGCATAGGAGTTCCTAAGATTTTTTTAGTGTTTGGTAGGTAAAATGCTGGTACCAATAGATTGATTTTTAGTATCTGAACCAAGATCATGCCAACTGGCAATAGTGACCTTGTTATTCAGTGTATTAGCGGCAGATAATGCGGCATTGACTTTAACCAACATGCCATCTGTAATCACTTGTTGTTCACTTAGACGATTGATTTCGTTTTCGTCCAATGATGAGATCAGGTTACCATCTGCATCTAAAACTCCGCGAACGTCTGATAAAAATATCAATTGAGCGCCAAGCATGTTGGCAATATGAATCGCGGCGTGGTCTGCATTGACATTACATAAGTCCCCTGAAGAATATCGCCCAATAGAGGCTATTACGGGAACAAAATTTTGATTTATAAGCAAAGATAGGAGTCGACTATCGCCTTTTGCGGGTTGTCCGACACGCCCTAGCTTGTTGTCAATAGGTTCGCATATCGCAATTTCTGCATCAGCCAGACTTAAACCTAGCGCATCAATTGAAGCTGCCTGCAATTTGGCGGCTAAAAGTTTGTTTAAATCACCGGCTAAAATACCTGTAACTAGGCCTATATCTTCGGCTGGCGTAATACGCAGGCCATTGTGCTTTTCACTTTTTTTACCCAAAGCGGATAGAAGTTGCTGTACTTGGTCGCCGCCACCATGCACTACCACTACCTTTTTTCCTTCATTTAACAGCAGTTGAATAAAATCAAAAAAGCCGTCACAGACAGATGTGTTGGTGGTAAAAAAGTCAAAAAATTTACCCCCTATTTTAATTACATAGGTGTTCGAGTTATTGGTCATTACACCAATCCTTCGGTATTGCTTAAGCCGAATCTAATATTAGCACATTGGATAGCTTGAGTCGCAGCACCTTTGAGTAGATTATCAATAGCGCTACATACTATTAGGCAGCCAGTTTCTGCGTCAAATTTATAGTGCAAGTGACAAAACGGAGTGTATTGCACATCACCCACTTTCGGCCACCCAGAGACGAGTTTGACTAGACCCTCCATGGCGTAAGCTTGATTGAATGCATCATCAATCTTTTGTTGAGTTGCATCTGACGATAAAAACATCGTGATTGTGGCTAATATACCGCGCTTAAAATTACCTAGATGCGGGGTAAATATAACCTCATGGCCAGCATGTTCAGAAATTTCAGGGGTATGCCTATGACTCAACACGCCATATGCATTTAAACTTACTTCACAAAAACTGGAGGTTAACGAAGCCTTTCTTCCTGCGCCACTTACACCACTGGTCGCATTGATTACCGGCATATTCCCTTGACGAAGTAAACCCGCATCGGCGATAGGTTTAATTGCGCATAAAGATGCAGTTGGATAACAACCGGGGACTGCGATGAGATCAGCTGTAGCTATTGCTTCGCAGTTAAACTCCGCTAACCCATATGCTGCTTTTGTAATTAATTGTGGATATTGATGCCCAAATCCATATGCTTTTTCAAAAATGTCTAGGTTTGAAATTCTGTAGGCTCCGGATAAATCAAAAACTTTGCATCCGCCAGCTATAAATTCATTTGCCCAAAGGTGACTCACTTCGTGAGGAAGTGCTAAAAACACTGCATCATTTTGGGTTGCGATTTGGGCAATACTACTATCACCTGCAGGGGTTAAGGTATAGGATTTTTTCAAACTCAAGCTTGGGTATAAATCTTGAATTTTTTTGCCAGAATCTTGACTGTTTTCAGATACATAACAAGTTTCTAGATCAAATTTAGGGTGTTTATCAAGGTAATTAACCAACTGAGCGCCAGTATATCCACTGGCCCCTAATACACTTACTTTCATAATGCTTTCTTTACACTCTTAGAAACAAAACTAAAAAAGGCGTATGGTATTGAGCCAAAATAGTGCGCCTACTTTGACAGTATACCATACGCCGATCGCTATATTAGACGGATTATTTAAGAACAAGTCTCATAGCGTTTCCAGGGAGAAAATTCTCTGATTTAGCAACTTTGCTATAACCTTGAAAAAATTTTAGTTGAAAGCTAATAAATATTCAAGAAAAATAAATAAATATGCATAAATAAAATTATTTAAGCTATTCCTGTAGGTAATATAGATGTTGTTTTAAAACTTTTGTCTAGCATGCCGATAACCTTTCAATTATTAGGTTATTTTTTTGCAAAAGGTTTTAAGCGAATGGCGGGACTAGATAAAAATAATGCAGGGATTCAAAAGTTATTCAGGTTTGTACTCTGCTTTCAATTGATTCTCTCTATATCAATTGGGTACTTTACAGATACGCTATGGTTAGGACTAGGCGCGGGCTTATTGGTTATAATACCTGCCATCATTATAGGTCTTAGCTACCCTGATGAATCTTTTTCTCGGCATATGACTTCTGCTGCCACTCAGTTGATGGCCGCTCTGCATATTCAACAAACCATGGGTATGACGGAAATGCATTTCCAAGTATTCGTGCTACTGGCGTTTACGTCTTTCTTTAGAGATTGGAAAGTAATTGTTACCAGTACCGCAGTTATTGCGGTCCATCATATCGCAGGCTTTATCGTTCAAAATGCTGGTGGTGGTTTGATTGTCTTTGAAGATAGTTCACCAGCATTTTTGATTTTAGTCATCCATGCCTTGTTTGCAATTCTTGAATGTGTGGTACTTTGTTTTATGGCGAAGAAGTCATTTGAAGATGGTAAAGTTAGCCAACAAATCCAGCACAATGTCAGTCAAATTGTCGGCAAAAATGGTGAAATACATTTAACGGAAAGAAGCAAATCTGATGAAGATCATGACTCAGACTTTCTGATGATGATAGATTCGGTAAGAGAGCTTGTTGAAAGAGTAAACTTTGTTGGTGAAGAGCTGTTAACATTTTCCTCTAAAGTAGCTAATTCTTCACAGATGTTAGATGACACTGTGGATGCTCAAAACAATCAAGTCAGTGCAATTTCAGAAGCCATGCGTAACATGACAACAAGTATCCAAGCGGTTGCTGACTTGTCTCAAAATGCCAATGAATTCGCAGAATCTGCCAAGCTAAAAACGTCTGATACACGCACTGTAATTGACGCAAGCCGAAGTAATATCTCAGAATTAAAATCGACCTTACAATTTACTTCAGACGCTATCGGTGATCTTAGCAATAAATGTCAAAACATCGCCGAAGTTATGCAAAGCATTAAAAGTGTAGCCGAGCAAACCAATTTGTTAGCCTTAAATGCGGCAATTGAATCGGCTCGCGCCGGTGAACATGGTCGCGGATTTGCAGTGGTTGCTGATGAGGTAAGAAACTTGGCTATTAAGTCAAAAGAAAGTGCCGAGGAAATTGAAAAAATAACAGAATTGCTAACCACTTCAGCGAATAATTCAGTGGATAATATGAACAACTGCGTAGAAATGGTCAATGTAGCAGCTGAATCTTCCGAGCATGCGACTTCAAACATGGTTGATGTATTGGAAGGTATATCACAGGTAAATTCCAATGTGACTCAAGTGGCTTCATCTGCTTATGAACAGGCGTCAACTTCAGAGTCGATTAGCCAAACGGCAGAAAATTTACATGCATTATTTTCAGATGAAAAAGTACAAGTAGAAGCTTTGAAGGAAGACGTCTTGCAACTAAAACAGCTGTCTGAAGAGCTTAGCCAGCGACTGTCTAAATTCAAGATTAGTTAAACTTTGCAAGGTAATTGGGTGCCAAATGCTTAAAGTAGTAATGGTCATTGTGTGGTTTCTACTTGGTTCAGCATTCGTACTATTCGTTGGTAAGCAAGGCATCCATGAATTTGATCCTCATCTGAAAATGTCACAGGCAATGATGGATTTGGATTATGAAGAAAAATTGTCAAAGCTTTTTGAACATCTTCCTCATGCAGATAATGGACTATTAATTCATGTAGGATCAGGTAAAAGTTGCTTTTGTGAAGTACTTGCCGAATCACATATAAAATCCTTGAATAAGTTTTCTGAGAAAGAAGGGTTAACCAGTCATTCAGTCACTATAGAAGAACTGCCAGAGCTAGCGTCTTTCATTCCATCTACGCCGGCAGTTATTTATATGGATGAAGATCGTCAAATAAAATATGTTGGGCCCTATTCTCAAGGTGCTGGTTGCTTTTCAGCATCAGGTTTGGTTGATGATGCAATTAAAGCTACCTTAGGGCTGAAGAATTCGCAGTCAATTTTGGTCAACGAAGCCTCAGGCTGTTATTGCGAAATTTAAAAATGACTGCCACAAATAGGACAGTCAATTTTCTTTTGGGACATGCAACAGTTACCACATAATAATTACCACACAACAATCCCCCTAACTTTTACGGTGTGAAAAGCGTTCCTTGAACTTCTGTTTAAACTCTTGCTTCATTGATTTTTTTTGCTCAGGGGTAAGAATCTGCATCATATCAAAGCGCGTTTTTTGGCGAATAAGCTGCATTTGCACTTGGGTATCAATATTCTCCTGATGTAAAGCCAAGTACGCCTGTTCATCAAACTCCTCAGCAGCTATCAATTCTCTCTCAGCTTGTTTGTGTAACATCATTTGAGGCTTTAACGCTGCCAGCTGAGAATGTTGAGTGTCCCAAAGTTGTTTTATCTGGGATTGTTGCTCTTCGCTTAGGTTCATGTTCTTTCCGAACTGTTTGAAATATTCACCGCGATCTTTGTTTTTCGGACCTGATTGGTACATCTGTTTGAGTTCAGCACGTTGATCTTCGGTTAACACCTGATAAGCAAGGTGTTTTGCTTTTGCTCGATTAATTTCTAACTGATGTGAATTTTCTAAGCCTTGTCTTATTATTGCTTCAGCTTTTTCTTCATCCCAGCTTTGCATGCTCATCAATTCACGCATGTTTGTGCGATGGTGATGACGTTCACCTCTAAATAAACTGTTGTCACCTCGAAGATCACGCATAATAAGTGCAATGTCTTGCCGTTGAGATTCTGAAAGATCTAATTGAGAAAATGGATGCTTTCCTTCTTCTTTTGGTCCGCCAGCAACTGCTAATGAAGATACAGATAAACTTGTACTAACAATTAGTGTAATGAGTAACTTTTTCATAAATTAATACCCTTTTTGAATGAGACATGCATACTGTACTCTTAATAATGCAAAATAGTGCCAAGGAAGTGTAAAGCTTGTGTAAAGATGATTTTTCTTGGCGCAAAAATATCTGATCATTGCGTCATTAATATATTACTTCAGTTAAGTGTTCATGCTTTTTCCAAGGAAATTACGACACTATGCATCAAATTCTTATTATAGATGATGACTTAAGCCTAACCGAATTACTCAACGAGTATTTAACCCAGCAAGGTTATGCTGTGACGGTGGCAAACCAACCTCGCCAAGGAATAGAACTTATTCAGGAAAGGGAATTTGACGTGCTGTTACTCGATGTAATGATGCCTGACCTAGATGGTTTTACGGTACTTGGAGAAGTGCGTAAATTTTCAAAGATTCCTATTTTGATGCTGACGGCGAAAGGAGACGATTACGATAAAATATTAGGTTTAGAACTAGGCGCAGATGACTATTTAGCAAAACCTTTCAATCATCGTGAATTATTGGCCAGAATCAAAGCACTGGTACGTAGATTGAGTGCTGATGGGGTATTGTCGAATCGGGAAGTGCTTAAATTGCATTCAATGGAGATTAACCTAGGCACTCAGCAAGTTAGCGTAAATCATCAGAATATTGAAATGACAGGCACGGAATTTTACTTATTGGTACAGTTAGTAAAAAACACGGGACGACTGTTAACTAAAGAACACCTGAGTGAAGTAGTGTTGAATCGTAAACTAGCGCCTTTTGATCGAAGTTTGGATATGCATATCAGTAATCTTCGCAAAAAACTCTCTGAACAAGGGATAAATGACGTTATTAAGACCATTCGTGGTAATGGTTACCTGATGACAAGTGAGTGATAGTTTGATTAGTAAGTTAAAGAACTTAAATCCGCTTAATAGCTTATTCGGCAAAATCTTTTTGTGGTTTTGGCTAACCATTATTCTTTTGGTCATCAGTGCTTTTTTTGCTGCTAGGTTTCTTACCATCAAAGAGCAAGTGGTAAGTGCAGAAAAAGAGCAAATCGAGCGCGTACAAACTAGTATTGAATTGTTGCAATCGATAGTTGATCGCGGTGTTCCCGTGCAAGCGGCACTTCGTCGATTAAAACGAAGAGATATGCCAATTTTGTTAGCAGTTGCACCGGATAAAAAGGACGTCATTATGCCCTTTAACCCGGCTTTTACTAAAGATCCTCTTTCCTTATACAAAGACAGGTTATTTTCACTCAGTGAATCACCACAGATTCTGGTTGCAAGGTTCAATAATTTAGAGCTCATTGGGCCATTTAACTTACAGAGAAGTGGTGCAGATTACGTGGTGTTTTCAGTGAGGTTTTTACGCCGACACGAAAGGGAAGACGTTGATTTTACCCTTGGTGTTGTGGCTATTCTGTTGGTCGGTACCAGTCTTTGTTTGTGGTTAGCTTGGCGGATAAGTAAACCGATTAATGAAATTCGTGAAGTCACAAATGCATTCAGAGAAGGGGCGCTAGACTCAAGAATTCATCGATTTTTAAAAAGTAAGGACGAAATTGGTGCACTTTCAAGGGATTTTAATGCTATGGCTGATACTGTTGCATCGACAATAGAACAGCAAAAACTGTTAATGGCCAATGTGTCACACGAACTTAGGACGCCACTTACCAGGCTTCAACTAGCCGTTGCTATGCTGGAATCTGATTTAGTCGAGGAATCAAATAATAAGAATATAAAGCGTATTGAAAATGAAATTGCGGTGATGGACAAGCTAATCGGAGACGTGATTAATTTATCAAAGTTATCCATAAATGACGCATCATTAAGAAATAATATAGTATTCACCAAAGTTAAAATTAATGAATTTGTCGGCCCCATAGTGCAAAACTTAGAATTTGAAGCAAAGGCTAACAAAAAAATCTTAGTCTATGAAAATGACCTAGTGTGTGAAGTAGAGTTACATCAACAGACTATGACCAGTGTTATTGAAAATATCGTTAGAAATGCTATTCGATTTGCAAATTCAACCATCAGTATAGCGTTTTTTCAACCTGATAATCATTCAATCACAATTCGTATCAGTGATGATGGCCCAGGCATGAGTCATGCAGATTTTGAATGTTACATTCAGCCATTTCGTTATAAACAGGTTGCTAATCAATCCCATAAAAGCGTCGGTCTAGGGCTAGCTATCGCTGAGGCAGGTATCGGTTTACATAAAGGCAAATTAGTATATCAACAACAGGAACAAGACAAAGGCTTAGTTCTTGATATAATTTTACCTGTATCTCAGACCGATTCAATTTAGGACGTTTAGTGTTTCTTAGCTGCGAAGATCAACTCCATGAAACTTACTGGCAAACCTTTATGCCATTCATGGATGAAAAAATGCTTACTGGTCGTGTCGCTATGGCCAATAACGTAGAAATCTACTATCAATTTTATCAACCCGAAAACGCAAAGGCATTGGTAGTGATAATGCCAGGAAGAGCGGAATCTTGCTTTAAATATGCTGAACTTTGCTACGAAATGCAAAAAAATGGGTTTGCTATTTTGTTGTTTGATCACCAAGGGCAGGGCTTATCAACAAGACGGTGTTTAAATCCACAAATTGGGTTTGTCGACCAATTTGAAGATTATATTCAGGACGCTATACAGCTTATTGGGACAGTACAAACTGAGCAATCAATAACTAATTTGCCGATATATTTACTGGCCCATTCAATGGGAGGAGCCATTGGTAGTTGCGTAATGATCGAAAAACCAGCGTTATTTGAAAAAGCTGTTTTAATGGCGCCTATGTATGGTATTTCTGCGCCTATACCTGTTTGGTTGGCAAAAAAACTTGTGAGTATTGGATTAAAACGACAGCTAAATAAGCAATTGGACGCCGATTACTTTTGGGGGCAACAAAATTATATCCCTGTTGAGTTTTCGAAGAACCATCTCACTCATTCTCAACAAAGATACCAATATTTTGTCGAAACCCATTCACAGAACGCGAAATTACAACTGGGTGGGGTGAGTTTCCAATGGTTGCAACAGGCGTTTAGAATGATGGAATATATCAAGGTAAATCTAGATAGAATACAAACCCCGAGTAAAATATTTCTGGCAACTCAAGATACTGTAGTCAATAGCGACGAAATAAAAAAACTAGCGAATAGGGTTAAAAATGCGCAGTTAATAGAAGTACAGGGCGCGAAACATGAAATTTTATTCGAAACGGATGACTTGCGTCACTTTGCGCTACGTCAGATCTTTGATTTTTTTGAGCTCTAAATCTTCAAACTATACGCTTTTGTCTATAGCTGTTGCCATAATCTGATAGACTATTTGTTTTGAATTAACGAATTAGTAATTATGTTAGACGTTGTCTTGTATCAACCTGAAATCCCACCAAATACTGGTAATATTGTCAGGCTTTGCGCGAACACCGGCTATGCTTTGCATTTGATTGAGCCTCTGGGCTTTGATTTGGATGAAAAGAAAGTCAGAAGAGCGGGCTTGGATTATCATGAGTTAGCACGCGTTAAACGTCATGCCTGCTTAGAGGATTATATTAATAGCGAAAAACCAACACGTATTTTTGCTTGCACGACTAAAGGTAAAACCTTTCACTCTCAAGCTTCCTACCAAAAAAGTGACGCCTTGCTGTTTGGACCTGAAACCCGGGGGCTTCCTAATGAGGTGATTCAATCCTTACCAGAAGAATGTAGGGTTAGAATTCCTATGACGGCTAATAGTCGAAGTATGAACTTGTCGAATTCAGTTGCTGTGTTTATTTACGAAAGTTGGCGCCAATTGGGATTTGAGAATGGGGGTTAATTAATCTCGTTCTTTTGTTCTCGGCCTAAAAGGGCCAGGGCTGCTAATTTGGGCAATTTGTTTTCATACAACACTTGATAAATTTGTTCGCAAATTGGCATCTCAATGTTCTGGCGGCTAGCTAGAATATGTACTTCTTCTGTATTTCGATAGCCTTCCACTACTTGACCTATGCTCTCTATGGCGGCATCAACTGACATGCCTTGACCAAGCGCTAAGCCAAATCGACGGTTGCGACTCTGGTTATCTGTGCAAGTGAGTACTAAGTCTCCTAGCCCCGACATACCCATAAATGCTTCTTGAGTACCGCCCAAAGAAACACCTAATCTTGTCAGTTCGGCGAGTCCTCTTGTAATTAACGCTGTTCTTGCATTAGCACCGAAGCCTAATCCATCAGCCAATCCCGCACCTATCGCAATGACGTTTTTGACCGCGCCTCCTAATTGAACACCAATTAGATCATGATTGAGGTAAACCCTAAACCCTTTAGGGTTATGTAATTTTTCAGAAAATTCAGACAGCAACACATCGTCCTTACTAGAAAGTGTTATCGCGGTCGGAAGTGCTGCAGCCATTTCTTTTGCGAAAGTAGGCCCCGATAAAACGCCATGAGGAACTTGAGAACCTATAATCTCTGTAAAAACTTCGTGCAATAGTCGGCCAGTGTGAGGTTCCAAGCCTTTACTAGCCCAAATGACTTTATGTCTATCAGTCAAATATGGCTTTAAATCTTCCAACATAGACTTAAAAGCATGACTGGGAACAACTACTAATAAGTATTCACTTCTTGCAATACAGGAGGCTAGGTCAGAGGTTGGTTCTAGAGATTCAGGAAAAGTGAACTCGCCGAGATATTTTGTATTCTGGCGAGTTTGTATCATGTCATCTATTTGCTGCTTATCTCTTCCCCAAAGATAAGTGTGATTGTTATTGCGTGCCAAACAAAACCCGAGCGCAGTTCCATAGGAACCGGCTCCTAACACGGTTACACAATCAGAGTTGCTCATTTAGCCGTCGAGTTGCTGACTGTTCTGTTGAGCGTTTGCATGCTCTTGTTGACGTTTTTGCACATAAGCTGCAAAAATTGCGTCAAAATTCACTGGTGCAAGGTTCAAAGTAGGGAAAGTACCGCGATTGACTAAATTTGAAACAGCTTCTCTAGCATATGGGAAAAGCATATTTGGACAGAACGAACCTAAGGTATGCGCCTTGTTTGAGTTAGGCATTTCACCAATCATGAAGATACCTGCTTGTTGCACTTCACATAAAAATGCTGTCTGTCCTTCAACAGTAGAAGTAACCGTCAATGATAGAACCACTTCATATAAATTGGTATCTAGCTCAGCAGTGCGAGTGTCAATATCAAGCTTGATTTCAGGCTTATATTCTTTTTGAAATATCGCTGGTGAATTTGGTGTTTCAAACGAAATGTCTTTCGTATAAATTCGCTGAAGGTTAAATTGTACTTCTTGAGGCTGTTGCGCTTGACCTGCTGCTTGTCCTTCAGCGCTATTATTCTCGTCTGCCATCTTGTGTTCCTATTTTAAAATTACTACTAAATGTGTCTTACCCTTGTAGCAGGGCATCTAATTTATTTTGCGATTCCAATGCGTAGAGGTCGTCACAACCACCTACATGCTGATCGCCAATGAAAATTTGAGGAACTGTATAGCTACCATTCGCTCGCTCGATCATGGGATCTCTTAAATCTGGGTTTTTATCAATTTCGAATTCGATATATTCAACGCCCTTGTGCGCAAGTAACGCCTTAGCTCGTTTACAGTAAGGACAATAACCCTTGGTATATATTTCGACTTTTTGCATATTATAAACCGTTCTGTTTTATTTACTAACGGGTAGACCAGCTGATGTCCAGCCATTCATTCCGCCGTCAAGTACGTATACATCACTAAAGCCTTGTTTACTTAACTTATTAGCTACGCCGGAAGCAAGATTACCCATATTACAAACCACTATAATGGGTGTGTTTTTTTGCTTTTCAAGTTTGCTGAAGTTTGCTTCTCTTACTTCTTCCGGTTTTATTTGCCTTGCGCCTTGAATATGTCCATTTTTAAACTCTTTTTGAGCGCGTATATCGAGAATAACAGCATCTTGCTTATTGATTAACATAGTCGCTTGATGATTATTCACCCGCTTAACCGAAGTAAGCATTGGGGAGATAAATGAATAGACCAATAGTACCGCACATACGGCCCAACCAGCTGACAACATCCAATTATCTTGAAGAAAAACAATAAATTGTTCCATGTTTGATGATTCCTGCAAATTTCATCATGAATTTAAGACGCGCAAGTATATAGAAAATTGAATGAAAACTCATTAAGAAAACAAAGGACACGCAAATTTGTTTACACCAAACTATGGGACACGCATATTTTTCAATTGTAACTTCGCAAAACTAGAACTTTGAGTGTCCCATCTATTGATTGAGTGTCCTATCTATTCCTATCTGTTCAAAACGTCATTAAAGTAATCAAATAGCAAAATAAACTAAGCAAAGGTTGATCCCGAAAAATGATATGGTTATACATATTAAGTAACATTAGTTTAGATGTAATTTATTTAGGTGTTTATAGCGCCCCAAAATATTGGTAAATTAACTACATAATTTTATTACGAACGGGATTCTCATGACGACGAAAAAAAAGCCATTGGCTCTTATAATTCTTGATGGGTGGGGCTATCGAGAAGAAACTAAGAATAATGCAATTGCAGCGGCGAACACACCAAATTTAGATAAACTGAAAAAAGAATACACCAATACTTTAATTTCAGGGTCAGGTTTGGATGTTGGATTACCTGAAGGACAAATGGGTAATTCTGAAGTTGGTCATGTAAACTTAGGTGCAGGACGTGTTGTTTATCAAGACTTCACAAAAATCACCAAAGCAATAGAAGATGGTGATTTTTTTGAAAATCAAGCACTGACCGGAGCTATAGATAAAGCTGTCGAGAGTGGTTCTAATGTTCACATAATGGGGTTGTTGTCAGATGGGGGCGTTCATTCTCACCAAGACCACATTTTTGCTGCAATTAAATTAGCCAAAGATAAAGGTGTCAAACAAATTTACGTCCATGGTTTTCTTGACGGCAGAGATACCCCCCCGCAAAGCGCTGAAAAATACATCGCAAAAACACTTTCTGTATGCAAAGACATTAATGGCGCAGAGCTTGCGACAGTGATTGGTCGCTACTATGCGATGGACAGAGACAATAGATGGGATAGGGTAGAAAAAGCCTATGATCTCCTTGTTAACGCAAAAGCCGAATATGTAAATAATGATTTGGAAGATGCCATAAAGGCTTCTTACGAAAGAAAAGAAAATGACGAGTTTGTAAAGCCCACCATGATAGAGGATTATCCTGGTATTAAAGATGGTGATGCCGTTTTGTTTATGAATTTCCGAGCAGACCGGGCTCGTCAACTATCCCATGCCCTAGCAAACCCTGAGTTTGACGGTTTCGACCGAGGTCAACAAATTAAAATGCATTTTGTGATGTTGACTGAATTTGAAAGCACGTTGAAAGTACCTTGCGCGTTTCCAACCGAACATCTAGTAAACGTGATGGGTGAATGGTTAGCAAAGCACAATAAAACCCAACTGAGAATATCTGAAACCGAAAAATTTGCTCACGTAACGTTTTTCTTTAGTGGTGGTAAAGAAGATGAATATGAAGGTGAACAACGTAAGTTAATACCCTCACCTGATGTGGCGACCTATGATCTGCAACCTGAAATGAATTCCGAAAAACTCACTGACGAATTAGTCGCTGCAATTGAATCTGGTGATTTTGATGTGATTATCTGTAATTATCCTAACGGCGACATGGTTGGACATACAGGGGTTTTTGAAGCGGCGGTCAAAGCATGCGAAGCTGTTGACAAAAGTATAGGGCGAGTCATTGAAGCTTTAGAAAAAGTTGGTGGAGAGTGTTTAATTACCGCTGATCATGGAAATGCGGAGCAAATGATTGACCCTGACACAGGAGTTACGCATACTGCACATACAAGTGAGCCAGTTCCCTTTATTTATTTTGGAAGACCAGCCGAGTCTCGCAAAAATGGTACTTTGAGCGATGTTGCTCCCACAATGCTACATTTGATGGGAATGGAACAGCCTAAAGAGATGACAGGGACGCCAATAGTAACTTTGAAATAGAATGAGACAACAAAAAGCCCAAGTGAAACGAACCTGTTCTACATTTTCCTCAATTTGTATATTCGTTTTATCTTTGGGCTTTTTGCCCTTCAGTTACGCCCAAGATCAGCGCGACGATCTTGAAAATATCAAAGCTCTAATCGAGCAAACCAAAGCTCAACTCGCCGAAAACCTTAAAGACAGTGAAAGATTACAGCAAGAATTAAAATTAGCTGAATTAGAGATTGCAGAAACCGCCACGCTACTGAATAAAACTGACCGCGCATTAGTGCAGACCAATAAAGACATCACTGCTTTAGAAGTGGAAAAATCGGTGACTGAAAAAAAAATTGGGCAACAGCAAGAATACTTAGCGAATCAACTGAAAAGCGCTTTTATGGCCGGTGATTATGATTATGCGAAAATGTTGTTTAACCAAGAAAAAGCCAGCTCATTGGAAAGAGTCTTAACTTACTACCAGTATTTAAATAAAGCGAGAAAAGCACAAATTGAATCTTTCAGAGGACTAATAAAGACCTTTGAAGAGGTAACCCAGCAGTTAGACAAAAAACGCAATGACTTGAACAATCTTAAAGTTGAACAAAAGCAGCAAAGTGATCAGCTACGGAATCAGCAACAAGCCAGATTCGCAAAATTACGGGAATTAAATCAACAAATTGAGACTGATCAAGCGCGCGTCGCTAGATTGGAAGAACAAGAAAAATCTCTGATAAATGCAATAGAGCAGGCTGAATTAGCTGCGGCAAGAGCAAGGGAAAGATCAACTTCATCTGTGGTCTTATCCGGACTCAATGGCATGCAAGGCTCGCTGGTAAAACCGACCAATGGCCGAGTGGAAGCCTTGTTTGGCAAACGTAGACAAGGGCAGGTTAGATGGAAGGGCATAGTGGTTCGCGCCTCTGCTGGCACCCCAGTTTCTGCGGTTGCAGATGGAAAAGTACTTTACGCAGATTGGTTAAGGGGCTTTGGCTTAGTGGTAATTGTTGATCACGGAGAAGGCTACATGTCAGTGTATGGGCGCAATCAAGCGGTGTTAAAAAATGTTGGCGATGTTGTCTCTCAAGGAGACACCATCAGTTTGGTTGGGACCAGTGGAGGTCAAGATGAAGCAAGTTTGTATTTCGAAATAAGACACAAAGGTAAGGCGCTTAATCCTACACAATGGCTCGCAAGTCTCTAATATACAAAAGCTACTTTTTTAGCCTATTAACTTCATTAGTGAAAGCAGAAACACCACCAAAATGACACTTATAGCGGCCAAATTCACGCCTCGGGAATTAGTTTTACTTTTCATTATTTTTGTACTATTGCAAGCAATTAGCAACAAGATGGCCGAAATTGGCAATAAAATCGCGTTTGTTGTTTGAGCTAATAAAATTACACTGAAAGGCTTAAAGCCTAAACTAGAGACTAATGTACCAAAGATAACTATGAGCAAGGCTACCGACATAAAGCCTTTGTGTTTAAGTGATTGCGTCCATCCAAAAAGTCCTGATATGGCATAACTTGCAGCTAAAGGCGCGGTAATTGCGCTGGTGATACCCGCAGAAAAAAGACCTAAAGCAAAAAATATACTGGCTCTTTCTCCGAGCACTGGTTCTAATTGTTGAGCAAGGTTTTGTTTATCTAACATGATGCCTTGAGCAAAAAAGGCGGTAGCTGCGCTAGAAATGATAGCTAATGTCACAAGACCACCAAGGCCAAGACTCAAGAATAACGGCCATTCTTTATCTTGCTCAGATGACTTATCGGCGGCTGTCATGCCGGAATGTAAAAATAGGTTATAAGGTACAATGGTAGTGCCAATTAGTGCTAATACTAAACTAAGGAGCGTAACGTCTTGGAATCTAGGGATTAATCCAAAGGCCAGGGAAGACCAGTTGATGCCAATGACAAACATAAGCGATATAAACATAAAACTCATGCCAGCAACCAGCAGTACTAATACCTTTTCTAGAATCTGATATTTACCGGAGATAAGTAAAATTGCAGCGATGGAACCTATAAGAATTGACCATAGAGATAAACTTCCGCCAAAGGTGCTTTGTATACCAAGTGCTGCGCCCGTAATGTTGCCTCCTTCGTAGGCGGCATTTCCGATCCCAATGGCGCAGATAATCAAAAAACTAACTAAAAATTTGGCTGGCTTGTTTGTAATTAGCAATAGGGTGGCTTCAGATAGGCCAATTTTGCCATAGGCTCCCAGTCTGTGGGCCATTAATTGTAGGATGCAGGTTGCAAATATTGAAAACACAAGGGCCCAGACAATTTGATAACCTAATTCTGCGCCTACAACTGATGCAGTAGTGACTGTTCCTGGACCAATAAATGCCGCTGTGACAATAATGCCTTTAATTGCTGTTTTCATTTTATTGTTATAGTTTTATCCGTCGTTGATACAGGCTATCATGAGCAAATTATAGAAAACAATTATAATCATCAAGGTGTTATGCAAACAGACTTGAAACAGCTTTTCGAATCTTCCGAAGATACTTATTTTTTACACAATAGATATTATGTTGAAGGCGTTGTGATGGGCGCTTGTGTTTGTCCAGAAATTCCCTTACCGGATGTTTGGTTGCCTTGGACCATTAATATTCAAAGCCGAGTCAAAGATACCGCGCAGGCCGATAGAGTATTTGAGCAACTGTTTGAATACTTCCGGCATGTTCTAACGGAAATGCGAACCGAGCATTTTCAGTTACCTGACTATATTGAGTTTCAATATGAGGGAGATAATTTTGCTTTAGAGTCTTTTTTTCAAGGACTGCTTGTTGCTCATCATCAAAGCGAAAAAGTGTGGCAACATGCTTGGCAGAAAATGCAAGTTAAATCCCCAGAGCTTGCGCCGAAATTAGCCAAAAAACTCAAACATTGTTTAATGATGTTCAGTACCTTCTCAGATGTGAATGCTGCACTTGATAAAGCCAAAGCTCGTGGGCAAATTGATTTTGGTAATAACCTACAAAAGATTTCAGCGTCGTTGCCACTGGCGATGCAGCAATATATTGAAATTTCAGGCGCGCTTGTAGACTTCCTACCAAACCAATTTGAGACATTTATCCAAGACTAAATTTTTGCGTGTCCCATGATGAAATGCCATATATTGAAATTTCAGGCGCGCTTGTAGACTTCCTACCAAACCAATTTGAGACATTTATCCAAGACTAAATTTTTGCGTGTCCCATGATGAAATGCCAAATGGTGGACTTCAGGATTTAAAAACTGCGTGTCCTGGATTAAAATGGTTTGAGAATTGCCAAAATCACAATAGCCAACAAGGCTAACACTGGCAGTTCATTTAAAAATCGATAAAACCTTGGGCTATGTTTATTTTGGTCTTGTGCGAATTGCTTAAGCAAAACATACAAATATCCGTGGTAAACATAAAATAGAGTGACCAGTAATAACTTAGCATGCAGCCAGCCGCTTAATTTTAGCCATTGTCCACCATATTGATAAATGATGAGCAAGCCAAGCACCAAAGTCAAAATTGCAAAAGGCGTTACGAAGAACCAGAGTCTTCGTTCCATGATTTTGAACTGATCGCGTATTTCTTGAGACTGAGTTTCAGCGTGGTAAACAAAAAGACGAGGAAGGTAAAATATCCCCGCCATCCAAGCGATCATAAAAAATACGTGAAAAGCTTTTAACCACAGAATGTTCAAAATGACTCCTAATGCTGTTTTCTAAGTAGATAAGTATGAAGCATGTTCCAAGTGATGATCCCCATTATATTCTGTTCTCTTAAATTTTGGACACGCAAAGTTTGTTGGCTAATCTCATCTATACTCATAAAGTGTTGTTCACGATTCGCAATTTGATCTATCACTACTACTGCACCTTCTCTTTTGTTGTAAAGCGCGTCATGGACATCGGCCAGAGTGTGTTGTTGTGTGAGTACAGTAACATTTTGGGTGCTAAGGGCATGGTCATTTTGATGCAGGCTTACACTTAAGCTTACCCATTCGATGCTTGTTTGGGTATATTCATCACCTTTAATATGAATAAGTTTTTGATCTGGGGTATGCTGTAAAAACTCATAAAGACCTTCATGGTCAACGTTTTCCATTACTGCGAAATTTTTATCAATAAGCGCTAAAACACCAGTGTATTGAAGCATTCCTCTGATTGCAGTACTGGCGTACGGTAGCCCCTGAAAATCCAATTGCTGAATAAAAATTGAACTGTTTTTCCACAATTGTTTAGAGGTGATATAAGCGGTGACTATCACGATAATCGCAGGCAAAACCACGCGAGAATCAGCGGCTAATTCCATTGCTGCGGAAAGGGCGGCCATTGGCGCATGCAGCACGGTTGCTAAAAATCCCGCTAACCCTAGTAACGCATAGTTGGTAACAGAAGATACTTCACCAATGTATGATAAAGGCACTATTAACAACATGCCTAAAAGCATGCCGATAACCATTACGGCGCCAACAATACCGCCAGGTACACCTAAGCCTATGGCTATAGTGGCTAACATGAACTTGCAAGCAAACAAAATGAGTAGAACTTGAAAACTTTGTGAATCGGTAAGTAGTTTTTCTACATTGATAAATTCAGCTCCTAGCGCTGCTGGGTAAAAATATCCAATTGCCCCAGTGATGACTGCGGCTATCAACAATCTTGCTACCATATTGGTATGGCGGAAAAAAGCCATGATTAGCATCAGTTGTTTATTGAACAATGCGGCCATGGAGCCAATACAAAATCCAATAAAGACGAGATACAAAAGCTCTAAACCAGAAATAGGGGTAAATGTTAAAAACGACAGTTCATTTACATCACCAAACACCGCTCGTGTTAGCACCGAACCGCAGGCTGCTGCCAGCATGACAGGAATGAAAACATGTACTTTATACTCTCTGAGCACCACCTCCATTACAAAAATAACGGCAGCAAATGGGGTATTAAATGCGGCTGAGATTCCTGCTGCAATGCCACACCCGGCTAAAATTCTCAAAGAATTAAATGGCAAGCTTAGCCAACGGCCGACATAATGACTCGCAGCGGCGGCAAGATGCACGCTTGGACCTTCTTTCCCTACCACAAAGCCACTCCCCAAAGCTAAAATACCACCGAAGAATTGGTTTACAGATGTCGGCAGTGGAATGTGGCCATAAAACATTTTTAGCCGATGTATAACAAAGGGGATACCTAAACGATAGTGTTTAAATCCTGTAATAAGCGCAACCAACAAAACCAAGCCTATGGCTACAATTGGTAATAAAAAGCGTTGCCAGTCAGGTAAATAAGCGTAATTACCAATTTCGCCCAACATTAATTGGTGCCAAAGGGTTAAACTGCCACGAAATAGTACAATCACAATGGCTGCAATGACGCCGCCAATCAATCCCACTAAACATAGCTCTATGGAAGTCGAAGGAATCGACAACATCTTTCGTAGGTGTTGAAGCAATTTTTGCAGTAATGATTTTTGCATGTCTATTGTTATTCTGACACTTTTCGTTATATTGCGGTCATATTTTGCGGATTTAACTGTATACTAGCACAGAAGAAAATTCGGGGAGAATATTTGTTGCAAGTTGGTGAATCAAAACAACAAGTTGGACTAATTAGTCGATATTGGATTTGGGTGGTGGCAGTCATAGTTTTTTGTGCATTAGGATTTCAATTAGGCAAAACCAGCATTAAAGTCGATATAGAAGAACAAGCTAGAGCAAAGCAAACCACGCAAAATTTAATTTCAGAAAATGAACGGCTAAATGCAGATCTAAATAAGCTCAAGATTGAAAAAGATGTGTTGAAATTGAGTCTAGAAAACACCAAAGAATCTTTATCTCAAGCATTAGACAAGACATCTGATCTTAGACAACAGGTTTCGTTTTATCAACGAGTGATGGCGCCAGAGATGACCCAAGATGGCTTTGTGGTTGAACGAGCCGAAATTACTAAAAATGCTAGCGAAAACAACTACTCAATTAAATTGATGCTATTGCAACAAGAAAATATTAAGGCTGTGATCAAAGGGCAGTTGAAAGTGGTTTTGTTGGGCAGTCTTAATGGAAAAGCTTCATCTATGAATGTCGATCAATTGCGGGGAAATCCAACAAGTCCTTTAGCCTTTGCCTTTAAATATTTTCAAGTAATTGAATTTAACATCACAGTGCCTGACGGTTTTGTTCCTGAACGATTTGAAATTTCCACTGACGTGTATAAGTACAATCGAAAACGAGGTTCTTATTCAACGTCTATCTCTTGGCGAGAAGCGCTTGCTGAAGAACCTATAATACTTGATTAAATTAGTCAGGTACTAGATAATTCGCACCAAGATGTCGGCGAGAAGCCGGATGCAAATTAACTGGAGTTATTAAATGACTGTAGAAACAGCAATGCCGATTGAGTTTAGTGATGCCGCGGCAAAAAAAGTCAAAACATTAATCGAAGAAGAGCAAAACCCCGAATTAAAGTTACGTGTGTATGTCACAGGCGGTGGTTGTTCAGGTTTTCAGTATGGTTTCACCTTTGACGAAAAAGTAAATGAAGGTGATATGACCATAGAAAAAGATGCTGTAACTTTAGTGGTAGACCCCATGAGTTTGCAATATTTGGTTGGTGGTACCGTAGATTACACCGAGGGTTTAGAAGGTTCTCGTTTTCTTGTAAATAATCCTAATGCGACGACCACTTGTGGCTGTGGCGCTAGTTTTAGTATCTAATTTTTCAACATGCGAGGTTAGGTTTCGAAATGTACTTCAAACCTAACTGCCATGCCTAGGCTTGCTCTAAAATCTTCTTTGCGAAGCCATAAAACATAAGGCTCTAACTCAATAAATAGCCACTCTCTCAAAAATTTCTGTTTGTATCTAACGCTCATAAACATTTGTTCTTTTCGATAGTTTGGTCTTGTTACTCCCTCGATACTAGCGGTATAAAGATAACTGGCGCTGTCGTCTTTTAATAGTAGATATTGAAACTCATGACGCCAGTACCAATCGTCCGAAGGATCTCTAAATCGAAAACTATTATTGAATTCGACTCCCGATGTTTCGTTTAACTCAATGCCTAAAACACCATTGAATTCAAATCCTAGCTTGTCTTCTGAATAGTAATTGGCCTCTGCAAAATAAAATAAGTGGATTTTCTCATCTATTTTGTAAACATCAGTATAGCGCGTTCTAGTGTACAACTGGCTACCACGACCAAATCCTAAGCGGTAGCTAATCTTGTCGTCTTCTTTGGTTTTGAACTGTAATGCTAAAACAGGTTTGTTACTGTTATTAAATTCATCCCGTCGTGCTGCTTTAACATCTTGCCGGTTAATGTCATCCTCATCGTCAGATAACAATAATTCTACTCGGTTTTCAAAGGCAGGAAGTTTTAATCTGATACGGAATCGAAAATCGAACTCTGCTAAATTTCCGGTTCTTGGCTCCCATCCAAATCGCAGTCGTCCTCGGGTTGTCGCAGGATCATCAACATCAGGATGAACTTTAAACATATCGTTTAGACTATTAGCGGAATTGTCTATGGAGTAATGGAAGCGACAATATGCACTGTCGATCCAATTGTCTTCTAGACAAAAGTCTACCGGTACATCTTTATTTTCGTCAGCGCTTGATTCAACACTAAAGCCGAAAAGGCAGAGAAAACAGGACACGCAAATCGTTAGAATCCGAACTTGGGACACGCAAATTTCCTTTTTTAAGGCTAGCAAACTAAATTTTTGTTTGCGTGTCCTATTATACATATAGATAATTTCCGTCAATATTTTCACTTACCTAGTTTAATTCGAATGATATTAATTAGATAATGGGTATAATGCACGATAATACGTCAACGGCGAATATATCGCCATTTTACAAGTAAAAAAGGATCCTCATATGCCAAGTTTTTGGGAAATATTAATCGTTCTCGGCATCGTCGTTTTACTTTTCGGTACTAAAAAACTCCGAAATGTGGGTAGTGATCTAGGCGCTGCTCTAAAAGGTTTTAAGAAAGCAATGAGCGATGATGAAGACAAATCTAAGCAGCAAGATGCTGACTTTAATGCTGTAGAAGAGAAAAAAACAACGACCGAAACTACTGTTGAACAGAAAGAAAAAGTTAAAGAATAACGCTTATGTTTGATATTGGGTTTTGGGAACTTCTTGTCATTGGCATAATTGCTTTGTTGGTTCTTGGGCCAGAGCGGCTGCCTAGCGCTATCCGTTCTACTATTGACACTGTCCGAAGCATTAAGTCGGTAGCCAATGGATTTAAACAGGAAGTCTCAAATCAACTTAAGACACATGAACTACATGAACATCTAAAAAAGGCCGAAAAAGCTGGATTAGAGAATGTTGGAGAAGATATTCGTCGCAGTGTTGAAGAGCTTAAAGCGGCCGCTGCGTCTGTTCAAACTCCCTACGAACCTACAAAAAAGTCTAATTCCACATCAGAACAAGATATTATTTCCATAGAGCAAAAAAAGCAGAATGACGCAGACCAGTAGTTTAATCTCACACTTAGTAGAATTAAGAAGCCGATTACTTAAGGCCTTAGTAGCGGTACTCATTGTTTTTCTGTGTTTGTTTTATTTCGCTCAGGAAATATACGCTTACATTGCAACACCTTTACTGGCCGAGATGCCAGAAGGCTCTTCAATGATAGCCACAGATGTTGCTTCGCCGTTTCTCGCACCTTTTAAGCTCACTCTAGTTCTGTCATTTTTTATTGCGATACCTGTTGTCTTGTATCAGATTTGGGCGTTTGTTGCTCCAGGATTGTATCGAAATGAGAAGCAACTAGTCGCCCCTCTCTTGATTAGTTCTACCATATTGTTTTATGCGGGAATGGCGTTTGCCTACTATGTCGTATTTCCTTTGGCTTTCATGTTTTTCAACAGCGTGGCGCCAGCGGGCGTATTGATTAGTACGGATATTTCAAGTTACCTAAATTTTGTTTTGAAAATATTTTTTGCTTTTGGTGTAGCCTTTGAAATTCCTGTAGCTATTATTTTAATGTGTTGGACGGGAATTACTGACGCCCAAAGTTTACGGAAAAAACGCCCCTTTGTTGTAGTTGGTGTATTTATCGTGGGTATGCTCTTAACGCCGCCTGATGTAATTTCACAAGTGCTTTTAGCGGTACCAATGTGGCTGCTATACGAGGTTGGGATTATTATAGGTTCCATTTATTCTCGAAAGCGTGAAGCAGAAGAGGAAATTCAGGAAGATGATTAAAAGAATATTGTTTGTGCTATTACTGTTAAATATCAATCAGCTGGTTTTTGCTTCGAATTCACCAAAAGATTGTGCAAAAATTGAATCGGACGAGAAGCGTTTGGCTTGCTACGACGACATATTCAGAGCTGTAAAAAAGGCAAAAAAGGTAGAAAAGCTTGAATCGGTTGAAAGTTCTCGTCCTCAAGAACAGGTAAGAGCAAAACAAATAAGTCAGAGTGAGATAGAAGAGTTTGGCGCTGAAAAGATAGCAAAGCCTATTGCCGATAATAGCCCGACAGAAATCACATCCAAAGTCACTAAAATCGTAGCAGATAGCAGAGGCTTTAGGATCTTTACTCTAAATACAGGGCAAGTTTGGAAAGAAAAAGAAAAAAGCCGCTTGAAAGTAGATGAAGGTGATCAAGTTATTGTCGAAAAAGGCTTTTTATCGTCCTATTTCCTTTCTACGCCAGATTCTAATCGGCGTTCAAAAGTTACAAGAATTAAATAGCTGTGTTTGATATTGGGGTCAATTTATTTGACAAGAGGTTTGACCCCGAAGCTGTTTTATTAGCAGCCTATAAAGCTGGTGTCGAAGGCATTCTGATTATATCAAGTAACCTTGAAGAAGCGGTCAAAGCAAAAGAGTTTTGCGAAAACTTCAATACCTGTCCCATTTCTCTTTATTTCACTGCGGGTGTCCATCCTCATCATGCAAAAGAATGGAATGCCGATTCAAAAAATATTTTAATGGGGTTAATTGATGTCCCTCATTTTGCTGCAATTGGCGAATGCGGATTGGACTTTAATCGTAACTTTTCTACGCCTGAACAACAGATTTTTGCGTTCAAAGAGCAAATTGAATTGGCATCCACCCATAACTTGGGCCTTTATCTACATGAAAGGGATGCCTTTGATACTCAGGTTGAATTATTAACGGGACACGCAAAAAATACAAAATTTAAAATTGCTCATTGTTTCACCGGCAATCAAGCTCAATTAACTCAATATCTCTCTTTAGGATGCTATATTGGGGTCACAGGTTGGGTATGTGATTTAAAAAGAGGCATTGACTTAAGAGAAGCTGTTGGTTCTCTTCCTCTTGAAAGAATGTTATTAGAAACCGATTCTCCATACCTCTTTCCAAAAACCTTAAAATCGAAAAGCCGTATCAATGTACCTGAAAACATTATTCATGTTTCACAAGAAATAGCTGAAATAATTGGTGAAAATGCCGATAGAATACTATCGAAGACTAAGCAAAACGCGTTTAAATTATTTTCAGCATTTAAGGACTGAAATGGAAGCAAACCATATCTTAGCCAGAAATAAGAGCTCTTGGATAGCCGGTATAGTATTTCTTTTTGGTTTAAGTTTGTTATTGCTTACTATGGCTTTAACTAAGAAAGGTTCTGATGCAAGTGTTGCACCGGAACTTTTTTACTATGAACAAACCCAGCAGTTTCTTGAACTCCCCCAAGTATTGGAATTGTCGGAGGATAAGTGGGAAAAAGCGACTAAGAGAAACTCCGGGGTATCGAAAAACCCGTATTGGTTTAAAGCTAATTTCAAAACACCTAATCCATCCTTATCTTACTTAATGGAAATCAACTACGGACTATTAGATCATGTTGATATTTGGATGATAGATGCTGATACACAAGAAATCGTTGCGACCTATACTGTCGGTGATGCGCAAAACTTTGAGTATAGACCAGTACAATACGAGCAATTTTTGCTACCGATTCCTGAAAATATTAAACGCATAGATATATATTTTAAAGTCAGTACTAAAGGGCCGGTAAAAATGCCTATGCGCATTTGGCTAGACTCTGACTTCTTGGAATATAGCGGTGCGCACAAACTATTTATTGGGTTATTTTTTGGCTACATGATGGCAATGGCAGTAGCGAACTTATTTATTTTTGCTACTACAAAAAACAAGACCGCTGGTATCTATACTTGTTATGTATTTTGTTTTGCGATGGTAGTGGCGACCTTACATGGCGTGAGTTTTCGATTCTTCTGGCCAGACAATATTTGGTTTCAAGAGCGCGCCATTTTATTTTTTGCCTGTCTAACAATCGCGTTAATCATTCAATTATCAGTCGATATCTTAGAATTAAAACGAACGAGTAAACGGCTTTATTTAACCTTAAATGCTATCAAGTACGTCTGTTTCATTATGTTTTTCGCGAGTTCAATATTCCCTTATGAAATCATGATAAAGGGAGTTTTGTTAATGATTGCCCTGTCGGCTCCTTTCATTGTGGTGTCAGCAGTAAGTCTCGCAATAAATGGAAGCTTGGTTGCGCAGTTTTTTACCGCTGCTTGGGGAGTCTTATTGCTAAGTGGGTTAACAACGACCTTTGAAAACTTAGGGCTTTATGAGTTTCCTATTGATGGCAGTTATTTGTTAATGGTTGGGGCAATTACTGAGACTATGCTTCTGGCCCTAGCGTTAGCGATGAGTTTCAGTAGTCAATATAAAGAAACTGAAACTGCAAGGGCTTCTGCAATAGAAAGCGAGCGCCAAGCAATTTTGGCCAAAGATGATCTTTTGCGTGTCCAAGAAAAAGCCAAGCAAGAGCTTGAATACAGAGTTGAAGAGCGAACCCTAGAACTAGAAATTGCGTTAAGAGAGTTATCTGAAGCCAATAATGAACTTGAGCGATTAAGTGCAATAGATCCTCTGACTGGGTTAATGAATAGACGTTATTTTGATAAACGATATATCGCTGAAATTCGACGTAGCCGACGAGAAAGAACACCATTGTCAGTCGCTGTTTTGGATATTGACTATTTCAAAAAGGTAAACGATGAATTTGGTCATCTGGCAGGCGATGAATGCTTAAAAACTTTCGCCATTATCTTGCAACAAAACATTAAGCGTCCCGCCGATGTTATTTGTCGTTATGGCGGCGAAGAATTTGTCGCACTTTTACCGAATACGGACCTGTCTGGTGCTAAAAAGCTTATGGAAAACATTCGTAAAGCGACTGAAGAGCACGATACAAAATATCAAAGTAAACATCTGTCGTTTACCGTGAGTATAGGCGTAACTAGCAGAGTTGTGGCGACTGAAGATGAACAAAAATTATTGTTTGGATTTGCAGATAAGTTGCTTTACCAGGCAAAGCAAAATGGCCGCAATGTTGTGATTGCCGAAGATTACTAATATAACCTAGGACACTCAATTTTTTTTGGGACACGCAAAGGTTTGTTGATTAAGTCTGCTCTTCCACTATCAAAGGTTTTACCTTAAAAACAGGCTGATTTAGCGCTGACAAAGGGTCGCAATCCTATTTACTCTGCTGCATAATACACATCAATTAACATAAACTAAGCCTCTATATGTTTCCTAACCATAGACCAAGAAGATTGCGCAGAACGCAGGCAATTCGCCAATTAGTCACAGAAAACTCGCTCCAAGCTAGCGATTTAATTTTTCCGATGTTTGTTTTGGAAGGGGAGCAGCGAAAAGAGCCTGTCGATTCAATGCCCGGCATTTATCGTTTTAGTTTGGATCTTTTAATAGAGGAAGTAAAAGATTGCGTGTCCTACGGTGTGAAAAGTTTCGCATTATTTCCAGTCGTTTCACAAAGTAAAAAATCATTGTTAGCGGAAGAATCTTTTAATACCGACGGTTTAGCGCAAGCGGCAATTCGAGAATTAAAAAGCCGATTTGGTGATGACATTATTTTGATCTCAGATGTAGCGCTGGATCCATTTACTACCCATGGTCAAGATGGCATTATTGACGAACACGGATACGTCCTAAATGACCTCACCTCTGAAACCCTTGTAAAACAAGCGTTAAGTCACGCAGAAGCTGGCGTAGATGTTGTGGCACCCTCTGATATGATGGATGGGCGAGTGGGTAAAATTCGGTCTAATCTTGAGGAAAACGGATTTATAAATACTTGCATCATGGCCTATTCAGCAAAATATGCATCCAGTTACTATGGCCCCTTTAGAGATGCTGTAGGCTCAGCATCTAATTTAAAAGGCGGCGATAAGTCTACTTATCAAATGAATCCTGCCAATAGTGATGAGGCTTTACAAGAAATTGGAATGGATTTAGAGGAAGGCGCTGACATGGTAATGGTGAAGCCTGGGATGCCATATTTAGACATTGTAAGACGTTGTAAAACTGAGTTTTCAGTGCCTACTTTCGCTTACCAAGTCAGTGGAGAATATGCGATGCACGTGGCTGCCTTCAATGCGGGCTGGCTAAATAAAGAGAAAGTGATGATGGAATCACTATTAGCATTTAAAAGAGCTGGCGCAGATGGCATCTTGACCTATTTCGCCAAAGATGCCGCAAAACTATTGGCTACGGATTCTTAAAGAGATACTTGAAGGTTGTCTATAAGTCTGGTTTTTCCGAGAAAAGCCGCGGCTAAGACAACCAATTCTTTATCTTCATAGCTGGGTAACATCAATGTGTTGGCACATCTTATTTCAATATAATCGGTTTTAAATCCAAATTCGCCCAGTGCTTCTTTAGCTTCTGTAATGATTTTAGAGTAGTCTTTTCTTCCCGAAGTCAGTTTATCGGAAACAGTGCAGATCGTTTTATACAAATTAGGCGCAATTTGTTTTTCATTTTCGTTTAAGTAGTTATTTCTGGAACTTAAAGCTAATCCAGATGAATCTCGTTCTGTATCAACGCCGTAAATTTCTAAATTCATGGAAAGATCTGTCACCATAGCTCGAATTACTTGCAGCTGTTGAAAATCTTTTTTGCCAAAATAAGCTTGATTTGGTTGTACCATATTAAATAGTTTACAAACAATGGTCGCAACGCCTCTGAAATGTCCAGGGCGACTAGCACCACAAATCATGTAAGAAATACCGGGCACTTCAACAAATGTTTGTTGTTCTAAACCTCTGGGGTATATATCTTGTGTTTTTGGTAAAAATAATAGATCAACGCCCAGTTTCTCTAGATTTTCGGTGTCTTCTTTTATTGTTCTTGGATAAGCATCTAAATCTTCATCTGGACCAAATTGTAGAGGATTTACAAAGATTGATACTACGACCTTTGAGGCTTTTTTTTGCGCTTCTTTAACGAGCTTAAGATGTCCATTATGCAAATTTCCCATTGTGGGAACAAAAGCAATTTTCTCTCCATCTATTTGCCACTGGCGTCTTAACTCACGTAATTCTAAAATGTTTTCAACTATCTTCATTGTTGCTAAATTCTACATTAATCAAAAGAGTGTTCATTACTGGGAAAATCACCAGATTTTACTGCTGATACATAAGCTTCAACGGCTTTTGAGATACTACCTGTTTCTGCCAAAAAATCTTTGGAGAACTTAGGCATATAATTGGCACTTACTCCTATCATGTCATGCATGACTAAAATTTGCCCATCTGTATCTGCTCCCGCCCCAATGCCGATTACTGGGACACTCAAATTTTGACTGATGTGTTCAGCCAAGGATTGAGGTACACATTCTAATACAAGCAATTGAATCCCTGCTTGTTCAAGCTGCTTTGCACTCTGAAGGAGGGCTTCGGCTTGTTCAGAGTTTCTGCCTTGAACTTTGAAACCACCAAACACATTCACTGATTGAGGGGTCAAGCCAAGATGTCCACATACAGGTACACCTCTTTCAACCAATTGTTTTATGGTTTCATATAACCAGTCACCACCTTCGAGCTTTACCATATTCGCGCCATTGGCCATTAATTTTGCGGCGTTTGTACAAGCCAATTCAGGTGTGGAATAGCTCATAAATGGCATATCAGCGACAACCATTGATTTATTAGTTCCTGCTCTGACACTTTTTACATGATAAGCAATCTCTTCAACACTGACTGAAAGGGTATCGTCCTCACCTTTTAATACCATCCCCAAAGAATCGCCAATCAGCAATACTTCTACCCCAGAAGTATCGAAAAGCTTAGCGAAACTAGCATCGTACGCTGTAAGACAAGCAATTTTTTCACCTTCTTGCTTCATTTTTGTTAGGGTCGAAACTGTCACTTTTTTCATTGCGTGTCCAAATTCCTTAAATAAACTGAGTGTCCCAAGTAATTATTAAATAATTAAGCCGCTATGCTGGCGAAATCTATTTTATTGTTCAGGCGTTTTAAGCCGTTTAAATCACAGTCGTTGATCCATGCTGCCAGACTTCTGCCGTCATGCATGACTAAATCCGGAGCGATTTCAAATAAAGGTACTAATACAAATTCCCTGTGTTGCATGCCTATATGGGGCACTTTTAATCTTTCGCAATTTATTCGCTCTTGATTAAATAACAATATATCCAGATCTAGGGTTCTAGGCCCCCATTTTTCGCCATTTCGTTCTCTTTTATGGTTTGTTTCAATACTTTGTAATACATCGAGAAGTTCAATGGGAGATAATGAAGTGTTTAATTTACACACAGCGTTGGTATAAAGAGGCTGATTTTGTGGGCCTAGAGGTTTACTTTTATACAAATGAGAACAAGCTTGTACACAAATATTTGAGCTTTGATGGAGTTCTCGTAAAGCGTCTTTAATTTGCTGGCTGGGATTTTTTAAATTACTACCCAATCCAATGTAAGCTATATCTAATAACATAATTATCGCCTTGAATTTTTAGCCCTTTTGCCTTTATATTTGGATGGAAGAACCATTTGACGTTTTTTATTTTGGTCAGCCTTTTGAAAGTCAGTCCACCATTCGGCCAACTCAAGCATTTGCCCGCCTTCAACTTCAGCTCTTAAACATAGAAAATCATAAGCGGCCCTAAATTTTGCGTGCATTATAAGAGCAAAAGGCTTTTTCCCGAAGCGCCTTGTTAATCTGTATTGTAGCGACCATATCTCGCGCATGGTTACAGAGAAACGTTTTGGAATCATAACTCTCTTACACTGTAGGGTTAAGGTTTCAACAACAGCAATATTAATCGCATCATATCGAGACAGGTTACTTTCTTGAACCAATGTTTCTGTTTTTTCCTCTAAAGAATACCAAAGAATCGTTGCATACAAAAAAGCGGGAGTGACCCTATTGTTAGTCGCAATTCTTTCATCTGTATTGGTCAACATTTTTCGTGCGAAGTGATATTCTTTCGAATCTTTGGATTTAGCACTAGCTGCCCAAGTCGGAAACAAATGTTTCATTAGGCTGAGTTCTATCAACGAATCTAATGCCTTCTGCCCCTTACCGGATAAAAACAACTTATTAATTTCTTCAAATAATCTGGCTGGTGGTATTGTTGCCAACAAATGTCCAAACTTGATTATTGCCTGTGTCATATCGGTTGGAATTTGCATATCAAGTTTATTGGAAAATCTAACAGCTCTTAGCATTCGAACGGGATCTTCAGTAAACCTATTTTCTAACTCCCCGATCATAGTTAGAGTTTTCTCTTTTAGAGATGCCATCCCATTTGCAAAGTCGAGAATGGAGTCGCTTCGAGCATCGAAATACATCGCATTTAAACTAAAATCTCGTCTAGCAGCATCTTCTTCTATAGAGCCAAATACATTATCTCGTACCAGTTGACCTGAGGAACTAGATTGGCTTAATTCGTTGTCACTGTCCTCAGTGTGATGACCTCGATATGTTGCAACTTCAAGAATCTCTCTACCAAAATAGACATGGGCCAACCTAAAGCGCCTTCCGATTAACCTGCAGTTTTTAAATAGCCCTTTAATCTGTTCTGGCGTCGCGTTAGTTACTATATCAACGTCTTTGGGGGACATACCTAACAAACTGTCTCTAACCCAACCACCTACTACATAAGCGTCAAAGCCAGCATCATTCAGTGTAGACAATACAGTTACAGCGTTTTCAGATAAAGCACTAGATCTTAGGTTGTGACGACTTTTCGGTATTCGCGTTGGAGTGAGTTTAGTTAACCTAGTATTTGACATTTAAACTTAAAAAATCCTTGGGACATGCAATACTTTACTGTGCGAAGTATAAGCCATTTGTTTGTGAAACGATAATTTCTCTTACTTTTGGTAGCATTTGACGATTCCAATTTGAAATTGTCCATTCAATTAATTCATCAACATTGTTAAATTCTGACATTTCATCGGGTTTACCCCCCATAAAGGACACGCAACTTTTTAAATTGTCCATTACATTTTTATTTGAAATGGGTGGAGAATAAGCTTGCTTTGAATACTTTGTCCCCAATTGGTGTACGGCAAGGGGTAAATGAAAAAATTCGGGCGATTTATAATTAAAGTGTTGAAATAGCTCTATGTGTAGTGGCGTTAATTCAAATAAATCACTGCCTCTTGCAATCTGGGTTATGCTTTGCTCGATGTCATCGACAATGACAGCAAGGTTGTAGGTAAACTGTCCATCGGCTCTTCGTAGCACAGGATCTTCAAGTGTAAGATAACTGTCAACTTTTGCGTGTCCCAAATGTTGGTCATAAAAGTTCGTAGCACAATCATCATTTTTAAGCCGAACAATATTGCCGTATAAAGGAAGATGTTTATTTCGGCAAAATCCATCATAAAAGCTACTTCGAAGCTTTATTTCTTTGCGGGAACAGCTACATCCGTATAAAAGATTATCTTCTCTAAGCGCATTTATATATTCCAGGTAGAGGTTGGAACGCTTTGATTGGTATATGATTTCACCATCCCACAATAGATGATGAGATTCTAAGGTTGTTAAGATTGAATTAACATACTCTGACTTGCAGCGTTGTTCATCAAGATCTTCAATACGGACAAGCCAATCTGCCCCATCTTGTTTAGCAATAACATAAGAAATAAATGCACAAACAAGGGATCCAAAGTGAAGAGGCCCAGTAGGTGAGGGGGCAAATCGAGAGACTTTTCGCATTGATAAGCAAATTAAAATTTATTTTTAAGGCGGGTTAATCAAGAAATTAGGCCTCAATTAACCCTATTATTAGCCTTGTAATTGCTTTTCTTTTATTTCAGCCATTGTTTTACAGTCTATGCAAAGATCAGCTGTGGGGCGAGCTTCAAGACGTTTAATCCCTATTTCAATGCCGCAAGAATCGCAAAAACCAAAGTCGTCTTCTTCAATTCGTTTTAAGGTTTTTTCAATTTTCTTGATGAGCTTTCTCTCTCGGTCTCGAGTTCGCAGTTCTAAGCTAAATTCTTCTTCCTGCGCTGCTCTATCCACTGGATCAGGAAAATTTGCAGCCTCATCTTGCATATGATGAACAGTTCTATCAACTTCTTCTCTAAGTTGAACGCGCCAAGCATTGAGTATTTTTCTAAAATGCGTCATTTGAGCATCATTCATATACTCTTCGTCAGGTTTTTCTTGATAAGGTTCTAAACCTGCAAGTGCTAATAGACCAATCGATTTATTCTTTTCTGTTGGCATAAGCCCTCTCTACTCTTGATTCCTCACAATCCTTTTATCCAGAATTGTTGTTTCGGCTCCATGTCTTTGGGGAAGACAAACTTCCTCAAAAAATTTAAGGACGGTAATATGGGCATTTTTTCAGAAATTGCAATCTTTTTTTAATGATTAATGAGTATGTAATTAGATACCTCAATACTCTGTGGTGTAATTTTCGTATAAATGACTAAAATTTTAATGCCAAAATTGACTAATTCTTTGACACTAGCGGTATAAATGGGATCCACATCGGACGCCAGGCGAAAAGTATCTTGACCATTACGCATGATGACGTAAACAAGGCAGGCGTCAAAACCTTTTTGCTTGGCTTTAATGAGTGATAATGAATGTTTTAGTCCTCGCACCGTTTTAGCGTCAGGGAATTTACTGCCATGACTATCTGCAAGGGTGACAGACTTTACTTCAAGATAAAGATAATTTGATTTTTCATCTTCAATTAAAAAATCTAGTCGACTGTCTTCAAACTTTACTTCTCGCCTTATATAAGAATAAGCTTGAAATTCTGAAATTTTCCCTTCTTTAAGCACGTTTTCGACGAATCTATTCGCTATACTTGTATTAACGCAGATCAAGTTTCCGTGTAAATCCGTACTTAACTCCCAAGAGTATGCCAATTTGCGTTTTGGATTATCACTTTTTGACAAAAAAACCGTGCAATCAGGATAGTAACAGCTAGTCATTGCGCCAGTATTGGCACAGTGTGCTGTAATAACCTTATTTTCAGGTAACTTAATATCAGCTAAAAAGCGTTTATATCTAGTTTGAAAACTACCTTGAATTAAAGGTGTTGGAAATGTAAACAATTGACTGTCCTTTGTTTGCTTTTTTCTCTTCTGATAACGCTTTGTATATAATGAATCACAAGCCACTAAGATTAAACATATTTAAAGAACAAAAAATGAAAAAAGAATCTTCTATAAATTTATATCTAAACGTAGAGCCAACCCAGCCAAGCACGCTTTACTCTCTATCTGAAAATGCAATCACCATTAATGCAACCGAAACCTCGGTTTTGGATGATATTAGAAAAGGGACACGCAAATTTTTGTCACTAGGTTTTACTTCAGTAAAGCTTGAAGGAAGTTGGAGTAGGGAGCAGCAATATGCGGTAATCCAAGCTTTTTATTCCCCCAAACAAAATCTAGAAGTTAAGTTTGCTTCTGAAACTACAGATGATGACAGACAATGGCTTTTGGCACATAAAAAAGCACTTTACTTTGTTAGAAGTTTAACCAACGAGACACCTGAAAATTTGAGTCCAGAGATTTTATCAAAACTTTCGGCAGATTGGTTGGTTAGCCTGGTAGATGATCCCCTAACCGTGTCTGTAAAAGAGATCATAGGTAATGAGTTGGCTGAACAAGAAATCAACGGTATTTATGCAGTTGGTAGAGGGAGCGAAAGGCCCCCTGTTTTATTAGAGGTCGATTTTAATCCAATACAGGAAAAGGATGTGAGCTGCGTTTTAGTAGGAAAAGGAATCACATTCGATAGCGGAGGTTATAGCTTAAAATCAAGTGAAGGCATGCTGGATATGAAATGTGATATGGGGGGAGCGGCAACTGTAGTAGGAGCTCTAGGTTTAGCCATTATGTTGGGTCTGCAAAAACGGGTTAAACTTTATTTGTGCTGTGCAGAAAATTTGGTAAGTGGACACGCATATAAATTAGGTGACATTTTAAAATATAAAAATGACCTGACAGTTGAGATTGTTAATACAGATGCGGAAGGTCGGTTAGTGTTAGCTGATGGTTTAATAGCGGCCTGTGAAAATAATCCTTCTTTAATCATAGATGCAGCTACCCTAACTGGAGCCGCAGTTATGGCTGTAGGTGGTGACTACAATGCCCTATTTTCACTGAATAAGGAACTTGCCGCAAAAGCGTTGAACTTTGCCTGCAACGTAAATGAACCTCTTTGGCAATTACCTCTTACCCTCAACCATCAATTTAAATGCCCATCGCCTTTTGCAGACACTGCTAATAGTCGACCTCAAAAGGGAGGCGGAGCTGGTGGAGCATCAAACGCCGCAGGTTTCCTATCCAGATTTGTAGAGGGGTATGAAGGATCTTGGCTGCATTTTGACTTGGCTGCGGCTTATAATAGAAACGGTACTGAAATAATGCCTGAAGGTGCAACAGGTTTGGGAGTTCGAACAATTTCAGAAATATTAATAAAAAATTTTTAAGTCTGCACTAATGGACAGGTGTTTTTAAATCCAGTTCCATTTAGAGTAAATGCTTATCTACTATCTCAATTGAGGTTTAATTATGACGGTTGCAAGGAAGCACCTAATTAATCCAGAAATTACAGAGTATTACCATTGTTTTACAAGGTGCGTAAGACGAGCATTTTTATGCGGTATAGACGGGCTTACAGGCAACAGTTATGAGCACCGGAAAGAGTGGATAGAGGAACGAATTGAGTTCCTGATTTCAATCTTTTGTATTCAGATTTGTACCTATGCAATTATGTCAAATCATTACCACTTGGTTTTGAAAATTTCTCAACAAGATGGTGCCGTCTTGTCAGATCAGGACGTCATTCTACGTTGGGGAAAGCTTTACCGACTTCCAGGTATCGTCGAATTAGCTCTTCTATCGCCTCAAAAAGGACTTAATAAGTTGATTATCAGTCAATTTGCTAAAAAGTACCGCGCTCGATTATTGAATATAAGCTGGTTCATGAAGGCACTTAATGAATTTATATCCAAAAAAGCAAACAAAGAAGACGATTGTACAGGACGCTTCTGGGAAGGGAGATTTAAATCTCAAGCATTACTATCAGAAGAAGCTATTATTGAGTGCATGAAGTACGTAGATTTAAATCCATTTAGAGCTGATATTACAGATAATATCAGAAGGTTCAAGCATACTGGCTTTGGACTAAGGCTAAATAAAGCGTCAAATATCAAAAATTTTGTTTCGTTTGAAGATGTATTGAATAACACTTCCCAATTGAAAATTACATTTGAAGATTATAGTGAAATGCTGCTTAAAGAAGTAGATGAATGGTCAAAGAAACTACAAGACTATTCGCCTAAATCGGGTTTCGTATTGCAAAAAAACAAATTAACCGAAGCTTTTTCGTCAGCTATCGGTGACTCTGAAAGTTTAAAAATGTGGGCTCAAAAATTAGGTAAGCGATGGATTAAAGGGATATCCGCTTCCGAAACTTTGTTTCGCTATAGCCCGCCTAAACGTTCGGCTAGCTCTTTATAGCGCTGTACATCATCTTTTTCAAAAAGTGGTGAGCCACTTTCGTCTTTAGATTTAGCGATTAACAAACTTTCTCTAGCTAAACGCTCTACTCTGCCTGTTTGAATTTGCAAATACTCTGCTACATCACTAACAGTCATTAATGCCATGATAAACTCTTAATATGTTTGTAATTGATATACAATATAGCGACCAAAATTTAATAAATTTTAATATATTTTAGAAAAACTTTAAGTTTGATGGTTTAAAGCCCTGAATCTCAGCGTTTTGGACACTCAAATATATCAAACTGAGGTTCGATTATCTTTTTCAGGACATTCAAAATTTAGTTATTGATTTATGGTTTTAAAGTTAAGTTGTAACTGTTAGGAAAATTAATGGATATTTTGGCTGCGGCTACTTTGTTGTTTTTAATTATGGACCCTTTAGGAAATCTTCCGATTTTTTTGAGTGTCCTTAAAAGTGTTCCCTCAGAACGAAGAACTAAAATTATTCTTAGAGAACTCTCAATAGCTCTTTTAATCCTAGTTGTATTTCTCTACATCGGGCAGTCCTTGTTGGATTTTTTACAAATCCAACAAGAAACCGTAAGCATAGCGGGTGGCGTCATACTATTTATAATTGCACTTAAAATGATTTTTCCAAAGCCAGGTGGAATAATGAATTTTAGTGAGGGAGAAGAGCCTTTCATAGTTCCTTTAGCCGTGCCTATGATAGCTGGACCTTCAACTATGGCGGCTTTAATTCTTTTGTCCAGCCAATCCCCAGATAAGATGTTACATTGGACAGTCTCATTATTTTTAGCTTGGTTTTCAAGCTCAATAATTCTGCTAACCGCAGGAAAAGTTCATATACTCTTGGGTGATAAAGGAATTCGAGCAATAGAACGCTTAATGGGGATGATATTAGTAATGCTTGCTATTCAAATGCTACTCAACGGGATTTCCGATTACATCATATTTTTAAGAGGCTTATAGTGACCAAAAAGCTCACCTTATTTTCACGTCTTCGAACGCTGGAATTGCAAGATTCAGTTATTATATCGCTTTGTATTGCAGAAAGAATGTTCATAAACGCGAGGATATATTTTAATTCTCTAGGGGAACAACAGCCTCTGGATTTATTAGAATCTGTACTTAATAAATTCTGGATGTCAGCATTTAAAAAGAAACAAAATTTTGCTAACAATGCGGAAAAAATAGGGCTATTACTCGATGAAATAGAGGATGATAGTTTGGCATCAAAATCGACTTTGGATTTTTTAGTTGGACTAAATGTGCTTATCGATACCTTCGCGGGAAGTGAATTACAGCCGGCTGTAATGCTAGCCAAGCTGAGTCAAGGTGACATTGAAAGATATTTGCGTGTCCAGAATGATTCTGACCTCACGCCTGCCCAAATTAGAGAATCAGAGTTGGTCATTTACGAAATTGAACTGATTGAGTCACTTATTGAATACTTAGCTTCGAATACCCCTAACGTAGAAGAGCTTATGTATTTAAGAGATAGTTTCAGAAATGAAAAGATCAGTAATCTTGGTTTATCGAGTTAATTAAGATATTTTCGAATATTTGTATAATCTTGAAGTAAATGTCTTAGTTTCTAACGTTTTAATAACCATAAGATTTTCGAAGTCATCAATTGCGTAATTGTTTTCACATTCAACGTAAATCAATGCATTGCTTGCTAAAAGGTCTGCCTTTATCAATTCAGAAATACTTGGATTCACTAAATTTTTTCCGAAGGGTGGGTCTATAAATATCAAATCAAACTGATGCTCCGATTCGTTAAGTATTGTTAAAACATCCATATTCTTGAAATTGCACTTATTTGATACGCTAAGTAAGTCTGCATTTTCTATTAGTTGACGAAAAGGCATTTTATTTATTTCAAAAAATGTACAATGAGAAGCGCCTCTAGATAAAGCTTCAAAACCAAGTGCTCCGGTGCCCGCATACATGTCCAAGATACGTTTTTCGGCAATAGAGCCAATGAGCCAATTGAAGAGAGTTTCTCTGATTCTATCCGTGGTAGGCCTTAATCCATCTGCGTTTGCAACTGCTATTTTGCGGCCTTTAAAACTTCCGCTAATAATGCGAATTTTACTAGAAGCGTTTGCTGATTTTTTTGAGTGTCCTGAATCAGGTTTTGAATTAAATTTGTTGTAACGCTTAGATTTTCTTTGTGATAATGGCATCTGGTTCCTACACGGTGTTATCATACAATGAATAATAACCTGTAATAATATTATCATTACTTAGTGTGAGGTTGTACTTTGTTTAACTGGTTTAAAAAAGATTCTGAAATAAAGTCGGATACCAAAGAAAATAAATCCGATGATACAAAAAGTACTGACATTCAGAGTTCTCCCGAAATTGAAGAGGCTTCGAGTAATTCGAGTAATGAGTCCCACGGCTTTTTTACTCGGTTAAAGCAACAGTTATCAAAAACCAGAGAAAATTTTGGAAGTGGTTTCAAATCAATTTTGCTAGGAAAAGAAATTGATGAAGATCTTTATGAAGAATTAGAAACTCAATTGCTAGTTGCTGATTTAGGGATGAAGACCACACAAAAAGTCATTACCAATCTAACAAATGAAGCAAAACATACACAACTTAAAGATGGAACAGCTCTCGCAGAGTTATTGAAGAAGCAATTAAGAGAAATATTAGAACCGGTTAACCAGCCGATGTCATTGGAAACACAGTCGGTAGATGGTAAAAAGATGCCTTTTGTTATCTTAATGGTGGGTGTAAATGGCGTAGGAAAAACTACTACCATTGGTAAACTAGCGAAGAAATTTCAGGCTGAAGGTAAAAAAGTAATGTTGGCGGCAGGAGATACATTTAGGGCTGCAGCTGTTGAGCAATTACAAGTTTGGGGCGAACGAAACAATATACCTGTAGTTGCCCAATCTACCGGTTCAGATAGCGCATCAGTTATTTTCGATGCTGTAGCATCAGCGCAAGCCAAAGGAATTGATGTTCTTATTGCCGATACTGCTGGACGATTACAAAATAAAGACAATTTGATAGAAGAACTCAAGAAAGTCGTTAGAGTTATGAAAAAGCAAATTCCAGAAGCTCCTCACGAAATTATGCTTACCTTGGATGCGAGTACTGGTCAAAATGCAGTGAGTCAAACTAAGATCTTTAATGAAGCTGTAGGTGTTACGGGCATCAACCTCACTAAATTAGATGGAACAGCAAAAGGTGGCGTCATATTTGCGCTTGCAGATGAGTTTTCTATTCCGGTTAGATTCATCGGTATTGGCGAAGGGATAGACGACCTGCGCACGTTTCAGGCCAGTGAGTTTGTGGATGCCTTGTTTGATGACTCTGGTAAAGTCTAAAAAATATTAAGTTAGTTAAAAATTGGAAGCCCTGTTAGGGTAAGCTAAAGCATATGTGAAAAAATTGCGTGTCCTGTTTGGAATATTAGTTAAAGAAAGCGTTATTGAATGATTAGATTTGAAAAAGTAAGCAAAACCTATCATGGCGGGCAACAAGCTCTGTCGATGGTAGACTTTCATCTAGAAAGAGGTGAAATGGCTTTTTTAACCGGGCATTCAGGTGCAGGAAAAAGTACGCTTTTGAAGCTTATTAGTATCATGGAACGCCCAACAGTGGGGAATGTGTTTATAAATGGGCATGATTTAAGCTCTATCAAACGTAAACATATCGCCTACATTCGGCGGGATATAGGCATGATATTTCAAAGTCATCATTTATTAATGGACAGAACTGTCTACGATAATGTGGCGCTTCCCCTTGTGATAGAAGGCCATAGCCGAAAAAACATCGAATCTAGAGTGCATGCCGCTTTAGATATGGTAGGCCTACGTAACAAGGCTAAAAACCTGCCAATTATGCTATCTGGAGGGGAACAGCAGCGCGTAGGTATTGCCAGAGCTGTTGTCAATCGCCCACCATTACTTCTAGCTGATGAGCCTACGGGTAATCTTGATCCTAAACTTTCTATGGAAATCATTCGTCTATTTGAAGATTTTAATCAGGCAGGGGTCTCTGTATTGATTGCAACCCATGATCTTGGCTTGATAGCGCGCATGAAATATCGCACCCTAACACTTAAAAATGGCAAAATGATTACTGATGGTTTAAGTCCGGCCGAGGATTTTGAAGCGCCATGAGTATCTTATTCAAAGAAAGAAAACACGGTGCTGTATATCACAAAATTGGTATATTTCAGCGTTTTGTCATGTTTTTTGTTGATCATATTAGGCAAGCTTTTTTCAGCCTAGGGGAGCTTTACCGAACACCATTCGCAAGTTTAATGACGATTGGAGTACTTGGATTTAGTCTCACCCTGCCTGGTACGCTTTATATTGTTGTTAAAAACACTGAGCAAGTCAGCCAGCAATGGCAACAAGCGTCAGAAGTTTCATTATTCCTTAAAGAAAATGTTAGTGAACAAGCGGCTCAACAGTTGGTTACTCGGATCTCATTGTGGCCAGAAATTGATAGCGTGTCTTACATGTCTTCAGAACAGGCGCTTAAAGAATTTGAAGCCCTGTCTGGATTAGGTGACGCCATTGGCTACTTAGACACTAACCCCTTGCCAGCAGTTGTTAGAGTCACGCCAACCAGTCGACATGCCGCGCCCACCTCTGCCGCGATATTGTTAGACAAGTTAAAGCAAGAACGTGAGGTTGAACTAGGCAAACTTGATATCGAATGGTTAGAGCGCTTGTATGCAGTTTTAGAAGTCGCTAAAGAACTAGTATTCTTACTTGCGTTTTTACTTTTCTTTGCTGTGGTTTTAATTATTGGCAATACCATTAGATTAAATATATTGAATAAGAAAGAAGAGATATTAGTAATGAAACTGGTGGGGGCGACAGATGCGTTTATTCATCGTCCGTTTCTTTACACCGGTTTTTGGTTTGGACTGATAGGAGGATTAATAGCATGGCTAACAATCAGCCTAGTGTTAGTTTGGATTGATTGGAATCTACAAGATGTCTTTGAACTTTACCGCATCAATATTGATATCACTGGATTAGAGTTTGGTGCTATAGGGATTATGCTATTAATAAGCGTCGCTATGGGACTCATAGGTTCATTCTTGTCAGTACAAAGACATGTAAAAGATATTGAGCCAGAATAGAATTAATGCACTCTGGCTACAGGATATACGTTAGATTCAGGGATTGAAAAACTATTAGCCCAACGCACTGATTCTAAATAGACGCTTTTTGCGATTTCGTGCTCTACTTCGACTTGTTCACAGTTTTGTTTTAAGGTTTGCCAATGTGCAGACTCGATACCTTGGCAAATTTTTACATAATGATGCAGTGTCCCTTGTTTTTGAGTCAATGCTAACTTGATCTCAAGTGCCAATTGAACTTTGTCCATTAAAATAGCCATGTCTCTATCTAGAATGACATCAATTAACGAAAATAATCCTGTTAAAAACGCACTTAGGGATTCTTCTTTTCCATCGTGAGTTTCCGAGATAGATTCGCAGAACTTAGCCCTAATTAACGCAACTTGCAAAAGCTCAGAAGTGTTGCCAGTATTTAATTGAGCCAAAGATACTATTGCAACAAATTTCCTTAGCATTACCTCACCTAAATAAGCAAGTGCATGTTTAATCGACTTTATTTCATGATATTTATTGATCATGGGGTTATTAATGAACCTCATCAATAAATAGGTGAGTGTGGCATCATGTTCGAATATCACCCTAATCTTTTTCATATCTAAACTAGGTTGGGAAATTTGACTGATGAGATTAAATATTGCGACTTTGTTAGCGGGTAATTCGTCAGAATGATTGGTCTTCTTGCGAGTTAAAAAGAAATAACCTTGATAATAGTCAAAGCCTACCTCAACACACTTTTTGAAAGACGCCTGTGTTTGAACGTCAGTAACGATAAGTTTTATTTTTGGGTTTATCGTTTGATTACGCAGTTCTTTCACTTCATAAGGCGAGATTTTGTTGATACTCACTTTTAGAATATCGCAGTGCTTAATAACAAATTCAGATAAGGGGTTTTTATCGCCTGCAATAATTCTGTATCCGATTTTTTTAAGAGCGTTAATACGTTCTACAAAAGCAGGATCATCCTCATCGAACTTATCGATTTCTAACATAGTGTCATCAGGTGGGAAATCTTCAGGTATAGGATTAAAAAGCTGTTCTTTGGTAATGGTGATGAGACTAGTAAAGCCTTCTAATAGCTGTGGCCAAGCTACCCCACCAGTATCTTCCGGAGAACGCGCTAATTTAATATTTTCAGGATCAAATACATGCCCAATGCTTTCATTGAACACTAATTGATAGGCGAATACCTTTTCATTGCTAGTGAAAATAGGTTCACGAGCGAAAACTATCATTACTTTTACCCTAAAAATGCGAATACTTTAGAGTGTTATCGGCGCGAATACGTGATGGTTAAATTTTTATAATGGGACACGCAAATTTCTTTTTTAGAAATTGCGTGTCCTAGAAAAAAATAGGTTAATTAGAATGGGACACTCAGTTTTTAGAAATTATGTCAGATATGATGTGAAATCTAATAAAGTTTAGATTAGCTAGGCAAACTTTTTCGCATATCTTCCGCCCATTTCATTGCGTCATAATAGGCTTCGAAGCCTTGAGCTTCTTCAATGCTTAATTTGCTACACAGATACTCGATAGCTTTCCAATGCGCTCGTTCAAAGGCGATACACAAGGCTAACAAATCACTTAGCGGGCTTTCATCCGACTGAAATTTTTGACATAGCGCAGTATTTACTTGTTCAGAGAATGGCAAAGATTTGGTGACCTTGGGCATTGGAATATCGATAAGTGCATCCACTAACGAAAATAATCCCAAAATAAATCCTTCGGGAGGATTTTCTTTAAACGCTAATAATTCTGAAAGCCGCTTACAAAAATGCGCTCGTGTAAGGCTGGTGGTGATTAAATCCATGGGTTTATCACCTTTTAAATTAGCGATGGCAAGCAGAGCAATGAATTTTTTTAACTCGATACTGCCTAAAAATTTTAGTGCGTGTCCCAAAGAATTAATTTTCTGTCTTTTATTGAGCGTCGGGTTGTTAATAAAACGCATTAATTTATATGACAGGCCCAAATCTTTTTCAAAAATTTCATTCACCTCATCAAAATCAAATTCGGCTTTAGCACTAATACCAACAAGTTCAATTACTGAGGAAAGGGCTACTTCTATTTTCTTGTGTTCGACTATTTCAGGTTTGGATAAAAAGTAACCCTGAAAAAGTGTAAAACCCATTTTTTCCAGCAGTACAAATTCGTCAATTGTTTCAACTTTTTCTGCTATCAGCACTTTTTCCGCGGTAAGAAGTTTTTCGATTTTGCCAAGTACGAAATCATTGGCATTGCTCACCACCGACGATTCTATTTTGATATATTTCACTAATGGGATTAATGGCTCCCACTTAGGATCAAAATTATAGTCGTCTAGGGCCAACGAATAGCCTAAATCTCTAACGTGCTCTAATGCTTGAATCAGAGCTTCTGTAACTTTTACCGATTCAACGATTTCTATAACTGTCGATAAAGGATCTAAAGTCGAAGGAAACCTGTATAAAAGTGTATCCTCATGGAAGTTGATAAATGCTGTTTTTTGAAAGGTAATGTTTTCCAAACCAATACTCAGATGGCTATCGGTTAACATAGTACTAGTTGCTGTATCGGGCGAAATGTCGGGAAAACAATTACGCTTGCCGTCTCTAAATAATAGTTCGTAAGCGAAAACATCTTTCTCGACCGTATATATGGCTTGTCTGGCAACATAGGCAAACATTATGTACTAACACCTTTTATCGTTATGGACAGATACAAACTGGCGATCGCAAATCATGAGCTGTGACTGTACTAGAGTTCACAGGAAAATATAGCGAATTTGGGTTGTATTTTATATAATAATCCTTATATTTAATAGATGTGTTAAAAATACGCTTAAAATGTAAGGTTCAAGGAACTTTCTGGGTAAAAATTGGTCTTAATTTAAAGCTTAAGTAATTGGAGAAACAATGAGTCAAAACATGCAATCATTTGCGCTATCAGTACCTGCGAGCGGTAGTATCGAAAGCTACATGCAAGCTGTATCTGGTATTGACATGTTATCCGCCGAGGAAGAAAAGCGTTTAGGTGAGAGATTACAAAACGAAGGTGATTTGGAAGCTGCGAGAAAGCTGGTTATGTCGCATTTGCGTTTTGTAGTGCATATCGCAAAATCTTACTCAGGTTATGGATTGCCTCAAGCTGATTTAATTCAAGAAGGCAATATTGGTTTGATGAAAGCCGTCAAACGATTTGATCCTACTGTAGGTGTTCGCTTAGTGTCTTTTGCTGTGCATTGGATTAAAGCAGAAATTCATGAATACGTTCTTAAAAATTGGCGTATTGTAAAAGTTGCAACAACTAAAGCGCAACGTAAATTGTTTTTTAATCTACGTAAGGCGAAAAAGCGTTTAGGTTGGTTCACCCATGACGAAGTGCAGACTGTAGCGGAAGAATTAGGTGTTAGCACCAAAGAAGTGTTGCAAATGGAAGCTCGAATGAGCAGCCAAGATCAAGCGTTTGATTTATCGAATGATGACGACGAATCTACGACTTTTTCGCCAGCGCAATATCTTGAAGATAAATCTGCGGATGTTGAATCAACAGTGATCGATAATGATTGGGATTCAGCCGCAACTAAACGTCTGTACACAGCAATTAAGACGCTCGATGAAAGAAGTCAGCATATAATTGAAACTAGATGGTTGTCTGACGATAAGAAGACCTTACAAGATCTGGCTGATGAATATGAAGTGTCAGCAGAAAGAGTGAGACAGATTGAAAAGAACGCTATGAAAAAGCTACAAGCAGCAATGCGTTAGACTTCATAAATAAATATCAAAGGCAGCGTAGAGCTGCCTTTTTTATTGGCTGGGAGGTAATACCCAATATTGTCCTGAGAATTCAGCGACCGACTGATCACCGTCTAAAATATCGACTTTTAAAGAAACAGGGCATTTTTTGCCTCTTTCTAAAATTGCGAATTTAGTCCTCACACTTTCTATATTGCAAATTGCTCTAGGTCGCATGGTTATAGGTTTGTGATAGTGAATATTAGCATCTCCTAACACTATTTCCCCATCCAGTCCTTTTTGTTTCAATTGCAAAAATATCATGCCCCAACCGGTTAATGTGGCTTGAGAATAGATGCTACCTGCAAACATACTGCCGTGTAAATTAACGTTTTTGTTTAATGATGCGCGAGTTTCTATAGTGCGCTCAGTATATTGGTAGAGTTTTATTCCCATGTGCTCAGTAATAGGAATTTTTTCGTGCCAAGTATCCTGTAACTCTTTGCACCATTTAGGATGCAAAATTAATGCATTGTGGTCATTTAGAATCTTACGCATTTGTTTGCGTTTTAATTTACCTAATTCTTCGGGTGCATCGTCGATAACTTCAAAGCCACAATCTTGAAAAAAGTCTATAGAGGTTTCTCGAGAATTTGTAACTGCTCGTTCAGCTCCCATCTCTCTTGCAACCGATTCAAGGGCTTGAAGAATCATTTTACCGACTCCCTTACGTCGGTAGGTAGTCTCCACAGCAATATGACGAATCTGTGCTTCTTCGGCAGTATTTAAATGCACGCGTCCACAAGCAACAATTTCACCCATTTGATTTTTTATTGTGCGGTGCTCGCTAACGCTTTCATATTCATCTTTTTCTGACCCTTCAGGAAAGCCCCAAGGTTTACGTAAATGAGACCATCGAAATTCAAAGTATTCCGCAAGTTCCGTTTCGGTTTTCGGTGTGTTCACAATCAACAAGCTGTTACATCCATCTGTGATTCAAAGTAGAATATTGTATAGTTTGTGTAAACAAATTGCACCTGTCCTCAGGTTTGAAAGTAAAAGGTCACTGGGCCGTCATTGATTAATGAAACTTGCATATCTGCGCCAAACTCTCCGCACTCACAAGGCCCATATTGTTGCTCAATATGTGCTAAAAAAGCCTCATACAGACGTTTACCTTCTTCTGGTGAAGCCCCTTTTGAAAATCCAGGACGATTGCCTTTGTTGGTCTCGGCCACTAGAGTAAATTGTGAAACTACTAGCAGTTCTTTTTGCGTGTCCAATAAACTCAGATTCATTTTTCCGTCTTGGTCTGGAAAAATTCGATAATGCATTATTTTCTTAGCGAGTTTTTCAATATCGGTTTGGGTGTCAGTTTTTTCAATGCCTAGCAATAAAAGGATGCCAGCACCTATTTTACCAATTGTTTGCCCCGCCACATCAACTTGAGCTTGGGATACTCGTTGAATTAATCCTATCATTTACTGCTACTCATTATGTTGTCTCATTATATCTATGAGTTTATTTCGAATTTGTGTCTCAAGGGCACTGTGTCCAGCGTTTTCAATTATGTGAAGATTTGCTTTGGGAAGTTGCTGGGCAAGTTCAATTGCACCACTCGCCATGCATACAAGATCATATCGACCATGCACGATTTCGCAGGGAATGTCTTGAATAATATGACAGTTATCTAAAATGTAGTTTTCTTCAATAAAACAATTGTTGATTAAATAGTGGCATTCCATTAATGCAAGAGTTTCAACAAATTTAGCGTCAGGAATAACCTCTATATTTTCTTTTATCAGGCGAGAAATCGCTAACTCCCATGCAAACCAACGTTGGTAAGCATTTTTGCGTACTTCAAGCTCACTGTTTGTCATTAAGCCATAGTACTCATGCAAGATATTAGCTGCTGTTTTTTTTCCTTGAATGACAGAAATAAACTTTTGATAGTCTAGGGGGAAAAAATGCGCAGCTGCGCCTTCTGGAGTAAGAAAAAACTCAGCATCTTTGGATCTTGCTAAAAACACGCCTCTTAATATCAGTTTAGACACATGAGATGGATGTTTGATCGCATAAATAAGAGACAGGGTAGCTCCCCAAGAACCGCCAAATACCCCCCAAGTTTCAATCTGTAAGTGATTACGAATTTTCTCTATGTCTTCGATTAAAGCCCATGTGTTATTGTCATTAAGGCTAGCAAAAGGTTTTGATTGACCACATCCCCTTTGATCAAAGGCAACAACAAAGTGTTTATTTAAATCAAAAGGCCATTTATAACAGTTTGATATGCTAGCACCGGGACCGCCATGCACAAACAAGAAAGGTATGCCGTCAGGGTTTCCTGCAAGTTCTACGTGAAGTTTATGTTCATTTGAAACATCAATTTTCAGTGATCTAAATGGCATTCAATGCTCTTTTGTTCTCAACCTTTCATCGAGGTACAGATTGATTATGTTTTGGTGTATATTTACTGAATAAATAAAGCACTTTACTCAGATTACCAATAAATTTACTTAAAACTCAAACGTTAAATCATCAAACTCGAGTATCTTTTGGCCATTTGATAGTTAAATACAAGGATTATGCAATGCGTTTATTTGCAATTATGTTCATATTAAGTCTAGGTTTGGTTTCAAGTTGTACCTCAACAATTCAAGACGCATACTTCGATATGTGGGAAAGCATAGGAATAGAAAAACGCGATATTCTGGTGGATAGAGTTGAAGATGCTCAAGAAACGCAACAAGAAGCTCAAGAACAGTTTTCCAGTGCATTAGAAGAATTCAGTGCTTTAATCAATTTTGATGGTGGGGAGCTAGAAGATGTATACAATGAGCTCAATGACCAATATCAAGCAAGTAAAGAAGCCGCAGAAGAGGTTTCCACAAGAATTGATAAAGTCGAATCCGTAGCTGGCTCTTTATTTCGTGAATGGGAATCTGAGTTGGATGAGATCTCAAATGCTAATTTACGTCGTGATAGTAAAAGGAAATTAGACACAACCAAGGCAAAGTACCAAAATTTACTGAAATCTATGCGTAAGGTTGAAGCAAGTATGCCACCTGTATTAACCGCATTAAACGATAATGTACTTTATCTTAAACATAATTTGAACGCTAACGCCATCGGTGCATTGCAGGGAGAGTTGAATACCATTCAACGAGATGTCAAAACTCTACTTCAGCAAATGAGCGCAGCGATAAAAGAATCTGACGAGTTTATTGCGTCGTTAAAAAACTAGAAACTCGACTTAGATTTGCATGATGGCTGTGCTAAGACTTGCCTTCTTTCATTTCTGCCATAATGCGTCTTGCTTCTGCAGAAATTTTTTCAGGGTTATCTTTGCGCAAGTCGTCATCATTCGGTAAAGGTTGACCGGTAAATGCATGAAGAAAAGCTTCACAAAGCAATTCTGAATTGGTTGCATGACGTAAGTTATTCACCTGGCGTCGAGTGCGCTCGTCTGTTAACACTTTCAACACTTTTATCGGAATAGACACTGTGACCTTTTTTACCTGTTCACTTTTTTTCCCATGTTCCGCATAAGGGTGAATATATTTGCCGTTCCAATCTGCCATAATGTCATTCGTAATTTATGTTGTTATATGAAAATTCTAACTGGAATAAAAAAAAGATCAATCTAGACGTGTAAACTGCTTGACGTCTAGATGGTATTTTCGTAATTTAGACGTCTAAACGTCTATAAGGGTTAAACATGGTTTCTTACGCACAAGGCATTGATGCCTTGAATCAATCACTTTCTGAATTACGCGATATCGATGTATCTTTCGAGTTTTTCCCACCTTCAAGTGAAGCCATGGAGAACACCTTATGGAAGTCCGTGGAAAGATTAGCACCCTTAAACCCCAGTTACATGTCGGTTACCTATGGCGCAAACAGTGGTGAACGAGACAGAACTCACAGTGTGGTAAAACGCATCCATAGAGAAACCGGTGTCCCGACTGCACCTCATTTAACATGCGTAGATGCTTCCCGAGAAGAATTAGTTCAGATTGCGAAAGATTATTGGGATTCTGGTATCCGTCGAATCGTAGCGTTGAGAGGTGATTTACCCTCAGGTATGGATAAGCCAGATATGTACGCTGTAGATCTGGTGCAGTTGCTAAAAGAAGTGGCTGATTTTGATATATCTGTTGCGGCATATCCTGAAAAACATCCTGAAGCCCCAAGCGATCAATTCGACTTATTGAATTTAAAACGTAAAAACGAAGCTGGTGCTACTGAGGCTATTACTCAGTTTTTCTTTGACACTAGTGTTTTCTTACGTTTTCGAGATAGAGCCGCCGCTGCGGGTATCGATTTGGATATAGTCCCGGGCATTTTACCGGTAACCAATTATCAAACATTAGTAAGGTTTGCCGGATTTACAAATGTGCATGTCCCAGGTTGGTTACACAAAATGTATGAAGGTTTGGATGACGATGACCAAACAACGCGTAATCTATTGGGGGCAAATATCGCCATGGACATGGTGAAAGTGCTAGCAAAAGAGGGTGTAAAACACTTCCATTTTTATACTTTGAATCGCTCTGAACTCAGTTATGCCATTTGCCATATGTTAGGGTTACGCAAAAGCGTGTAAATTAAAGTTGATAGCTGATTGATAAATTTGAAGTTTTCGATAATCGGCGTAAACTTGTTACTAAAGTAAACATGAGTAACAAAATTGATCACTAAAGCAGACATTCAAGCCTATTTTAATGCTAGAACACCGCTTCTTTGGGATATATTCAAAGCTTTCTTTGGCTATCTTAAAAGTGAACGTATTACGGTGTCTGCTGGTCATCTCGCTTATGTGAGTTTATTGTCACTAGTTCCTGTAATCATGGTTTTTTTCATGATTATGTCAGCCTTTCCTGCATTTGCTGAAATGCGCAGTGAATTTGAGTATTTTATCTTCAATAACTTTGTACCTACTGCTGGCGATGTGGTGCAAAAATATATGTCTGAATTTGTAGCAAATGCTTCTGGAATGGGAGCTGTAAGTATAGGTACACTGTTAGTTGTAGCTTTGTTGCTCATTTCAAATATTGATAAAACCTTTAATCATCTTTGGCGCACGACAGCAAAACGACCCGTTGTATATACTTTCGCTATTTATTGGATGGTAATTACCTTAGGGCCACTTTTGATTGGTTTGAGCATATTGGTCAGTTCATATTTGGCCACCATTGCTGCCTTCGCAGATGATTACCAGCCTGGATTAGGTACTGGATTTCTAAAATTGGTGCCTTACTTTGCCGCTGTTGGTGCATTTATACTGCTGTATATGATAGTACCTAATCGTCCAGTAAGAGCTAAATATGCCCTATGCGGCGCTGTTTTAGCCGCAACTCTATTTGAATTGACTAAGAAAGGATTTGCATTTTATGTCGCTAATTTTCCGTCCTATGAAGTTATATATGGAGCGTTAGCAACTATCCCTATTTTGTTTTTATGGGTTTATTTATCTTGGCTAGTGGTCTTGGTTGGTGCGATTTTTACTTACGCTATTACCATGACATGTGAAGCCTACGAAGCAAAATATGATGCTGAAGCGGCAAAGGAGGAGGAAGCCAAAATTAAAGACTTCCAACGCCATAATGAGAAAAAAGCGGTTTTAGATTCTTAAACGTGAAGATTAGTATACTTTTCAGCTAACTCGTCTAGCGACTCTCTGACGTTTGGATCAGGAATGATGCATTCAACTGGGCATACTTTAACACAGCTAGGTTCGTCGTAGTGACCTACGCACTCCGTGCATCGATCGCTATTTATTTGATAAATCTCTTCACCCATCTTGATTGCGTCATTTGGGCATTCTTCAGGACATAAGTCACAGTTGATACATTCGTCAGTAATGGTGAGTGCCATTTGTCATTTTCCTTTTATAGGATATAGACGATTATTATCGACTATTGCGCAGAAAATGAGCTTGATCGTTATCAATAAAATGTATGGTTTAGTATGTCTTGGGTAAAATTCTTGCGTAAATAAAACCCACGAGGCCTGGTCATTATTATTTGGCCGTTTTCGCCTACCGCTTGTGTGAGAGCTTTGCCATCTGCGGCTTTGGGGCGTAATTGCATGACTTCGCCGTAGGTAGCATTAATTTTTTCTACTTGTCCTAGACTTATCATTTCCATCAGTTCTTCCCAATCCCGCTTTAACTTAGCTTCTTGCTCCTGAGAAGGTTGCCACATAAAACCATGGCCTATAATACGCTCTGCAAGAGGAATATCCCGTTCGCCTTGAATAGGAACCCATAATACTTTTCTTAATTTATTGCGTACATTTGACAGTTCCCAACGCACTCCACTTACGCCAGTGAGCGGAGCATAACAAACGTATGTGGTTTCTAAGGGCGTATTATTATAGGAGAGAGGGAGGGTTTTAAGTTCAATACCCAAAGACGGAAAATCTTGCAGTGGTTTACTGCCAGCAGTGGCGCCAAGGGCCACTTCGATCAATTGTCCGACCCATCCTTTTTCTCTTTTTAGATTAGCTGGAACCTTTACCTTGTGCTGGTACGCCAACTCGCCCAAGGTTAAACCTGCGATATTTTCTACCCGATCGAGCAAGCCCATTTGATCTTTTGGGGGGATTACCTGCATAACTAATTTAACAAACCTATAAACTTATGCTTTGCATCATTACAAGTTTATGAAAGAATGGAGAAATATAAAAGAAAAAAAGCGCTAGGTAATCTGTGTGATTGATACCGAAGGATTCCGCGCGAATGTTGGCATTATAATTTGTAATAAACAGGGGCAAGTCTTCTGGGCAAGACGGTATGGCCAGCATTCATGGCAATTCCCGCAAGGTGGAATTGATCAAGGCGAAACAGCCGAACAAGCAATGTATAGGGAACTGTACGAAGAAGTTGGGCTAAAAGAAAAAGACGTAAAAATCCTTGCAGTAAGCCGCAATTGGCTTAGGTATAAATTGCCTAAACGACTCGTGCGTAAAGGTAGCGAGCCCGTTTGTATTGGTCAAAAACAAAAATGGTTTCTACTGTCATTAACTTGTCAAGAAAAGGATGTAGATTTAGCGTCTTGCGGTCATCCAGAATTTGATGATTGGCGGTGGGTGAGCTATTGGTATCCGATTCGAAACGTAGTCTCGTTTAAACGCGATGTCTACAGACGCATAATGAAAGAATTCTCCAACGTCGTGTTATCAAATCAACGTACGGGAAATACCAATCAGCGAAAATACAAAAAACGACAGAAAAACCGACCAAATCAATCCTGACTTTTATTCGTTTTGTGATTGAAATGTGATATCGAGAGTTCTTTTTTGTTTGTGATTAAGGTAGCCAATCTCATATGTTAACGACGCTTAAATCCATCATCCAAGAAGTAAGTCAATTACCGACCCTTGAGGCATCAATGGATCGTCTAGTTGCCATGGTTAAAGAGGAAATGGGTGTCGATTCATGTTCTTTGTATCTGGCAGATTATAAGTACAAACAATTTGTGCTTACCGCGACAGATGGTTTGGAACGTAGCGCGGTTGGAAAAGTCAAAATTGGTTTCAATGAAGGCCTTATTGGCTTGGTTGGCGATAGAGAAGAGCCGCTCATAATTGATGACGCATTTGCTCATCCCAACTTTAAACACTACCCAGAAGTAAAAGAAGAAAAGTACAAAGCTTTTATTGGTACACCAATCATTTTTCAACGTAAAGTCTTGGGCGTTATTTCTCTCCAACAATCCAAAAAACGTCAGTTTAACCTCGATGATGAAGCTTTTTTGGTAACTCTAGCTGCCCAGTTAGCTTTATATATCACTAATGCGGAAATTTCCGGCAAGCTATTAATTACGGATGAAAGCAAGGAAGCGACAAGTCGAAAACTTAATGGAATACCAGGCTCTCCAGGATTAGCGCTTGGTATTGGCTATGCGGTAAATTTTCAAAATGACTTACGTACCTTAATAACCAAAAAGTCAGATGATCCGAACAAGCAAATCACTATTTATCGGAAAGCCGTAGACTTAACGCGCCAACATGTTGGTGAACTATCAGCCGGTCTTAGCGCTAGCCTTCCTGATGATGTAAAAGCTATATTTCAACTTTACAACCAATTGTTGGATGCTAACTCCCTAGGAAGAGAAGTAGAAAAAAAAATCCATGAAGGTTGGGACGCAGCGTCTTCGCTAAAATTCGTTGTTGAAGCCTATGCCAATCGCTTTGAAAGCATGGATGATCCATACATGCGTGAGCGGGCAGTAGACATTATCGACCTTTCAAATCGAATATTAGCCAATATTTTAGGTGATGTTGATAACACTCAACCTATGCACAGCTCCGAAAAGTACATTTTAGTAGCAAAAGAAGTCAGTGCGCCTATGCTGGCTGAATTTCCTAGAGAACAACTCGCCGGGATCATTTCACTGAAAGGTTCTAATAATTCGCACGCAGCTATATTAGCCAGAGCTATGAATGTTCCAGCGGTTATGGGCCTAGAAGGCGTATCAGTTGGTTTATTGAAATCTCAAACCCTGTTTGTGGACGGTTATTCAGGTGATGTCGCGCTGAATTTTGATCAATTTCAAGAACACGAATTTATTCGTCTGATTCAACAGGAACAAGCATTATTTGCAAGAATCGACAGTGAATCTGATGCCCCTCCCATTACCCAAGATGGAACTAAAATTTCTTTGCTAGTGAATGCTGGTCTATCGGCTGACTTAGAGTTAGAGCAATTTTCTCAGGGCGATGGTGTTGGTCTATATCGTACAGAAATTCCCTTTATGCTACGTCAGCGTTTTCCATCTGAGCGAGAACAGTGTGATATTTATAAGCAGGTACTTACAGCTCATCCCGACAAAGAAATTACCATGCGTACTTTGGATGTTGGCGGAGATAAACCACTTAGCTATTTTCCCATAAGCGAAGAGAATCCTTTTCTAGGATGGCGAGGGGTTAGATTAACCTTGGATCATCCAGATATTTTCTTAATGCAGATCAGGGCCATGTTAAGAGCAAGTTTAGGGCACACTAATTTGCATATTTTGTTGCCTATGATTGCTAGTGTGAATGAAGTTGATGAATCTAAAACGTTAATTGACCAAGCTTTTTCAGAAGTTCTAGAGGAAGCTAATGAAAAGAAAGTAACACTAGCGCGTCCAAAACTTGGTGTAATGTTAGAGGTGCCCTCAGCATTATTCCAATTGCCACAAATTGCTAAGCGCGTTGATTTTTTCTCTGTAGGGACGAATGACCTAACACAGTACTTGTTGGCGGTAGACCGAAATAATCCTCGCGTGGCATCCTTATATTCTAGTTATCACCCATCGGTGATAAACGCGCTGTTAGGGATTGTTACAACAGCAAATGAGCATGGCGTACCGGTAACCGTATGTGGAGAGCTAGCAGGCGAGCCTTTAGGAGCGCTATTGTTAATAATGATGGGATATCGAAAGTTAAGCATGAACGGGCACTCTCTGCGAAAAATAAGTTGGGTTATTCGCAATACGTCGATGACCGAATGTGAGGCAATTTTATCTTCAATACTATCCTCAGAATCGCCAGCACAGGTTCGTCAGATATTAGAAAATTATTTGGAGACTAAGGGACTGGGTGGATTAGTGAGAGTAGGAGTTTAAGTGCAAGATGTAGTAGTTTTTATTATCCTTTGTATGGGATTAGGTGGTGTAGTTGGTATACTTGCAGGTATGTTGGGTATTGGCGGAGGACTCATAATAGTCCCTGCGCTTCTCTACTTATTAAATAGCTTTCAGAATATTGATATTGAGCACGGCATGCCGATTGCCATTGCTACCTCTTTATCTACGGTGATATTTACCGGCCTATCGTCTGCCCGTAGTCACGCTAAAATGGGTAACATCGATATGAGTATTTTACCCGTTATTGTAATTGCTATCTCAATAGGGGCAATGCTTGGCGCCAAGTTCGCGAGTTTTATCTCAGGTGTTGTGCTGCAACGCATTTTTGCTGTTTTGGTTATTTTGATCGCTCTACAGATGTTATTATCAAGAAAACCACAAGCGCACAGTCAACTGTCAAAACTATCCCTTTCAGGAGTAGGATTAAGTAGTGGATTCATTGCTGCTCTCATGGGAATAGGTGGTGGTGCCTTAATTGTGCCTGCTTTAGTTTGGTTTCAAGTGAATATCAAAAAAGCCATTGGTTGCGCCAGTGTTTGCGGTGTCGCCATTGCTGTTTTTGGATCCTTAAGTTTCATTATTGCCGGATATAACAAACCCTATTTACCAGAATATTCATTGGGTTACGTTTATCTTCCTGCAACCTTGGGTATTGTGATAGTATCCGTATTCACAGCGCCTCTTGGTGCCAAGTTGACCAACAGAATTGATACTGTAAAACTTAAAAGAATTTTTGCTGGCTTTCTTGTTATCGTCAGCATACGCATGTTAATAGGATTAGAATAATAAATGTCAAACGGCAGTCACTTGACCTTTCCCGACATCAGCCCAGTACTTTTCGATTTAGGATTCTTACAAATACGCTGGTACAGCATCATGTATTTAATCGGCTTTGCTGCTGCTTATTGGTTGGCAAATCGCCGTTTACATCGTATGAATTGGAGCAAAGAACAATTAAGCGATCTCCTGTTTTATTCGTTTTTGGGCGTCATAGTAGGTGGCCGTGTAGGTTACGTACTATTTTATAAATTCTCAGATTTCTTAGAAGACCCACTTTATCTATTTAGATTATGGGAAGGTGGAATGTCGTTCCACGGCGGTTGTATAGGCGTAATTTTAGCGGCGTTCTTATATTCGAAAAAACAAAACTGGCGTTTTTTAACAGTGGGTGATTTTATAGCTCCCCTTGTACCTATTGGTTTGGGAGCAGGGCGTCTAGGCAACTTCATTAACGGTGAACTTTGGGGAAGAACTACAGATGTGCCTTGGGCCTTTGTATTTCCGACCGGAGGCGATGAGCCTCGTCACCCATCGCAGTTATACGAATTCTTTTTAGAAGGCGTTGTACTCTTTGTGATCCTCTGGTTATATTCAGCTAGACCTCGGCCAGTGGGATCTGTCGGTGGTTTGTTTTTATTAGGGTACGGCGTATTTCGTTTTATCATTGAATTTTTCAGAGAGCCAGATATGCACATTGGTTTGAATACCCTAGGGCTTAGTCAGGGACAAATGCTATGCATACCTATGATTTTAGCTGGTTTGGGTTTAATTATTTATGCCAATATGACACCTGCTCAACAACCAGAAAAAACACAGAAAAAAGGTAAAAAAGCCTAAATTATGTCGCAATATGAATCACTATGTAAGCGCATTATCGAAGAAGGCCAATGGGTCACGAATGAACGCACCGGAATAAGTTGTTTAACCGTAATCAATGCTGATCTTGAGTACGATGTTGGGAACAATGAATTTCCTTTAGTGACTACTCGAAAATGTTTTTACAAAGCAGCAATTGCTGAACTTTTGGGTTATTTGCGCGGATATGACAATGCCGCAGACTTTCGCGCTATTGGTTGCAATACGTGGAATGCAAATGCCAACGAAAACCAAGCATGGTTGAATAATCCTCATCGTAAAGGCGAGGATGATATGGGCCGAGTGTATGGAGTTCAAGGCCGAAATTGGCAGAAACCTGACGGTACCAGCTTAGATCAGTTAGCCAAAGTAGTAAAAAATTTATCTCAAGGTATTGATGATAGAGGAGAGATTGTCACCTTTTACAATCCTGGTGAGTTTGACATGGGATGTCTGCGTCCTTGCATGCATACGCATACCTTTAGTTTGCTTGGGGACACTTTGCATTTGACGAGTTATATGCGTAGCTGTGATGTGCCGCTTGGATTAACATTCAACATGCCCCAGTGTTTTGTTTTATTAGCACTTATGGCGCAAATCACAGGGCATAAAGCAGGTAAGGTGTTTCATAAAATTGTAAATGCGCATATTTATGAAAATCAGCTTGAATTAATGCGAGATGTTCAACTCAAACGAGAGCCGTTCGAATTTCCCAAGTTAAACATAAACCCTGATATCAAGTCTCTAAAAGATATTGAAACCTGGGTCAGTACTAGTGATTTTGAGGTTGAAAATTATCAGCATCATGAGTCAATTGCTTATCCTTTTGCTGTGTAAATTGAAACAACAAAACACTGATTTCATCGTTTCTGGTTCATTTAGCTTAAAATTAACGTCTCAGTTAAAACGTTTCGATTTTTTTCATCTATTATAAAAATACGTTTTTTTAGTTATAAATTTGGATTCTTTTTCCACTGATTTATCTAAATCTTCAAGTCGCAATGGATATTTATTTATACTAAAGAATAGTAAATAAATTATAAGAACTGCAGATAAAGAGTTAAGAAAAAGGAAATCGCTTTTAAATTGTAGTAAATTATCGGCATCGAATTTAAGCTTAATGACTATGACTTTACCTGTACTGATATGTGATGATTCGGCTTTTGCTCGCAAAGCAATGGCGCGCTCCTTGCCGGATGGCTGGGATGTTGACGTTTCATATGCTAACAATGGCCAAGAAGCCATTGATGCTATTAAGCAAGGGAAGGGCGACATTATGTTTCTTGACCTGAATATGCCAGTAATGGACGGTTACGAAACTATGCAGTACATCCGCAAACACGATCTTCCAACCATGGTGATCGTGGTGTCAGGCGATGTTCAGGAAGAAGCGCGCAAGCGTATGAAAGCACTGGGCGCTATCGACTTTATTCGCAAACCTATTGATAACGATAAACTCAGCGAAATCTTAAAAAAATATGGCATCTATCAAGGTGACATGAGTACTTCCAATCGTGCTAAGTCAGAGAATGTCAAAATCGGTTCAAGCCAAGAAGATAAACTCGATGCCTTTCGTGAACTTTCCAATATTGCTATGGGCCAAGCGGGTGAAAACTTAGCTAAAATTTTAGACAGATTTGTACATCTTCCTATCCCTAACGTCAGTGTTGTGCACACCAACGAATTAGCCATGACACTTGCCTCCATTGACGACAACGAACAGGTATCGGCAGTTTCAAAAGGGTTTGTCAGTAAACGAATAAAGGGCGAAGCCTTAATTATTTTCAACGATACTAATATTGATTCATTTCGAAACTTACTTGGTAGACAACAACATTCATCAGCACCTAACGACATAGAAGTATTGATGGATGTATCTAACCTGATTATCGGCGCTTGTTTAAATGGGTTATCAGAACAACTAGCAGTAAAATTCACCCATAATTCGCCAATTATATTAGGTGTGCATTGTGACCTTAATGAGTTGGTTTCTAATAACATTTCAAGATGGGAAAAGGTTCTGGTAATCGAAATTGCCTATGCAATAGCGGACGAAAATATTAATTTTGAACTGCTTTTAGTTATCCCAGGGGAAGAGATTGATGCCACTTTTAAGCAGTTGCTTGAAATAAGAGGGGCTGCATGACAATGAATTTAGCTTACAGCAATGAGAATCATGTTTCATGGCAACAGGCCTTAGTGGAATCTATCGAAGTGGGCATCATAGTCGTCAATACTAACTTCGAAATTGAAGAGTGGAATCAGTTTATGGAAAACCATACTGGTTTCGAAAGTACCGATGTTAAAGGTAATACCTTATTCAAGTACTTTTCTGATCTTGATATGCACTGGCTGAAAAATAAATGTCGTCCAGTCTTCGAAATGCATACACCAGTGTTTATGGTATGGGAACAGCGTCAGTATGTGTTTAAGATGCAAGCAGCTAGGCCCGTCACTTCACCTTCCGAATATATGTACCAAAATATTACGATTTTTCCTGTCACTGGCAGTTTAGGTAAGGTCGATAGAGTTTGTATTTTGATTTACGACGTTACCGATCAGGCTATGGGCAAGATTAGAATCGAGGGATTAAATGATCGGCTTAAACAAATAAGTCGAATCGATGGACTAACAAACTTATTCAACCGCCGATATTGGCAAGAACGCTTTGAACGAGAGTATAAGCTTACCATTCGCAACAAGACTGATATTTCAGTACTAATACTCGATATAGACCATTTCAAAGGCGTGAATGATACTTATGGCCATCAAGCCGGTGATGCTGTAATTCAAAAATTGGCGGATATTATTCGCGTCGCCACAAGAGAAACAGATATTCCAGGTAGGTACGGTGGAGAAGAGTTTGTGATCTTGTTACCTGACACTCCTGGGGAAAATGCTAAAACTGTAGCTGAACGTATTCGAAAATTAGCAGAAAAAACCACGGTTACTCATGAAACTACTGCCATTAATTTTACCGTCAGTGTGGGTATAGCTGAGTTTAATACTGGGTTTAAACAACCATTGGCTTGGTTACAAGCGGCAGATACGGCACTTTATGATGCGAAAAATTCAGGTCGAAATAGAGTGGTTACATTTAGAATGTAATTGTTTATTAAGGGCGCATGCCTACTACGTCTAGTGGGCAAAGATAATTTCTGTTTAAAAACTCTAATACAAAAGCTAAATCAGGGTTTTGGTCTTCATACTTTAAGTCTTCTTCCTCTGTGTGTTGCACTACAAAAAACACATGCCAAAATACGCGTTCCTGATGCGAATACGCAACAAAAGCACTGTTTTCTACTGTGCCCCATTCTTCCAGCGTATCCCAAAGAAATTGCTGCAATTCATGATAGGTAATTGCTGCATCCCAATAGCCCCTGATATAGAACTCAAGTTGCTTTGATTTTTCTGTGATGAAGCCGTCGACTGACAATAATATTTCCTCATGCAAAAATGACTTTGTAAGTATAGTCAAATTCTGTGAATTGCTGAGGTTAAATTGTGAAATTTTGCTAAATGTATGATATTTAAATTTAAAAAAAATATGCAAAAAATAGATAGATTTTTACATACCTAAGTAGGACAACCAGCCAGAAATTTCTTTTGTTAGATAGGTCAACTGCAAATTCGACAGTGGCTGACCGATAATTTTGCGTTGGCGATAGTGTGGTTTAAGGTTTATTTTTGCATTTACCAAACGCTTGTGAGCGGTCGCTCTAGCCCAATGACTTTCATAATCATTGGTTAGATCTAAAACTGGTACATTTGCTTTGCCGAATAACTCAGGTACTTTGTTATTTTGCTCTTGATTAGGAGCGAAAGGACTCAGCGCCACCACGCCCTTGTACTTTGATAAATCGCCCGACATTAGACAATGTGAAGTAATCCCCGAAGAAAACAACACGACACGCTGATTTGAAGCATTTACTGTCGTTATTACAGTATTTAGAAATTGGGCAGTGTCATTGGCACAGGTTTGCAAAAATTCACTGGTTAAAGTGGGCAGTATTTCTTTGGCAGAGGTTGTACTGGCGTAAGAATTCGGTAAATCGTCTTGATCTGTTGGATTAGTTTGTGAACTATCTTGCTCAGTAGATTGTTCATCGGTGCTGTTGTCGCTATTTTCTTCGGATTCAGCTGGAGATTTGTTAGGTACAAATGTGACAATTGTATTCCAACCTATTTGACTCATCTGTGACGCCAGTGAAAATGAAAATTGGCTATTTGACGAAAATTGCATTTCATGTTCTACAATCAGAAAAAGACCACGAACCTTGGGTAATTCCGACGCTAAACTATAAAATTTATGCGGCTGGTTATTATATTCAAATTCGATTACTGAATCTGGCGGTAATTGAGTTATTAAATCGTTTTGAATAGTTGAAAGAGGAGTAAATGCGGTTTCATCCTGTGCCAAAGCCAAGTTTACATGTGCGAACAATGCAATAAACGCAATCCGCATAATTATCTGGGTAAACTTGTTGAAAAAAGTATTCATGTAAAAATATGTTATCCGATGAACTGCTTTATTGAGCTAGTAATAGTTATTTATCGGCAATTGGCAGTGGAATTTCAGGGAAATTTGGTTTGCTTTCAAAGGAGAGTTTTTGTGCAGTAGTTGGATGGGTAAAACTGATGCTTGCTGCATGCAAGCAGAGCCTAGGCGACAAGGCTAAGGCTTCGGGATGCGCATACAAACGGTCACCTAAAATAGGATGTCCCATTGACAGCATATGCACTCTTAACTGGTGTGAACGCCCTGTAATCGGATGCAATTGTACTTTGCAGACGTCACCCTGAGTTTGAATCACTTGGTAATCCGTAATGGCTTTTTTACCTCTTTCATGATCGACCATCTGTTTTGGCCGATTGGGCCAGTCGCATATGAGCGGTAAATTAATTTGACCACTTTTTCGGGTGGGTATCCCATAGATTAATGCATAGTAAGTTTTGTCAATTTGACGCAGCTCGAACTGCTTGCTGATGGCTCGGTGAGCTTGTTTATTTAGAGCGAAAATCATCAATCCCGATGTCGCCATATCTAACCGATGCACTACGGTAGCAGTGGGCAACACTGTTGCTACGCGCCAAGCAAGAGAATCTCTATGCTCTGGCGCTTTTCCTGGAACACTAAGTAATCCGCTAGGTTTCTCCAATATCGCAATGTCATCATCTCTATAGATGAAGTGTAAATAAGGATCCTTGGGCGGATTATAGTTAAGTATGGCCATTATTTAGGATTATTAATGACCAAACGTAGGCTATCTAAATACGGCTCAGAGTCGGTTATCACAGTTGTCAAATGCGCCTTTTGCTGTTTTAGAAAATCTATTTCATCATCCCGAATGCTCGGGTTGACGATTTGTAGTTTAGTGAGTCGTACAATTTCGTCATCTAGACTGTTTTGCATTTGACTCAGGGCATCTTGCTTTACTTTTGACAATGCATTTTTCGCTTCGGTCATACCGAATTCTATGTTCTTTTTCAGTTGGTCAGCTAACGCAGTAATAAGCTGTTGCGCCATTTTCGGTTTGACTTTGAAGAAGGTACTAAATGCTAAGTCTTCTAACTGATTTTTAGCATTAACGCACAAGCGAATAGGTGTGGCTGGTAGGAATCGATATAATTGCCACTTCGCTTCTGTTACTGGCGCCAATACACAAACTAACTCGATCCAAAACGCGCCTACAGGTGCACCTTCTTGATTCACAAAGCAGATGCTACTTTTACCAATAACATCGGTTAATACTGAATCTATACAATGGGTAACTATTTCACTATCACCACTTAAATAATGCACATGTTCAAGACGTGTGGCGACACTTCGTTTGTAAGTAACCTCGGTTCCTTCTTCATCCAGACCAGGAACTGGAAATAACATTGATTCACCTTGCGTTAATACAAAGACATCACCATCTTTTTCGTCTTGATTAACGCCTAAGGAATCTAATAATCGGCTCATGAATCGCATCATATTGACCGGATTTTCAGCGCCGATGATACGGTCAATAACATCGTCTACTTGATCTCCACCAGATGAATTCAACTCCAATAGTCGATCTCTGCCTTCTTCGATTTCCTGTTTTAAATTAACAGTGAGTGCTTTGGTTTGTTCAACCAAGTCTTGCCAATTCTCTTGATCCAGAGGCGATTGCAAAGCTGAATGTAGGTCGTCAGCCATTGATTTATAGACGTCAGTACCCACGGGGCAAGTTTGTACAAAAGCTCCCAAGCCATAATGAAACCAGTTAAATAAGACTTCTTGGGCGTGCTTTTTAAAGTAAGGCACATGAATATTCACGTCTTTGGTCTGACCAATTCTATCGAGTCGGCCAATGCGTTGTTCCAATAAGTCAGGATTGAGCGGAAGATCAAACAGCACCAAATGATGACAAAATTGGAAATTTCTTCCTTCACTCCCAATTTCACTACACAACATAACCTGCGCACCAGCTTCATCAGTGGCAAAAAAGTGCGCTGCTTTATCTCGTTCCACAATGCTCATATTTTCGTGAAATACGGTATGGCGAATGCTGGTTTTTACACGTAAGTATTCAGCAATTTGCAAAGCAGTTGATGCAAAGGCACATATTACCAATACTTTATCTTGACGTTGACCCGATAAAAATTCTATTAACCAACTGACTCTTGGATCATAACTTGGCCAAGCCTGATCGAGCATAGTTGAACGTTCAGGATGTAACTCAATATGAGTATCGTTTTCGCCCATCAAGGCCAACTCAAATTCTTTTGGTAAGCTAAGTGGATGAGGATTCAATATACGCTCAGGAAACCCTTGAATCGCTGCTCTACGATTGCGGAATAGCAAACGTCCAGTACCATGTTGATCAATTAACTGTTTCACCAATTTGTTGCGATATTCAAGATCTGATAGGGCAGAAATATCAGTGTCAGGGGCGATTGAAGCTAAGGTTTCTTCTTGAGCTTCGGTCAATTGATGATTTTCAATTAAAGGTGTGATGGCTTCAGCCAGTTGCGAATATTTCCTTTCTTCTTCTATGAAAGCATCGTAAGAATGGAATCGTGCAGGATCTAATAAACGCAAGCGAGCAAAGTGACTTTCATGCCCCAGTTGATCAGGTGTCGCTGTAAGTAGTAATACTCCACTAGCGATAGCACTGAGCTGCTCAACAGCTGTATAGGCTGGTGAAGCAGATTCTGGACTCCATTTAAGATGGTGGGCTTCATCTACCACTAAAATGTCCCAATCTACACTGCTAGCAGCAAGGAGATTTTCTTCTTGTTGAATAAATTCCTGACTACATAACACTAATTGCTCTTGGCTAAATGGGTTTTCGCCACTTTCTTTGACCGCTTCGATTCTTTCTTCATCAAACACAGAAAAACGTAAGTTGACGCGTCTTAGCATTTCAACCAGCCATTGATGTACCAAACTAGAAGGCACGCAAATTAATATGCGTTGAGCACGACCACTTAGAATCTGTTGATGTAGTATTAGCGCTGCCTCGATAGTTTTCCCTAGACCTACTTCGTCGGCCAATAGCACTCGTGGGGCATAACGCTTACCGACTTCATGCGCAATATGAATTTGATGAGGAATAAGTTCGACTCTTGCACCGATTAGACCGATAACATCGGAGCTGGCCATTTCGTATTGTTTTTCCCAACAGGCATATCTAGCATCAAACCATTTAGGGCTATCAAGTTGCCCTATAAACAATCTTTTTTCAGGTTGATGCACCTTAATCGTATGTTCTAGCGCGACTTCAACGATAGCTGCGGTTTCGTTGGTGTCTGTTCGGGTTCCTAAATAGGAGTACAAGCCGCTGTCTTCGGCCACTTCTTCGACTTTTAGCGACCAACCATCCACATGAGTTGCAATATCGCCTGGATTTAATATTAATCTTGCCAACGCATTTTGGTTTTTGGCGTAATTACGCTCTTCTTTTACTGCGGGAAAAAGTACAGATACTGATCTAAAATCAACATTCATTACCACGCCAAGACCCAGATCGACTTCTGAGTTACTTAACCAACGTTGCCCAACAATATATTCAGTTTTTTCTGCCATGCCTGTTTTTAGTTTTCGCTACTTAATTATGCGAATTGTAGTCGGCTCGGACTCGAATGTCAGTAGCAAATAAAAATTCTGCATAAAACAGGTGATAAATTTTTAATTTCTGTTTAAGGTAGTATCTAAAGTGGACAGTCGCAGTGGCAAGCAGATTGTTTTTCACTCAGCTTCTGTTCGCTTAGTGGCCTATCGGATTATCAATTACATAATTGGTAACGATATTTCTCCAGCACTAACACGGAGCCATAAATGCCGGAAATCCAAAAAGTCGAACCCGTCGACATTAATACCGCGAAAGAAAACAGCAAAAAGATGTTCGTTTTAGACACCAATATTTTGCTTCATGAACCCTTAGCCTTTATGTCCTTCAAAGAACACGATGTTGTTGTCCCTATGACAGTGTTGGAAGAGTTAGATTATATAAAAGACAGTAAAAAAGACGTTGCTAGAGACGCCCGAGTCTCCATTAGAGCAATGGAGGATCTTCTGCATGATGCTTCGCCTGAAGATATGATTGCAGGCGTCACTATGATGGGACTTGGTTCTGGAGATTCAGCACCATCAGGGCATTTGTCTATTTTTGCTGATTTAGGCATGGACAAAAATCTTCAAGTATTTACTAGCAACGAAAACGACAATCGCATCATCAATGCAGCTTTGCATTTACAAGCGCAGTTCAAACATCGAGAAGTTGTTCTGGTGACCAAAGATATCAACATGCGTCTAAAAGCCAAAGGTGCTGGGATGGCGTTGGTAGAAGATTATCGTACCGACCAATTAATCAGTGACATCAAATATCTTAGTAAGGGTTATTACGAGTTTGAGGGCGAGTTTTGGGACAAAATACAAAGTGTTGAAAGTGTGACTGAAGGCAGGGACACCGTACACACCCTTGAAAAATCCATAGTGCCGGACCCTTATATCAATGAGTTTTTAGTCGATGGAGCGGGCAAGTTTGCTGGCTTGATTGAAGCTATAAATGAAGAAACTATAGAAGTACTTGACCTTGGTTATGAACGACTAATGTCGCGTCGAGCTTGGGGCATCACACCGAAAAACATCGGCCAAGCCATGGCCTTGCATGCCTTACTAGATCCTCACATTGATCTTTGCATTTTAACAGGTCCCGCAGGAAGCGGAAAAACAGGTATTACTGCAAGACTTTTTTCAACATTTGTACAGACCTATCTGAAAGCCTTGAATACACTAAAGATGCGGTGGTCATTCTTTTATCCCAAACCCAGACAATTTAGTTTCTTTTTGATAACTACGTAATAAGACTAGCAAACATTTACTTTAGACTAATCAAAATAGTAATTCTCAAAGAGGGACGAAAATGAAAAATTCAAACGAGAATAGAAATCCACGGATATTAGATACATCGGCGCTTGTTCATGATCCAAAGAGTCTGCTTTCATACAAAGATGATGTGTATATCTGTTTGACGGTGTTAGAAGAGTTAGACAACCTAAAAGAGAGAAGAGATAAAAGTGTCAGTGCCGACGCTAGAGTTATCATACGAATGCTTGAAGATATCATCAACGGGCACAGTGCTGAGCAGATGGAAAAAGGTATCCCACTTCCTTCTAATGAAACTTCAAAGAGAGGAAAGTTGTTTATTGGGGTTGATACCAATTTAGACATTCAAAGCGAACTTAAACATGGCATTGGTAGCGATGCTGATAATCGAATTATCAACTATGCGCTTCACATGCGAAAGGTATTGGGTCAGGAAGTCACGTTAGTATCTCGTGACATCAATATGCGGCTCAAGGCAAGAACAATTGGTGTTGATGCCGAAGATGTACTTGTAGACCATCAAATATCAGATATAGATTTACTGTATACCGGTGTGCAGGCATTTGATGGAGATTTGTTCGATCGTCTTAAGTCAGACGATAGTTTTAAACTCTCTGGAGAGGTATATCAACTTGACAGAAACCTTTTCAATGAAGAGGTTCAATACAATATGTATTGGTATGATGGGGTAGGTCACATTGGTTTAGTTACTGAAGTGACAAATGAGCACGTTTTCACAAAACTACTTCCGCGAAAGCAAGATACGGTGTGGGGAATTAGTCCAAAAAATTCCAGACAGGCTATTGCTCTGAGCCAGTTAGTAGATCCTCATTTTGATTTAAACATCATCCTTGGTCCAGCTGGTTCAGGTAAGACTTTTTTGGCGGTAGCCGCTGCGTTGCACCAAGTTCTGGAGTTAAAACAATACAAGAAAATAGTTGTGGTAAGGTCCCGTGATTTTATGGATGAAGATCCTGGTTTTCTTCCTGGCGACCTTAAGGAAAAATCAATGCCTTTACTTGCCGGTATTACTGATGCGTTAATTTCAATGCATTCAGTTGATGATCATGATGCAAATATTTACGCTACTGTTGAGCACATTATTGAGCGAGCCAATATTGAATTTACTTCAATGGCATACTTTCGTGGTCGCTCGATTGATGATGCCGTTTTGATTATTGACGAAGCCCAAAACATGACCCGTGCTCAGATGAAGGGGATGTTAAGCCGTGGCGGAAAGAATTGCCGGACAATCGTTTTGGGCAACTTGGCGCAGATTGATGACAAGTTTGTAACGCCAGCATCCAGTGGAGCAACAGCAGCAGTGAATATCTACAGAAATTACGAGAAAGGAAGCATACTGATTTTTGATGAGGTAGAGCGAAGCTCGTTAGCACAATTCACTGAGCAGAACCTGTAGTGTAGTTTTGCTTGGTAGACATTTTGGTAAACAGAAGTTCTACCGAGACCTGCGTCGGAATGAACGCGCAGTCTTTTGTAAAAGAGCCTCATTACCGGAGCAGCATACGGTCTTTAAGTCTAGCAGACTAAAACGGATTTGAGGCTAATTAAAATTGCGAGCAAAGTTGCATCATTATGACCTATAGCACTCCTAGTGGATTGTCCAAAAAAGAAGTGAGAACTCTGTTGCGACTTTTGCCTCAACAGGCAAAGAGTAAATGCTTCCAGTCGTTTGATATTGAAAAGATAAAATCGATGGATACCTTTCAACAGTCCATCACTGTTGATGGTGGTAGTTTGTTTTTGTCCAATTACGGGATGACCATTCAATCCGATATCTGTGAGGTACTTGCCAAAAGCGAACGTTATCGCGGTTTAGTATCGATGAGAAAAATTCGAGGTATTATCAGAAAGCGCCTAGAATTTTTTTATAATCGAAAAAACACTGTATATGAAGAGAATTATCTTAACAGTATTCTTGATGATATTGATGCAACAATCAAACAGTACACCTTCGTATGCGAAGTTGCTGGACTTGATTTTTCTTATGAGTGTTGCATCGATCTCGGGTTTGGTACATTAAGATTGTTCGACAAAGAACTCATTAAGGATGTAAAACCTCATAGACTCCAAGATATTTGGGAGGACAACTTCGTTCGCCCCATCACTGGCAAACTAGTGTTCTTAGGTTGTGCTTATGGCGAGCATGATGTTGCGCTTAGTAAGTATTATGACAATGCAAATTTAAGTCTTTCATGTCTGAGGCTTTTAGCTTGCGCGAATTTCAAAAGAGCCTTCAGGGAGGCTCACGTTAGTATAAAAGGTAGAGGTGGTTTTTCTTACCAGCCAAGCTCTACTTTTGGCTGGAACAAGGATAATGGACGCTTAATTTCAACTAGCTCAGTTAGTGCTAGACGAGAAGTATATTTTGACACAGAAATAACCAAAGGCTTTTTAGCAGAGATCTCACTTACTCACCTGCCGGAAATTCTCAAAAAAGAAGACAGAACGGAGCTTGAAGAAACAATTGTAAAATCTCTTTACTGGGTCGGCGAAGCAAACTCAGATAGTTCGTTGCCCTCCGCATTTTTAAAATTATGGTCTTGCTTGGAGTGCTTTTTCACGTTGCGCAATGAGGAAATTACGAAAAGAAATGCAATTGGAATTGCCTCTTTATTTCTTTACGGTGATATCGATATGAAGCAAGAGGACATAGCAGAGTTGAAAGACTATCGAAGTATTAAGAAAACCGTATCTAGATATTACGCGTTAAGGTCTAAAATAGCCCATCGAGGTGTGCGCATAGGTATTAATGATTATCAAGTGACTATATTAGCTTTCTTGACCTGTATCATCATTCTCGCTGCTACTTCCCTCGCTCGAAGAGGTTATCACGACTTGGCATCTTTGGAGCGCGAGGCTACAAGGCTAGATAATATTCATGTTGGTTAACTGTCGCTTATATCGCCTCAGAAGGGTTAATAATGGAAAATTGTTTATCGTGGAGTAAAGATGAATTACGTGTGCGTATTTATGATCATGCGCCCTTTTTAGACGTTGAAGCGCGAGTACCCGACGGCTACGTAAAAATGATGCTTAAGTACACTCCCAGTTACGTCTTCATTGAGGACATCCAAGGCAATGGCTTTGATTCTAAGCTCCAGGGTAAAGGAACTGGTAGCTTGTTAGTCAACACTGCGGTGCAATACCTACGTGCTAAGCTCTCCGCCGACATAGAGGTGAGTGGTGAAATGTCTGATGCAAATGACCCAAGAGAGCCGGACTTGTTAAAACACTGTCAAACAAACAGGATAAAATTTTGGGCCTCGTTCGGATTTACGATAATACCTAGTGCTGTAGGGCGGGATAGGCTAATAGCGAAGCTAAGCGACTTAAAAGTAAAAAAGGACGGTACTGTTTTGGGGAGCCACCCGAAGTATATTCCTCTTTCTTCTTTTACTGAAGACGCATTGCCCCACAGAAGACTCTGACTTATCGGTGTCATTAACGCCATTCACAGAATTTGACATATGGGCACAAGAAAAATGGACAGGGCCACAACAATACGTCCTGTAGCCATCGAAATTCAGATTGTGTTACCCACTAAAGACATGGCCGGCAAGTCTTCTAGTCTCTTCTTTTCACGGGTGGAAAACGGAGATTTATTGATTCAACTGTCATATCGATTAAGTTGATGCTCAAACCGATTAGCCTTTGCGTGAATCAGATGTTTTAATTTCATTCACAATAAGGCCTCAATAAACAGCCAAGATAAATTAGCAATTTTTCAAACACGATTACCCATCGTCATCATCTTATTTTTAAGTGTCGCTAAACTCCATAGTAAACACGGTCTTACTTTCATCGGATTCAACGTACATATCGGCTCCGTTGATCTTCATAACAGACTTAGCAATGGTTAATCCAAGGCCAGTGCCTTGACCATCTCTCTGTCGAGAGGGGTCAACTCGATAGAAGCGATTGAACAATTTAGGAATATGCTGAGGCTCAATTTTCTCCCCGCTATTTAACACCATTATTTTCTGGTTTTTTCCTTTGGACTCCGTTTTGACCTCCACCGTACTATTATTAGGAGCGTGTCTTATCGCATTTGAAATCAGATTTCCTATTGCCTGTCGGAACATGGTTTTGTCGCAGTGAATAGTAAAGGAAGAGCCGGTAACTTGGATGTTTATGTGCTTCTCGTCAGCAAGTAAATTAAAGTAATCGAGCAGGCTTGATATTTCCTTTTGCACATCTAAGGATTCAATTGCGGGCTTTATAAGTCCGTGCTCGGTTTTAGCCAATAGGAGCATATCACTCACCATTTTCGTCATGCGCTCATATTCTTCTAAATTAGAATAAAGTATGTCGGCATATTCCTCGGTTGACCGCACTTGTCCTAACATCACTTGGGTTTGGGTCGTTAAATTAGTAATTGGGGTTCGTAATTCATGCGCGATATCTGCTGAGAAGTGGGATAGTTTTTCAAAGCCATCCTCAAGACGTTCAATCATGGTGTTGAAAGAATTTACTAGAGTAATTAATTCTTCTGGTACCTCATCTGGGTTTAGTCTTATATCAAGATTATCGGCGGTGATAGTTTCAATTTTTCGCGTAAGCTTTCTTAATGGTGATAGGCTTCTGTAAATCGCAAAACGCGCAGCTAACACTGTAATAATGCCCGAACAAATAATGATGCCCATTATCGATTTTAAAAGGCTGTTCATAAACGTCATGTGGAATTCCATGTTTGACGCCACGATGATGATATAGCTAGTATCATGCGTATTAAAACTTAATTTAATGGCTCTATGCATATGGTTTTCATCGCTAAACAACAACATGTCTTTCGGATTAATTGATGTGTATGTTGTGGCTGTTTTAGGAAAGAATGAAAAGTCAGCTCCTTCACTTGTAAATATCGTATCTCCTTTATCATCCTCAACATGATAGTAGACACCATGATGTCCTGAAACTGCCTGGAATAAAAGCTTGGAAGGTTGTACCGATTGATCATGTGACTTTTCGAGCTTTAACTTAATGGCATGAAACACCTCATTAAGCTCATCGGCATCTTGTTCTTGAAAATGGTCTTCAATAGAGGTGACTACTAGTGTGCCCATAATGCCGAGACACACGAAAATAGCTATTCCCACAAATACCATTGTTCGAAAGGAAATTGAGTACGGCTTTTGTCTTTTAATTTTGCTCTTCATCAGTTGTTAATTTGTATCCCATACCACGAACCGTTTGAATCAATTTTGGGGAAAATTCATCATCAATTTTAGCTCTTAAGCGGCGAATTGCTACATCGATGACGTTTGTATCGCTGTCAAAATTAATATCCCATACTTGAGACGCAATCAGCGAGCGTGGAAGCACCTCTCCTTGCCTTCTGACCATGAGTTCTAAAAGTGAAAATTCTTTTGTTGTCAAATTAATGGATTGGCCAGCGCGTTTTACAACACGAGACGGGATGTCCATTTGCAAATCTGCGACTTGTAGCAAGCTGCTTGCAACTGTATTTCCTCTTCGAAAAAGGGTTCTGACTCTAGCCAGCAATTCTGCAAAAGCAAAAGGCTTTACTAGATAATCGTCAGCGCCCAGCTCTAGACCCTTTACTCTGTCATTGACACTATCTCTTGCGGTTAAAAATAATACAGGAGTTTGATTGCCAGATTGACGCAATGATTCTAGAATCCGCCATCCATTAATATCTGGTAGCATGACATCTAATATTATTAAATTAAACTCGCCCGTCATCGCTTTATGGTGACCGTCTAAACCATTGCGAACGAGCTCAATGACAAATCCAGACTCTGTCAATCCTTGCTTTATATAGTCACCGATTTTCTTCTCATCCTCGACTACCAGAATTTTCATAGTTCACTCACGTTATGTTTAATGTGATTTCGGTACTTAGTGTTGCTAAGTGTTTAACAAGTGGGTTTTCGAGATTGGATATGGCAACTCGGGCCAACAAAACGTACCTCACTCATAAGCAATATATTCCAATGCATAAAAATAACCAACGATTGCTCTCACTAGATTACAACATTGTAATGAGCAGGTAATCGCGCTGCCATGTTGCTTAACTATACTCTTCATCTGGAACTATATTTAGAATACCTTATCAAAGTTATTTCAAGAATAGTAAAGTCATATTAGATTATTCATTAAGGGTTGGTGTGGTCAGTAAATGCATTAAAGCTGTTTTGCTTATAATATTTTTAAGCACTCAAGTTGCAGATTCGTTTGCGATGTCCAGCCCTGGCTGTGATATGCAGAACGATATGCATGAGCAACATTTTATGGATAATGATCGCAATTCATCACAAAATATTCATCAGATTAGTCAAATGGACGAGGATTGCTGTGGCGACGGGTGTGCTTGTCCATTAGGCATTGTGTCCATCGCGATGCTGGTGAATTTTGACATTTTAACTCCAATCGACTTCAAATCCCTTAAGCCCAACACTTTTATCACGGATGCAGACAACGCTGTCCTTGGTCGCTTGCAACGCCCCCCAAAACGCTCTATAGCCTAACTCTAAGAATTTGGCGAAGCTCGTCAAAGTTCCAATATCGAACGCCGCCCAATAAAGGCTGTGGTCGACATTTAAATCGTTAGTAAGAGAAATCAAATGAAGCCAATAAAATTGCTTTTTACTAAATTAGTGCTGCTTTTTTCAGTGACTATTGTCGTTGCATGCACAAATGAATCAGTTACCACTGAACTAAATAAGACAAATTCTCAAGATGCTGAGTCAACTTTAATGTTGGACGTTTTTAAACGCGAGTCGTGTGGATGTTGTCAAGGATGGATTGATCATGCTGAATCTCAAGGCATCCAAACTGATGTAGATGATATAGTTTTTCTCACTACTAAAAAACAAGATCTCGGAATCAAGCCAATGTACCGCTCCTGCCATACATCGGTGTCAACTGAAGGGTATGTTTTCGAAGGTCATATACCCGTCAAATTTATTGTTAAATACTTAGATAATGTTCCGCAAGGCTCTATCGGCCTCTCAGTGCCGGGTATGCCTGTTGGCAGTCCTGGAATGGAGAACGGTGAGCAATTCAGACCATATCAAGTGTTATTGCTCAAAGATGACGGTACGGCAGAGGTTTTTGCCGAGGTGAATTCGTATGAGGAGCAATTCTGATGAGTGCTTTTAAAGGCTTTGCATGCCTGATTTTGCTTGTTACAACAAGTGGTCAAATATCAGCAGAACAAAAGACCCCCCTTACTTTGCAGCAGGCTGTTGCCCAAGCTATTCAAAAGGACCCGTGGTTGGAAGGTAGCCAATATCGGGAAAACGCGACTATTTCTTCAAGTATCGCCGCAGATACTTTGCCTGATCCAGTTGTTTCTTTAGGGTTGGCAAACATCCCTACTGATGGTTTTGCATTCGACCAAGAGCCTATGACTCAAATTAAAGCTGGCATTTCACAGATGTTTCCTCGTGGAGAAAGCTTGAGTATTAGACGCAAGCAACTCGAAGAATTGGCAACGCAGCATCCATTTATGCGATTGGACAGAATAGCCAAAACACAAGTTGCCGTTTCTATGAAGTGGTTAGACGTTTATCTAGCGCAGCAAAGCATTTCGCTAATTGAGAACGACAGATCTTTGTTTGAACAACTCAGTGAAATTGCTGAAGCGAATTACTCCTCTGCCGTCGGTAAAGTCAGGCAACAAGATATTATCCGAGCGCAGCTAGAACTCGCGCGACTTGAAGACAGACTGACAAAGCTATCATCTAAAAAGGAAACTGCTTCGGCCGATCTTTTAGAATGGTTGACGGGAGGAGATGCGGGCGTTTTTAGCCACTCTTTTAATGCAGTCGCTCTTGAATTGCCGGACGGTTTGCCCGAAATTGAAGAGATAGATAATGCCTACTATGAAATGCTAAAAGTCAATAACCAACAAATGTTGGCGAACAGACTTCTCTCGCATCCTCTACTCAGAGCGGTGGAAAGTAGGATTAAGTCTAGTCAAACGGGTATCGAACTAGCAAAACAGCAATACAAGCCCCAATGGGGCGTAAACGCCAGTTATGCATATCGAGCAGATGACCAAATGGACAGAAGCCGAGCAGATTTTCTTTCAATCGGCGTTAGCTTTGACCTCCCCTTGTTTACAGAAAATAAACAAGATAAAGAAGTAAGCGCCGCCGTTAACGAATCAGAAGCAATTAAAACTGAAAAACGTTTAGTGCTCAGAGGCATGCTTGCTCAAATGCAATCCATATTTGCAGCAAGACAAAGACTGCTGGAGAGACAAACCTTATATCGCACCAATATTCTACAGCAATCAAGCGAACAAGCAGAAGCCGCGTTAACAGCTTACACCAATGACGATGGTGATTTCGCTGAGGTTGTGAGAGCAAGGATCGCTGATCTAAATGCTCGTATTGACGCATTAGAAATCGAAGTCGAACTACTTAAAACAAAAATTCAACTGAATTACTTTTTTTCTGAGCAGAGTCTTAAAGCTGTATCTGAATTTGGAGCAAACCAATGAAAACTGTTAACGCAATCGCTATAGGCGTGATAGCAGGCGCTGTAATTACAGCTCTTACCTACTCAATATTACCAAGCTCAAATGGCTCACAAGATAGTAAGGCGGATGCTGGAGAAAAGCAGCCTTTGTATTGGGTTGCGCCAATGGATCCAAACTATAGAAGAGATGAGCCTGGGAAGTCCCCTATGGGCATGGATTTAGTCCCTGTTTACGAAGATGAACAAGGCGCAGGCGATAGCCCAGGTACGGTGAAAATTTCGCCAACTGTCGTGAACAATTTAGGTGTGCGTACTGCTAAAGTGGAGAAACGGTCTTTGCACGTACCCATAAAAACCGTAGGTTATATCCAATACAATGAGGATACACTCGTTCATATTCACCCAAGGATAGAGGGTTGGATAGATGAGCTATACGTAAAAGCAGCGGGCGAATATGTCAAAAAGGGCGAGCCACTATACGCGCTTTATTCTCCCGAACTCGTAAATGCTCAAGAGGAATATCTTATTGCTTTAAAACGCTCAAATAAGGAGCTGATAGAGGCTTCAAAAACAAGGTTAAAAGCGCTGCAAATGCCAGAATCTGCAATTCAATCGCTTATCTCAACTGGTAAAGTTCAGCAAACAATTACCTTCTATGCACCCCAAGCTGGCTTTGTTGATAATTTGAATGTGCGCCAAGGGTTTTACGTAAAGCCAGGACTCACAATTTTATCAATTGGTGCCTTGGATGAAGTTTGGGTAGACGCTGAGGTGTTTGAGCGACAGTCTGCTCAAATTCAAGAGGGTTTGCCTGTGACTATGACTTTAGAATATCTCCCGGGTAAAGAGTGGACTGGAGATGTTGATTATATCTATCCAACCCTAGATGAATCGACTAGGACGCTTAAAGTCAGGCTGAGATTTACCAATGATGATTATGCACTAAAACCTAACATGTTCGCTCAGGTAACGATTCATTCTGATTTAACAGATGAGAATTTGCTCGTGCCCTCTGAGGCGGTAATCAGAACGGGTAGCCAAGATAGAGTGGTTTTAGCACTTGGAGACGGAAAGTTTAAGTCGGTGTCAGTAGAAGTAGGACAGGTAGTTGATGAATATACGGAGGTCTTATCAGGCTTGAGACTCAACGACAAAATCGTTACGTCAGCACAATTTTTACTCGATTCAGAAAGCAGCATTAGTTCTGATTTCAAAAGGATGGAGGAGCCTGAAGCGACTTCACAGTCGGTATATACCGAGGCGACCGTAAATAGCGTGATGACTGATCATAGAATGATAAATGTTGATCATGGCGCTATTGAAGAGTGGGAATGGCCGAGCATGACAATGGATTTCACCGTTGCCGAAAGCGTCGACATTAATGAGTTAAAAGCCGGCATGTCACTTCATATGGAAATCACTAAAACTGACTCGGGAAGTTTCGAAGTAACCACCATTCATATCATGGATTCGATGAATGAAATGAGTGATATGGATGATATTGAAAATATGAATAGCTCTGCGGACAGCACTGATTCAGGTCATGACGCAATGCACAGTATGGAAGAGCCTATTATGTCGGTTTGGACAGAGGCAACCATAAATAACGTGATGATGGAGAGCAGAAAAATCAACGTTGACCACGGTCCTATTGATGAGTGGGAATGGCCGAGTATGACAATGGATTTCGATGTTGCCGATAGCGTTGCTATTGAAGAATTGAAAGCCGGTATGTCACTGCACATGGAAATTGTCAAAACCGACTCTGGAAGTTTTGAAGTGGCAACTGTCCATATCATGGGCTCAATGACTGACATGAACGATACCCAAAACATGGAACATTCTAATCATTCAGACCATCAAGGAGCTCATCAATGATAGCTGCCATAATTAGATGGTCGGTCAATAACCGATTTTTTGTGCTACTGGCGACGCTCATTCTAGTGGGTGGTGGTTTGTTTGCCATTAAAAATACGCCGGTTGATGCATTGCCTGATTTGTCGGACGTACAGGTAATTATTAAGACTAGTTATCCAGGGCAAGCGCCTCAAGTGGTAGAAGATCAAGTTACCTATCCTTTGACTACCTCAATGCTGTCAGTGCCTGGAGCGCAAACAGTGAGAGGATATTCTTTTTTTGGCGATTCTTATGTCTACATCATCTTTGATGACGACACTGACTTGTACTGGGCGCGTAGTCGAGTGCTTGAATATTTATCGCAAGTCGCGCCTAATTTACCCGAAAACGCAAGACCACAATTGGGGCCAGATGCTACCGGCGTGGGTTGGGTTTATCTATATGCTCTTGTCGACAAAACGGGGCAAAACGATATCAGCCAACTGCGAAGCTTACAGGATTGGTTCCTTAAATATGAGCTTCAAACGGTGCCAGGCGTTTCTGAAGTTTCAGCTATTGGTGGCATGGTAAAGCAATACCAAGTGCAGGTCGATCCTGAGAAGTTGCGAGCATATGGCATTCCGCTCTCTCACATTCAAATGGCCATCAAGCGCGGTAATCAGGAGGTGGGCGCATCCGTCATTGAAATGGCTGAAGCTGAATATATGGTTCGCGCGACAGGTTACATAGAAAGTAAAAGGGATATTGAGCTCATTCCTTTAGGTGTAAACAATAATGGAACGCCGCTTTTAGTAAAAGATATTGCTGATGTCCGTCTTGGTCCGCAGATGCGCAGAGGTGTAGCTGAGTTGAACGGTGAAGGAGAAACGGTTGGCGGTGTCGTTGTTATGCGCTTTGGTGAAAATGCGCAAAAGACTATTGATGGCGTTAAAGCGAAACTTGAAGACCTTAAAAAAGGTCTTCCAGATGGCGTCGAAATTGTCACGGTTTACGATCGCTCTGCACTAATAGAAAGAGCGGTAGATAACCTCGCATCGAAATTAGTGGAAGAGTTTATCGTCGTTGCACTGGTGTGCATCGCATTCTTGTTCCATGTGCGTTCGTCACTTGTCGCTATTATTAGCATTCCAGTAGGCATTATCACAGCAATTATTGTGATGTATATGCAAGGTATCAATGCCAACATTATGTCGTTGGGCGGAATTGCTATTGCGATCGGTGCGATGAGCGATGGGGCGATAGTGATGATTGAGAATATGCATAAACACATGGAGCGTACCCCTTTAACTAAAGAGAACAGATGGCAAATAGTTGTGGATTCAGCATCTGAGGTAGGCCCTGCATTGTTTTTCAGCCTTCTAATTATAACGGTAAGTTTTGTGCCTGTGTTTACGCTTGAGGCACAAGAAGGGAGAATGTTTTCACCACTTGCTTTCACCAAAACTTATGCCATGGCGGCCTCAGCAGCACTTGCAATTACGCTCGTGCCAGTTCTTATGGGATATTTTGTGCGCGGTAAAATACTTGCTGAAAGTAAAAATCCGGTGAATCGCTTTTTAACGTTTTTATACATGCCTACGCTTAGAACTGTGCTGCGTTTTCCTAAGTTAACAATGTTAGCTGCGGTTTTAGTGCTAGCGATAGGTTTGTGGCCCGTGAACAAAATCGGTAGCGAGTTTATCCCGCCTTTAGATGAGGGGGATTTGATGTACATGCCAACAACCTATGCCGGTATATCAATTGGCAAAGCGAGAGAGCTGTTACAACAAACTAACAAATTGATCAAAACCGTCCCAGAAGTTGACTCCGTATTTGGAAAAGTGGGTCGTGCTGATACTGCAACTGACCCGGCACCTTTAACGATGATAGAAACCTTTATTCAATTAAAACCTAAAGAGCAGTGGCGAGAAGGTTTAACAACTGATGATTTAATAAAGGAACTTGACTCGGTGGTCAAATTGCCGGGCTTAACAAATGCTTGGGTAATGCCTATTAAGACGCGAATTGACATGTTGGCAACAGGCATAAAGACGCCCGTTGGTATAAAAATTGGTGGTCCTGATCTTATGGAAATTCAGAAGATTGGACAGCAAATTGAAACCATACTTTCTGATGTTGATGGGACTGCCTCTGTTTATTCCGAGCGTGTGGCAGGAGGACGTTATGTCAAAGTAGATATTCAACGCGAAAAGGCTGCTCGATATGGTCTAAACATCGCTGACGTGCAACAAGTTGTCTCAAGTGCCATCGGCGGAATGAACGTGACTCAAAGCGTTGAAGGTTTAGAGCGTTACCCTGTAAATGTTCGTTACCCGCAGTCTTATCGGTCATCGCCTGAGTCTTTGTCTTTGCTACCCATCGTTACACCTCAGGGTAAACGCATTGCTTTGGCCGATGTGGCGGATGTGTATATTGAAGATGGTCCTCCAGGCATCAAAAGTGAAAATGCACGACTAAATGGTTGGGTGTATGTGGATATCGATGGTGTAGATATTGGTTCCTATGTAATTTCAGCCCAAAAAGCAGTGAGCGAACAACTAGTCTTGCCGGCAGGTTATTCGGTGAACTGGTCTGGACAATATGAATATATGTTGCGGGCAAAAGAGAAATTAACCTATGTGGTTCCTTTGACGCTAGCTATCATCATTATTCTACTGTATCTAAACTTTCGAAATTTCATTGAAGTAGCGATCATTATGGGGACTTTACCACTGTCTATGGTGGGAAGTATCTGGCTGATGTACATAGAGGGCTTCAACTTTTCAGTTGCCGTCGGCGTCGGCTTTATTGCACTTGCAGGTGTTGCCGTAGAAATTGGCGTGATCATGTTGGTTTACTTAAATCATGAGTATCAAGCACTGGTCGACAAATGTAAATCTGAGGGTGTTAAACCTACCATCAACATGTTAAGTGAGGCGGTGATGCATGGTGCTGGATTACGAGTTCGACCGGTTATGATGACCACAGCGACCATAATATTTGGGTTACTACCCGTACTTTATGGCACAGGCACTGGCTCTGAAGTCATGAGTCGTATTGCTGCCCCAATGGTTGGCGGCATGGTTAGCGCGTTACTTCTGACCTTGTTGGTTTTACCCGCTATATACTTTCTGTGGAAGAAAAGGCAAATTAAAAACTTGCCGGATACTTTCTGATGCTCGCTTCAAGCAAGGAAAGAAATTTTATAAGAGTATTGTCGACAAGTGGTAGCGTGGCGAACTCTTTCGCCCGCCACTATGCGTCTGCGAGAATCCGTCCGCCACCAACGACAGGCTTTTTACGATATCAAACAATAACAACAAAATTATTTAAATAAACTACCTACTAAGGAAATAATATGAAATCAATAATCATCGTACTTTTCGCTTTAAGTCTGAGCTTAAGTACACAAGTTTATGCTCATACATCGTTAGCGTCATCAATGCCGAAAGACAATGCTATGTTGATGGAAAGTCCAGACAAGCTCGTTCTAAATTTTGCAGATGATGTGCGTCTTGTGGATTTAAAAGTCAACAGTAAAAAAGGTGACACCGTGGATGTTGGCTTTGAACCTTCGATGGAGGCGAACAAAAACTACAGTTACAGCTTACCTCTGCTCGCTGTGGATACTTACGTGGTTTCATGGACCATCATGGGAGATGACGGTCATAAAATGAAAGGACAGCTTTCATTTATGGTGCATGTGAGTAAAAAGATGAAAGGAATGAAGCACAAAGACATGAAGGATACTTCGATGGATCATTCAGGTATGAGTCATTAGTTATTAAGCATTAAAAAGGTAAATTGATATGTTGCCAGAATGGTGGACGATATTACTAGCGTTTGTCAAATTCCTAGTTTATTTAGGAATGATGGGCATCATGGGCTCTTGCGCTACTTTATTGCTTTTAAAAGGCAGCAAGCAGGGCGTTGCAGTGAATGCTCATCAAAGCTGGCAACTGATTACCTTAAGCTTCTCTTTTCGTCTTTCAATCGTTGGTTTTTTTGCTAGTGTCGCTGGTTTTTTCATTCAGACTGGCTATATGGCAGAGCAGGGACTTACAGGCATGTTTTCTCCTTTCATGATGGAGATGATGTGGCGCTCACAGGTAGGAACTATTGCCACTATTCACGCCGTTATCTTTGTTTTGTTCGGCTTGCTTGCTTGGTTTCTGTTACAAAAACTCAAACGCGGTCATGGTTTAGTATCTTTCAAGATTTTGCTAGGTAGCAGTGTAATATTTTTGCTGCCGCTAGCGTTTACGTTCTCCCTGACCGGACATGCCAGTCAGTTTGTCACGTTCGGCGAAATTCAGATTGCTATTCATTCATTGATTGGTTTGACGTGGGTAGGCTCTTTATACCCACTGATTACTGCATGTTACTTACTCAATCATTCCGATTTAGCTCTCATCATGAAACGTTACGGTAACATTGCCATCGTGTTGGTGTTTATCTTAGTCACGGTTGGTGTAGTAATGTTGATACAGCTACTGTCTTCACCGTCGGAGCTTTTCTTCAGTGAATATGGACTAGCCTTTTTATCTAAACTGCTTGCAGTTGCGCTAATGCTGACCTTAGCTGCTGGACATAAGCTCTTTTGGGTACCTAGGCTAGCTCATGATGAAAGTGTGCGCGTTAAATTGCTCAAATCAATCAAATTCGAGTCCATTATTGGGCTTATTATTTTATCTGTTACAGCTTCAATAACTACTGCGCTGAGCCCGAACCTTTAATGAAAATAATCGGCGGTTTACGCCAAAATAAGAAAAGGAAAATGTTTATGAAAATAACTGCTTTAAGACCCTTAACTGTTTTTGCATTCCTACTGTCATTTAGTGCAGCAGTTAGTGCTCACGGAGATGAAAAACACAACGAAAACTCACAGTACTTTAGCGGAACTGATTCCGATGCAGCAACTGTAGTACTTAAATTTCATAAAGCTTTAGAAACAGGAAATGGTGACTTAGCTGCAAGTCTTTTGGCTGATGATGTGCTGATTTTTGAAGGAAAAGGTGTAGAGAGAAGCGCCCAAGAGTATGCGAGTCACCATATGCTTTCTGATATGAAGTATTTATCACAAATGCAAGTTGAGCTCATGGAGCATCATGTAAAAGAAAATGGCACATATGCAATATCCTTGTCGAGAAGCTCGGTGAAAGGGCAATACAAAGGAAAAGAAATAGACCATATTGGCAACGAAACTATAGGTTTAGAAAAATTGAATGATGAGTGGAAGATCACGCATATTCATTGGTCTAATTAAAAATACTGCGCTGTCGACTTTTTATTATTAATGGGTAGGCAGCGTTTATCTTTTTGCAAAATTGTTTTCGCATTTTCATGTCGTCCGCTTTATCCGCCTTGTAACTTAATTACTAAACAAGATTTAATTACCAAAAGGTAATCAAATTGTAATGCTTCTGCCGTGAAACAACTCTTGTTTTAAACTACAGTGAAGTATGGAATTTTGATGCTAGATGTAGCTTTTTTGCATCAAAAGACAGAAATCATTAACTCAACAACAAGGAAACTGAATATGAAAAACCTTCTTTTAATCACTTTTTCCTCACTTTTAATATTCTCGCCGTTGGGTATCACCAGTGCGCATCAACACAGCGATAAGTCGCATATGTCGATGAGTATGATGGATGATGCATCGATGGAAAAGATGAATGAACACATCACAAAAATGAACAAAACCTTAGAGAAAATAAAACAAGAAAACGACCCCGCGAAAAGAGAGCAAATGCTCAATGAACATGCTAACAGCATGCAAGATATGATGGGCATGATGCATCACTCAAAAGGTGATGCAAGCATGATGCATGGCAAGGAAATGTCTGCTGAAATGAAAATGTCTATGATGGAAAAGCGCCTCCAAATGATGGAAAAAATGATGGAGCAAATGATGGGGCATACTATTGAAAAATCCAAAAAGATGCATGAACACTAAAAGATGCTAAGCAAATAATATGCACGCCGGTTTGCACAGCTCAATAACAACGTAGTTGCGTATTGAGCTAAGGATAAACTTCTTAAAGGAATTTGAAATGAATAAGACCATAAGAATAGCGACACTAATACTAATCGCAACTGCTCTGCTAAGCGGCTGCGCCAGCAGTGTATATCATGACTATATAATGAGCGGACAAGTTGTTACTGTAAAAGATGATAATACCCTGGTTATTTGTGTCGCAAATACAGAAAGCCTCGAAAAAGGCGATGTATTTAACGTTTATAGAACGGTAATGGATAAGCTTGTCATAAATGAGGGGGAATCTGGCTATTCTCGTGAGTTTGTTGGAAAAGTGAAGCTCGGAGAAAAGAAGGATAAACATTTTGCCACCGCTAGTGTGGTTACAGGACAGATATACCAGCATGATATGGTGGAGTTCGACAAATAATCAGCACTTAATTAAACTATTCAAGGGTAGCAAACGCTGCCCTATTTGTTCACTAGTTCTCCTCATAAATCTAAACGCACTGAATGACTTACATATCGCTTTATCGAGCGCTTTTTAATGTACAAAAAGTGGCTGTTCAGGGAGCAAATAACAAAGGATTTTTAAATGCTATGGATTAGCGGCGCATTATTTTTACTATGTTTACTAATATCAACACTAACTTTGCACCAACACATTAAAAAACGACTGAGATGCGACAGGATCTTAGTCGAGGTGAAAGACTTCCACTATCGACCCGCTACGGTTAAGTTAACGGCTAATGAAGCTAATCAAATTGTTTTTCTGAGAAAGGATTCAAATTTATGCTCGGAATATTTGGTTTTTCCTGAGCTAGGATTAACGATAAGACTCAAACTCAATAAACAAGTATCAGTGAACTTTTCTGCTTATCCGCCAGGCGAGTATGAGTTTTATAGCGCGATGAATGTGTATTCTGGGAAGCTTACAATTGTGTAGATTGGTGTAGGCTGACAATAAAGTGTCATTACTTTACAAAAGAGTATCATACTACTTTTTGATTATTGATATACTCCGACCGGCGGCTCTTCTCTTATCTGAAGCAGCAGTTCAGAGTCTGCCTTTGGAAAGCCTGATCTCTGTCTATTGATGCCAGTCAAAGATGACTGATAGACTGCAGAGTGCATAAAAGAGACGTTTCAATGACTTACTCCTATATTCAAAAAAACGTTCCTATGGTCGTTTTATCTTCTTAAAAAATTAATTAATTATTAAAAATATATCTTTGGCAACACGGCAGTTAATATATTAAAACCAACAAATGATATAAATGACCCATGGGTTCGATATGAAGTTGTTAAGCTCACAAGGAAAAAAGCGTGCTGATATCCAGATATCTTTATGAACCATGCCCCAAGTGCGGTGTTACAGGAAAGTATGGGAACGTCAATGTCAGTAGAAACATCCTAAATAGAGGGTGTAATAGTTGTGGAGAACGGACAAAGTTCCCTCTCCCAGATATTCGAAAAAAGATAATTTATCTTGATCAGTTTTTTCTGTCTCATGCTTTTAGGGATCAAGAGCGATTATTTATAGATGCGGCCAATCGCATAAAAGACATGGCTGCTAGGCAATTAGTTGTATGTCCATATTCATCCGTTCATACAGACGAAACGCACTTGTGGAGACACGAGCAACAAGAAAACCTGTATAAATTCATAAAGCAAACTGCACGCGGCTATAAATTTAGAGAAGCCTACGAGATTAAGCTGGAACAAATGCATCGATTATTTGACGCATTTAGGTCCAAGTCAGAAATTATTCAACCTATCGAAGAGCGCGATGCATTTCGCGATGAAATCCATGGATGGGATGATTATATTTGGATCGATTTACGTCCCTACTTGGGCGACTTAGAGGCTATCCGACAAGGAAAGGCTGCTGCAATCGAAGGTCTGGTAAATCTGTTCCCGGACTGGGCAAAACTGACAACTTCCTTTGAAGAAGATGTAAGTATGGAGGCCATAGGATACGGGAGATCTTTGCTTAATCAGTATTTACAGATGGTTGCCAATGTTGGAACTGGAAACCTGATGAGTTATATGGATGCTCCAATGGACACGATGTACGTAGAATCGCTACTTCATTGTGATAGAACAACCATGAAAATTGATGAGCGATTAAGAAGAATAGGCGCATTTTTTTCATCGCATTATTTTACAAGCATTCCAAATATCAAGGTTTCGTGTGGAATTTTTGCGGTTTTACGAAAGATGGTCAAGAACGGAGCATACACTAACCCCATCAATGCACGCCGGAAACTGGCTGGACTATTCTATGATTCTGAGTGCATTTCTGTTTTCGGTCCTTACAGCGATGCAATTTTTATAGACAGGGCCATGAAGCAATGGTGCGAGGACCCTGAATCAATGCTTTTAGAACCTTGTGATACAAAGATATTTTCTGTAGGAAACTGGGATGAGTTTCACAGTTATCTAGATTCTGTAGAAGACAACTATACAGATGATGTGCGTGAGGCAATTAATTTGGTATATCCGGGAATTTATGCTTAATAAGTCAATCAACTTAGCTCGTACGACGCAGGACAGCCATACCAGATGTCGATTATTAAGGCATTTAATGTCCATTGTTTGCGTATAGAGGACTAAGGTTTGTTTGAACTTAATATGTTATCAATGGAATGACGTTCAGCATTCTTTTCTCGGTCAGTAAAAAAATTAAACGTGTTGTTATAAGTAATCATCATAAAATGGCATTTTATAAAAATGAACGTAAGGTGAATCTGAATCGCTACTTTCAACAACTACACCATAGTGGGCCAAAACGCTATCGTAAAGCCTCATAACTCGTTCAAAAGGTTCAAACGAAGGCCAATTAGGATAGTCTTCATCAAGTGCGTTAAGAGAGTTAACCAACTCGAAAAAATAAGGTGAGAACCAGCTTTTATTCAATGCTGCTTTTACATTTGGTATTTCTGAAGGGTTTTCTTTTCTACCTATGCAGTCACCAATCATATATGAAGCAAACTTCATTAATTCAATAACTGCGTTTCCCACTTCTTCGATACCTTTAGTTACATCATGATGGTGCTGGTAGTCAATAAGAACTGAGTAGATGGATTTTTCGGATGTATCTAGAACACGCAAAAAAGTCTCTTGAAAAGCTTTTGGATCACTGTCTCCGATCGTGGCGGAAAGCTTTGTTGCAAAATACTCATCCCAAGATGCCTGACCAGCAAGTATTCTTAGATATTCGGTTACGCTATGAATTATTTTACCGTATGAATATTCTGGAAAGCAGTCGTAAAATGCGTGATTTGATTCTACATGCGCACACTCGTGTGCGATTACGTTTATACCTTTTTCTACATGCTTTCCGTTAAAATCTAGCATAGGAACTAGATAATTAGCATTTAATATAAGATGAGATTTGATTTTACCGTCTCGCATTACTGCGGGAGCCATTGCGATTCCTTCTACATCACCAGTGCTTGGTTTTAATTCACCAAAACCATTAGAACCTCGATCTATTGCCGCGACTTCACTCGAATAATCATAAGCAATCGTTACTCCGTCCAAATTAGACAAATTGAAACGTTTGGAGAGCTCGCTCAAAATATATATGCAAGTTTCTCCAAAATTTTTTGCAAACTCTTCACTCTCAAACTGCCTGAGTGAAATGGTCAAGTCCTCTGGAAGAGTTTTTTCCGAATGTTCAATATTACTATTCAAACTATTTTTCACCTACAATTGAGATTACTAATACAGTTGGGGCAATATCAACAATCGCAATTACAGATCCTATATTTTCTGCATAATTAACTTTAATCAAGAAATTTACGCCTCATCAGGCCAAATCTGATTGAGTCTAGAGCTTCTGCTTTACGAAGTGTGGCCAGCCCAGAATTTTTTAAATCTGAATTTCTAATATTTGTCTTTAGGGGTCTATTCTCCCGAGCTGACCATCTGATGTCTGTTTATCGCTCTGAAGGGATCAAATTCATCTAAACAGATCCGTCCGCTATCTTGGGCAATCCAGCCAGTCGAAACGTCCACAAAGTATGATACATTTTTGTCAATCTTCACTTGGCAATATTTATCTCGAAGTGCAAAAAATTATGCGTAGTCAGTGGAAATTTAATTTAAAATTCAGGGCTACACTATTGATTGCTCGTGACCTCGCTTCTCGCGAATAATAGCCTAAAGATGTTCATAATGTTGGGCTAGTCCAATTTCTAGCTAAAAGACTTCTAGTCAATTAGTAGCCGTTCACATTACTGTTTTTGCGCATACCAATTATTTATCTCATAAATGACAGAAAAGTAATCAAACTGTAATGCCAGTGCCGTGTTCTTAACGTCTTACACCGTTAAAATTATGTTTAATTTAAAAGCAACCTTATTACTTTTTGTCTTGCTCCCGTATCGCCCCTAATCACTATGCAATTAGAGTCAAAAAATATGAATCTATGCAAATACAGAGCACAGAAAAAAGTTGAACGCGCAAAATTACACGACGGAATCTAAATGACAGCAACTCAAAAAGTTACCAAAAGCACAGAGAAAAACTGTTGTTGTAGCAAGCAAGCCCAATCCGCAAACGAAACTCCAAAGCTCAAAGAGACAATCAAACAGGAGCACAACATGCTAACCGAAACTCGATTTATAATTGAAGGAGCTAGTTGTGCCAGCTGCGTCAACAAAATTGAGGCGGCGTTAAACAATCTGCCTAGAGTTGATCGAGCGGAGATGAATTTCGCTCAGCGTGTTGTCACGGTAATCGGAGATGCATCGGTTTCAAATATTATAGAAGCGGTGGAAAAAGCCGGATACAAAGCAAAATTAGACGACAGTGATTCTGAGCAAGAAGCGCTAGACGAAAAAGAAAAAGCCGACTGGCAATACTACAAGAAATTAATGCGAGAGATGGCCGTGGCGTTATCGCTTGGTGTGCCATTGATGATTTACAGCCTGCTCGTTGGCGAAATGACAGTAACAACCAATACTGAAAGACTCGTTTGGTTAACGGTCGGATTGCTAACTCTTGGTGTAATGTTTTTTGCCGGTAAACACTTTTATGTGGGCGCATGGAATTCATTTAAAAATCATTCTGCGAATATGGACACATTAATAGCCCTTGGAACGGGTACCGCTTGGCTTTATTCAATGGTTGTTGTGTTTGCTCCCGATATCGTGCCGCTAATGGCCAGACACGTGTATTTTGAAGCTACTGCCATGATTATTGGTTTAATCAATCTTGGTTTAGCTCTTGAAATTAAAGCGCGAGGTAAGACTTCAGAGGCGATTAAGCGTTTAATTGGCCTGCAAGCTAAAACAGCCCGTGCTATTCGAGACGGTAAAGATGTAGATATACCAATAGAACAAGTGTTGCTCGACGATCTGATTCGAGTCAGACCTGGTGAAAAAATTTCCGTAGACGGCATGGTCGTAGAGGGACACTCCACAGTTGACGAATCTATGTTGACCGGTGAGCCGATGCCAGTAGAAAAAACACAGGGAGAAGAGGTCGTCGCTGGTACGATTAATAAATCGGGCTCTATTATTTTCAAGGCAACGCGTGTAGGCAAAGATACGGCGCTCGCCCAAATCATCAACATGGTAAAACGTGCTCAAAATTCAAAGCCCCCGATAGGACGTTTAGCCGATGTTATCTCAGCTTACTTCGTACCCGTCGTTATGATTATTGCCGTAATAAGCGCTTTAGTTTGGCTAAACTTTGGGCCATCTCCAGCTGTTGCTTACGCAATTGTGTCTGCAACGACGGTTCTTATCATAGCTTGTCCGTGTGCACTTGGTTTGGCGACACCGATGTCCGTAATGGTAGGGGTAGGCAAAGCCGCAGAAGCGGGTGTGTTGATAAGAAACGGCGAAGCGCTGCAAACAGCCAGTAAGATTACTACGATGATTCTAGATAAAACAGGCACTATTACCGAGGGAGCACCTAAGGTAACTGATGTATTGCTAGCACCGGGTCAAAATGAAAAACAAGTGCTAATGCTCGCATCGAGTATCGAAGCTGGCTCTGAGCACCCCCTAGCAATGGCGATCGTTGAAAGTGCCAAAGCAAAAAATATAGAACCTAAGAAAGTGACTCAGTTTTCTTCCATTGCTGGACAGGGAGTGGAAGCGAAGTTTGAGGAAGATACCCTTTTATTCGGTAACGAAAAGCTAATGAAGCAGCGTGATATTGACATTAGCGACTACATCGAAAAAGCCCAAGGCTTAGCCTCTGAAGCTAAAACACCAATGTATTTCGCTGTTAATTCATCGCTTGTTGCAGTAATTGCAGTTGCCGATCCAATTAAAACTGATTCTATTGATGCAATAAAGCGACTTCAGAACAACGGAATACGAGTAGTGATGCTCACAGGTGATAATCGTTCAACCGCAAAAGCAGTGGCTGAAAAAGCGGGTATCACAGAGTTTGTGGCCGAGGTTATGCCAGAGGACAAAGCAAATAAAGTCGCTGAGTATCAATCAATGGGAGAAATTGTGGGCATGACAGGAGACGGAATTAATGACGCACCTGCATTGGCTCACGCAGATGTAGGCTTTGCAATAGGTACAGGCACTGATGTAGCCATTGAAAGTGCTGATATTACCTTAATGCGGGGCTCTCTTCATGGTCTTGCTGATGCAATTGCGGTGAGTAAAGCCACTCTAACCAATATTAAGCAAAACCTATTTGGCGCATTTATTTACAACGTTGCAGGTATACCATTCGCTGCCGGTGTTCTGTATCCATTTTTTGGTCTTTTATTAAGTCCTGTGATAGCTGGTGCCGCGATGGCGTTTTCATCACTTACCGTCGTTACCAACGCCAATCGTCTGCGATTGTTTAAAGCAAAAGAACATTAGGAGAGTGTGACAATGCTATGGATCAACCTTACAGGAATTGTATTGATTGCTCTTATCATCTGGTGGTTTTGGTTATACAAAGAGCAAAGTATTCGTATCGCTGAAGGTTCGTTGGAGATCTTGGTGAAAGACGGTATTTATCAACCATCGCACATCAAAATTAGAGCGAATGAAGAAAGGCAAATCGTGTTTCATAGAGCTGATGCAACGCCTTGCGCAGAAATGCTTTCGATACCCGAATTAGATATTTCAGAACGACTGCCTTTAAATAAAAAGACAGTCATATCGCTTCCGAGGCTGCCAGCAGGTGAGTACGCATTTCACTGCCAAATGCAAATGTATAAAGGGAAGATAACTGTTCAATAGATGGTTAGCATTCAAATAGGAGAGTAAATATGAGCGACTCAAAATTATCATTTTGGAAAACACCTTCAGGCTGGGCTGCACTGGGACTCATTGCTGCGGCAAGTTACTTTTTATTTTTTGAGCATGGCGAGCATGTGTGGCCGTATTTTCCTTACCTGATCCTGCTACTTTGCCCCTTTATGCATTTTTTTATGCACGGGAGTCATGGACACGGCCATCATGATGGCGAGCAAAGAAAGACAGAAGAAGAGCAGATGACATTTACAGAAGAGCGTCAACAAAAGACAACTACCAACATTGAAGAAAAGAGAGAGAACGATGCACGGTGATTCTGACTATGGTCTATGGGGTTTAGTTTTCATAAACTCTGCCATTTTTATTTTTTTTGCATTCAGCTTTGTAAAACCACAATCAAAGACTGATTGGAGAAGCTTAGGAGCTTTTTCCGCTTTTATTCTTGCGTTGTTTACAGAAATGTATGGCTTTCCTCTCACCATCTATTTTTTGTCAGGCTGGCTAACAGAGCTTTATCCGAACATAGATTTTCTAGCACATGAAAATGGACATTTGCTACAAACGATTTTAGGTTTTGAGGGGGATGCTCATTGGAGCATACTGCATATCACTAGCAATATACTTATCATTGCTGGTTTCTTTATTTTATCTTCTGCATGGAATGTTCTTCATCGTGCGCAGAAAAGCCATTCGCTCGCTAATACAGGGTGGTATGCAAGATGTCGCCACCCACAGTATTTAGCTTTTATTATCATTATGTTTGGCTTTTTATTGCAATGGCCCACAATCCCAACGTTAATCATGTTTCCAATATTAACATTAGTCTACATTCGCTTAGCCAAACGTGAAGAAAAAACAGCGATAGCCGAATTTGGGGAGCGCTATTTAGCATATAAAGAGACCACGCCTGCCTGGTTACCTAAATTCAGCAGCTCAAACCTCCAATACGACAATTAGCGTTTTTGATAAATCGCTTCCGTCAAACAATTCAACATTTTAATAGGCAGGAGAAAACAATGAGTAATAAATATCATAGAGTTGGTGTGAATGAATTAAATTTGGTTATTCGTCACCTTCGGTTGACCGGGGTGACTTCCGACAATATAGATTTAATTATCAGAGATATCGATTCAACTATTGGTGTTGACGCAGTGTCGTTTGAGGAGTCATCTAACACCCTTCATGTTGGTTATGATGCCACACATTGTGAACTCGATGGTATCGAGAATATCGTTCGAATGCACAGAGCCGACATTTCAGACGATTGGTGGACGCATTTCAAGGAAGGTTATTATCAATTTGTTGACGAAAACATTCGTGAAAATGCTAAACACAAGCCATGGAGTTGTCACGTTACTGACCAAGGCAAGCGCTCTAAATAAAAAATACCTTTAATATCTTTCAAAACCTTTTGACCTTTAGGAGGCATTATCAATGCAGATTTCTAACAACACGCCAATTTATCAAACGATTGTGAATGATAAATTGGAAAAAAATCATCAAACATCAGAAGCAGAAACGTCCAACTGTAAGAAGAAAGAAGCTGAAGAGAGCACCATTGCAGAGGCGAATAAAGTGAAGGGTGGTGACCAGGCTGCGCCAAGTGAAATCAGGCAATCAATATCTGTGAAGGTGTGACGTTTAGAGCTCCTATCCACACGTTTATCGGACTAATTCAATTTTATAGAATTTTCAGGCCGATAAACGTGCATTTCCCAGACTTTTATTACCTCATAGTTATTTAATGCTAGCCCTTGTGGGTATGTTCCTCATCGTTATCCTTGTCGTCGCCGTTATGCCTTAGGAAAAAGCGCTCGTAGGCAAAAACAGCAACAATGCCAATGCCGGCAATGATGATAATCTGTAAATCATCACTGCCTTTGATCCAAATGAATGCTAGAAGAACAACAACATCTAACATAATTGCGGTGATCACCACCAGTGGGTTTGCTCCAACGTCTTTTCTAAGTACCCTCAATACGCCCCAATGAATAATAATATCCATTACTAGGTAAAAAATGGCCCCTAGAGAGGCGATTCTCGAAAGATCAAAAAAAGCGGCAAGTAAGCCCGCAGCAATTACAGTAAAGACCAATGTATGTTTTTGAATATTACCGGGCATACCAAAGTGCCGATGGGGGATCAAATTCATATCTGTCAACATTGCCAACATACGCGAAACCGCAAAAACGCTGGCTAGTAGACCCGACGCGGTCGCTATTATTGCAATACCCACCGTAAACCAAACACCGTATTGTCCGATGGCGGGGCGAGCCGCTTCAGCGAGTGCGTAGTCTTTAGCAGCAACTATTTGTTCGACCGTTAGTGTGGAGCCAACCGCATAGCACACTAATAAATAGACAACCAAACAAATTAATAAAGACACAATAATGGCTCGCCCAACATTTTTGTTTGGGTCGACCACTTCGTCGCCGCTATTGGTAATAGTTGTAAATCCTTTGTAGGCTAAAATGGCCAAAGCGGTACCGGCTAAAAAGCCACTAGCAGAGGCATTTTCACTCACATCAGCGCTGGCGGGTTGAAAAGCAAACCCCGCTGCCCAGAGAGCTACGAGGGCGAAAATCAATATGCCGCCAATTTTCAACACGGCTGTAACCTTGGAAACACTTCCAATTACTTTGTTACCTGCCACGTTTATTACAAATGCAAAAATGATAAGCCCGATAGCCAATATAGGAACGAATATGCTATTTTCTTGTATATCAAATAGCTGAAGGGTGTATGTGCCAAACGTTCGAGCCACTAAGCTTTCATTGATGATCATTGAAAATGCCATCAACAATGCGGCACCTCCGGTTATAGCACTTGGGCCATAAGCCTTTTTTAAGATCATGGCGATGCCGCCCGCAGATGGATATTTGTTTGAAACCTTTATGTAACTATAGGCACTAAACCCACTGATAATGGCAGCCACAATGAATGCCAGAGGGAATAACGACCCAGCATATTCCGCGACTTGCCCGGTAAGCGCAAATATTCCGGCTCCAATCATTACACCAGTACCCATAGCGACCGTACCAGTTAAACTCAAACTTCCTTTTTCGTAATCTTCGTTGTGAGAACTCATTTAACCTTTCCTTAATTGATAATAAGGTCTTTTTCACCAAATTTTTTACATTTTGTCAGTACGCTTCAATAGCTTTGTACTCACGCATCTAGGCAATTGCTTTAGAGAGCATCCATAATCCAGCTGCAATCATAAATAGATTTTCTGTGAGAGATACAAAGCCAAGTGGCACGCTGCTATCACCACCCACGCAGGCACATTTAAGTTCACGTTTATCGATGTATACTGCTTTGAATACAGAGATCGCGCCCACTGTCCCAATAAATAAAGAAACAGGGCCAACGAGATAACCCGACAGGCCAGCCAGCATTCCGATTCCAGCGAATGCTTCGGCAAAGGGGTAAATGTAGCCGTAGCGTATATTCCGCATTGCCAGCAAGTCATAGGTGATGAAGGAGTTCGTAAAGCTATATAAATCTTTGAGCTTTTGAATTGCTAGCAGTGTCATACTAAATGCGACAAAAAGCTCGATAACTTGGATAATGTAATTACCTGCGAGATACGCATACGCTATTGACAACGCCATCAGCAAGGCAACAGAAAATATCGCAATAACAGGTGTGTAGGTGGTGCCTGTTTGTCCAGCTTCGCCTAAGTCAAAGTACTCCCTTAGGTCGTCATATCCACCTATCCGCTCCCCATCAATGAAGGTTTGAGGGGTAGTCTCTACGTCGTGTTCTTTTTTGAACTTATCGGTTTCTTCGCGACTTGCAAGCTTATGATCATCTACTTGAAACCCTTCTCGCTCTAATAGGTCTTTAGAGCGCAAGCCATACGGACAGATGTGCTCATCGGTATGCATTCGATATAATTTTGCTTGTTTTGCCATGGTCCCTCTCCTGCTTTTTTAGTAAGGTATTAATGTTTTAGCAGTTTGCTTATTGTTGATTGAAATCGGGGACCGAGCGGCTAGTCGCTTCGGCGTCAGTTTGTGTTTCACCGTTCTTCTCGATATCATCTAATAACCACTTCATTTCTTTGATTTCGCGCTCCTGCGCAGCGATGATTTCATTGGCTAATTTAAGCACCCGTTTATCTGAGATATTGGCTCGCTCACTAGTCAAAATGGCAATAGAGTGATGCGGTATCATTGCTTTCATCCAGGCCTCGTCAGCGATGGTTGATTGTGAGCGAACTAAGAATAGTGAGACCAAAAAAACAAGTCCGCTACCTAGTAAAATTGTCCAGTTCTTGGCTTTGTTCTCATACATGTTGAGCATGAACAGCAACATAATGATTGCCATTATCGAACCCATATAGATAGCCATATAGAACCGCGTTTCGCTAAAGAAAATGTGGTCGAATGCATAAGTATTGAAATACATCATTAGCAGCATGGCCATAGTTGATGTGAAAATCATTGCTAAAAACTTTGTATATTTAGTCATCACGTTATCCTTTATGTCCGTTTAGGACTGATTCATTGTTTTAAATATTAAAGAAGCTGAACAGCTAACGAGTAAAAAGCCCGTCATTGCCTCTAAACCCGATAAGAAACTTAAATGCCCAATGGGCGTTAGTTGAGCCAATCCTAAGGTGGTTAAATTGATCAGTGAGAAGTAATAAATTTCAATAAAACTAAGAGAAGTTGATCCCTGCAAATCGCCTAAACCGATCTCTACAGATACCACAAACCCGACGGCGAACCAAAAGGCAGCTATTAACTGGCTAAAGGTTATGCCGTACACTACTGCAATGAGCTTTAGGTATGCAGAAAGGTCTGAGCTCACGACACGATTCTTTAACGCTCTGAGGCTTAAAAAATGACTCGTGGTTGACAATCCAATCGCTATTAAAGCTACTATCAACTGACTAATTACTTCCATTTACTGCTCCTTTCTAAAGCCCTTAAAACCAGAACCGAGCACCCACCACGAGACCAGTTTCACTTACTGACGCACCATTGTTTCGAGCGATATCAGCGCTATTACCAAGACTTCGACTCCAATAAATACCCGCGTATGGCGCAAACTCTCTTGCAAACTCATAGCGATATCGAAAACCTATGCGTATTGAATTGAAGCCAGAGGGCCGGTCGAACCTTTCAGATTCTGAAAGCGAACCAGACAAGGCAAGTCTCGGTTGCAAAAATGATGTTTGGGTGACTCTAATTTCATACTCGGCTTCTACTGAGAAACTGATTTCACCATCCTCATTAATGACAATGGAGTTATCCATTTCGAATTGATAAGGAGCGACTCCATATAAGCTTATGACTGCATAGTTCTCCATATTAGATTCGCTACTTAAGGTTCCTCTTGTGCCAACACCGGCTTGAAATTCCCAAAATGGCGCAATCAATTTACTTGCAAGAAGCTCGGCTCGCTCTAAATCTGTGGGTTCACCATCATCTTGCTTGTTTTCCCCTTCACTTTTGAAGTAAAGGCGATAGGTATCACCGCCGTACCATCCAATCATGTCCCACACTCCGATGTTTTCTTCATCGTTTGTGCGCGTATATTCAAGACGGTCAAATAAAACCATCCCCGTATTGTATTGTTCGACAGGTTGCGGCCAATCTGACGGTATCTCTTGCGCATTTGAGGACGCGCAAAGACCAACCAGTATAGTGCTGAAAACTTTAAAAGTGTTTTTCATAATATTCCCCTACGAGACCGATACGATTCTGAACATGCCCGCATCCATGTGATAGAGCAGGTGACAATGAAATGCCCAATTACCAGGGGCGTCTGCACTTATCAACAGCGAAACTTTTTCACTGGGTTTTAAACTTATCGTATGTTTTCGAGGGGGCGGATAATTCCCGTTTTCTAACTCCATCCACATACCATGCAAGTGGATCGGATGGTTCATCATAGAATCGTTTACTAAAATCAAACGAATTCGTTCACCATACCTAAAATGAATGGGGCCATCGACTTCATTAAATTTGAGTCCATCGAATGACCACATGTAACGTTCCATATTACCTGTGAGGTGCAGTTCAACTGTTTGCTTCGGCTCTCTGGTATCGGGCCATTCTTTGGCACCTGTTAAGTCGCTATACAGCAATACTCGATGCTTCACATTCTCTAAACCAACACCCGGTTCATCGAGTCGACTTGTGGGATTATTTGCAAGCATACTTGCACCAGGACCATGACCGTTTTCATCATGCTTTATATTAATGTCGTCTACTGGCAGTGCACGAGAGGGCATAGATGAGTGGCCATTCAAATGAGCCATGGAAGAGCCAGATGATGTTGCTCGGCTCTTAACGTCAGCGGCCGACGTGTCCATTTCATTCATTCCTTCCATTCCTGACATGTCTGAGCTCATCCCCATAGCTGCCATGCCCCGCTCTGGCATTTTGCGCAATGTTGGCACATGTGCTTCTTTTCCAAGTTCAGTACTTAGGGTTCCTCTAACGAAGCCACTTCTATCCATGCTCTCTGCGAAAAGAGTATATGTGTTCGAGCCGACGGGTCTTACAATGACGTCATAGGTTTCAGCAACCGCAATTCGAAGTTCATCGACTTTAACGGGTTTTATTGGTTGTCCATCAGCAGCCACTACCGTCATTTCGAGGCCCGGAATACGAAAATCGAAATACGTCATTGCGGAGCCATTTATGAGCCTTAATCGAATGCTTTCATTGGGCTTATAGAGCGCGGTCCAGTTGGTTTGAGCATCTCTGCCATTCATTAAATATGTATATGTGGAGCCTGTTACATCGAGAATATCTCTGGGATTCATCCGCATATTGGCCCACATAGCTCTTTCTTTTACTGTATTAACAAAACCTTGTTTTTTAATATCGTTAACAGTGTCGCTTATCGTACGTTGTTGATAATTGTAGTAACCCTCTGCTACCTTTAAATGTCTAAACACATCATGTGGATCCTCAAAGGTCCAATCGCTCAATTGAATGACATGCTCTCTGTCTGCACCTATGTCACCGTCAACAGGGTCGATAATGACAGGCCCCAAATGACCTAACTGCTCTTGCAAGCCCGAGTGGCTGTGATACCAATAGGTGCCGTTTTGTTCTATATCAAATTCATAGGTAAACGTAGAGTTAGGGTCGATACCAGGAAATGAAACGCCAGGTACTCCATCCATATTAAATGGGAGAATAAAACCATGCCAATGAATAGACGTGCTGTCTGGTAATTCGTTGGTAACATGAATCTTAACTTGCTGACCTTCTCTTAACCGGAGCAATGGGCCAGGTGATATGTCGTTGATGGTAATGGGCCTTGCAATATCGCCGGCAATTTTTTTTTGCTGACGAGAGATCGTCATCTTAATATTTTCCCCACCTACTACCGCATTACCGTAGTTGACTTTAGCAATACCGCTATGATTGTTGCTATTGCTATAACCTTCTGGGAAAGCCCATGGTGCTCTCATTTGACCTAGCAAGGCCAATCCACCAGTCGCATAGGCAGCATTTTTCAAAAAAACGCGCCGATTTTGTTTCATTCGATTATTCATAAGAACCTCATTTTATTTGCGACATGTGCCACAAACTGCATTATCGGTATGCAATATTGATATGTTTGTCCGTCGGTAAACTGAAAACTACTTAAGAAATCAAATGAAGTTTAGGTGGCCTCAGGAGGCTGAACCCCGAGTAAAAATGATAAAAATTGGAGAAATAAAAGTGCGAAGAGGACGGCGCACTAATTGATTTCAAATCATGCGCAACCATTGCTGTAAAATTAAAGCATGAGCCTAATTTACATTCACAAACACCGTCACAACACTTACTGTCGCACTCTGTATGATTTTGATGTTCCGACTGTTGTGTATTGTCAGATTGATGTTGAGTCGTTACGGACTCAATGAAATTGGCATTTGCGTCATTTTTGTCTGAAGGCTCACATGCAACACTAGACAATGATAAAACAAGCAAAGCAAGGCACCCAGCGCATTTTACAAATGCACTAAGTAATCCTTTATCTGTTTTATTTGCGTTCATAATGTTGCTCAAACCCCGTCAATATCGGGTAAAAAGTTCACATATATAGGTAAATATTGCAATCAACCTTACAGAAATAAAAATCGCTCTATTACAACAAACCAAGTCAAAACGCCCTAGTTCTTGGGAAGTAGAGCACAACTTAATGTTCTTATAGTCACTCTCCCCTAATCTTATTTGAGAGTAGTGCAAAAAGCAGTCCGACTATGAATAGTCCTGCCTAGATGAGAGTTTTAGCCTCATTCCCAATTGTAATAAGCGAATAAGTGGTGACGTATTCATGGCTTAATTTTTAATTTAAAGTGACCCAACGTGAAACACTATGTAAAAGAGCGGAACTGACAAATTTGTAATGCAACTGTAATCTAGCCGTTATGATTTTACGCGGTATATAATTTAAATTTCTGACTGGAATCTTTTTAATCTGTGCGGGATATCGAGAGTTAGTATGAAAATAGAAAGTGTAAGAGATATTTTAGAGTGGACCATCGATTTCCACAAACAACTAGCAAGCTGCCTCACGCATTGCGAACCAAATAATTCTGAGCGCTCAAAAATGGCAATGCAATATTTGATTGCTCATGAGGAGCACTTAGCAGCGCTTATAAAATCATTTTCAGTAAAAGCGGAATCTGGAGAGTTGGAAACGCTCTTTATAGAATATTTGGAGAAGAATCCGATTGTCTTGCACGACCACTGCGACGGTGCATTTGAACAAAAAACAGATTCAGAGATTGCAGCAATCGTAATTGAACAACATCAAGAAGTGATAGCACTTTATTCTTATCTAAGAGAGCAGGCTGTAATCCCTCATCATAAAGAACTTTTGGACAACTTACTGGCACTGGAAAATCAAGAAATTGTGCGGATGGCTCAAGGATTAAATAGATTTCAGGATATTTAATTTTATAACCCAATCGGTAAAACTAGCGTTTCATTGGAAATACTATTTATTGTGAGGCAACAACTTGTTATACCGTTCGCTAGCGAACGAGTCATTGAGGCTCAGTCATTACGTTTTGTAGGGCAGTGCGAATCTACAATACTATCTAACTGATGCAGTACACCGCATTCCTTGATTTTTTTGTCATCATCACAAGCGGCACGCATGGATTGCAGTGTTTTTTGTAGAGCGTTTAACTCAGATATTCGATGCTCAATATCATCAATGTGTTTGTCAATCGTAGCATTAACACTTTCGCAACTGCTCTCTGGGTTAGCTCGTGTTTCTAGTACTAAACTAATTTCTTCAATCGTCATATCGAGCGCACGGCATTGCTTAATAAACAGCAACTGCTTTAGTGCTTCGTCCGAATAACTTCGATAATTCGATTGCGTGCGCTCTGGTGCTGCTAACAACGCCTTTCGTTCATAAAAGCGAATAGTTTGAATACTTAGGCCTGTTTTATCTGCTAACTGTCCTATTTTCATTTTTCTTTACCTGACGCGCTTGACTCTATACCAAGTATAGAGTTTACACTTGTGTCATGAGTCAGTAAAGCGAGTGTTTTTTATGAGCGGGTGTGGGTGCGACATTGAAATCAAAGACCAAGAACAAAAAAGGGTGTTGTATTGGTTGTTAGGCATTAATGCCGTAATGTTCGTCGTTGAAATGAGTGTAGGCTTATTGGCTGACTCAACAGCGCTTATTGCAGATTCGTTGGATATGCTAGCAGATGCGGTCGTGTATGGTATTGGTATTTATGCAGTGGGCAAAACCATTATTCATAAAGCAAACGCGGCAAAAATTAGCGGCTATTTTCAATTAATACTAGGCCTCATTATTTTATTTGATATTGCTCGTCGTTCGATATTAGGCAGTGACCCAGAGTCATTGTTAATGATAGGGATGGGTTTTGTTGCCTTAATCGCCAACGTCATATGTTTATTAATCATTAGAAAACAGAAGAGCGGCGAAGTACATATGCGAGCGAGTTGGATTTTCTCTGCGAATGACGTCATTGCCAACATGGGCGTAATATTAGCAGGCGTGACGGTTTACTTATTTGACACTCGCTGGCCCGATTTAGTGATTGGCCTTATTGTGTCTATCATCGTTTTACGCGGTGCAATTTCAATATTAAAAGACGCTAAACAAGAGCTTCGTGATAACAGTCAATCTGCCGGAGAAGCATTATGAATTTCACTCAAGCAGCACAACCCTATGTAGATAAAAAACTAAGAGATGCACAACATGCGTTTTTACATCAAGATGATGAAGCAGGATTTAAAGCTTTAGAAGATGCACATGTGATTGGACAGCACTCTACTTATCACCATACCCGAGTGCATTATAAAATGCTGAAATTTGGATTAAAACACAAGGACATGAAAGAAGTATTCGGGCAAATATTTAGAATAATGGGTGCCTTAACGAAAACAGCGATAGGCTTGCTTCCAGACGGTAACACGGGTGGTGCAAATGTTAGCCCATTCAAGCCCATGCCAGTTTCGTCTGCAAATAAATCAATCTTGGATAAGATTAGACATGCACAGTCATAATCATTCACATAGTCATTCACACTCGCATGAAAATTCAAAGGATGCGTCAAAACGCATCGGTTGGGCATTCTTCTTAAATGTGGTGTTCACCATTATTGAATTTATTGGTGGTTGGCTAACCAATAGCACCGCTATTATGGCAGATGCAGTGCATGATCTAGGCGATAGTTTGTCAATTGGCACAGCGTGGGGATTGAACAAGCTTAGCGACAAAGATGCTAATCAAACGTTTTCATATGGCTACAAACGCTTTTCTTTATTGGGCGCATTAATTAACGGTTTAGTGCTCACGGTGGGCTCGATTTGGATATTGTTTGAAGCGATACCTCGTTTGGCAGAGCCTGAAATGCCCCAAGTTGAAGGGATGTTAGCATTATCGATTTTTGGTATGGCAGTAAACGGTTTTGCCGCTTATAAACTAAGTGAAGGAACGTCATTAAATGAACGCGTGCTTAATTGGCACTTGTTAGAAGACGTGCTCGGTTGGGTGGCCGTATTTATTGTATCGATCGTCTTAATGTTTAAGCCATGGGCGATTTTAGATCCCATCCTGTCCATTGGCTTTACTTTGTTCATTCTCTTCAATGTGTTTCGTAACCTAAAAGAAACCCTGATGTTGTTTTTACAAGCAACACCAGATGAGGAGCAAATGTCAAAAATCCGAAACGACTTGCTTGCAAACGATAAGGTAAGCGACCTCCATCATTTTCATATTTGGTCTTTAGACGGCGAGCGAAATGTCATGACAGTCCATCTTGTTTTACAGGGTGAGGTGAACATTGAGCACATCCAAACATTGAAGCATAGCGTACAAACATCATTAGCAAAGTACGACTTTGAACACACTACAGTCGAAATAGAATTTGCCGATGAACAATGTCGTGACGAAGTGAAATAGACTTGGTAGACTCGCGCTCATGAAAAATTTAAAATGTATAAGTTACATCATGATCTCGCTGATACTCTTTCAGTCGTTTTCTGCTGTGGCGAATTCCTTAGATTTTCATGCCATCGATACTCAACATTTGCAACATGAACACCAGCATTCAGAGCACAATCAAGCTTCAAACGATATGCCAACTAAAGCGCTTGGTGAGTCAGCAAAAGCAGACCACCACAACCCTGCCGATTGCCACCATTGTGGCCACTGCCACGGTACGCATGCACAGTGGTTAGGTCAGCACAACATCAACAATCTACAAGCTGTGGTATCTATTCACAATTTTAATTATTTGGATGCGATTATCGACGCACCCATCAACCGATTACTACGCCCACCCAAAACACCATCCTAATATCGCTTTCGATAGTGTCGCGCTAAAAAGCTTGCGACGCTGAATATTGATAAATTATTAGGATACTCTAATGAAAATGTTTCATATTTTTGTGCATGCACGCGCCATTACGTTTGCTTGCGCATTGGGCTTAACGTTTAGCCCACTTACCGCTCAAGCGGTACAAACTAATCGCTATATAGATGATGGTGTTCAAGCGCCTGTGCGAGAAACGCTGAACCTTGAAGATACGGTAAGACTTACACTTGCCAATAATCCAAGTTTATATGAGTTTGAATTTAGACAGCGAGTAATTGACGGCGAATCAAAAACCGCCGCGCTTAAACCCGCACTGAACGCTGGGATTGAACTAGAGAACTTTATGGGAACCGGCGAGGTGTCGGGCATTAAGGAGCTTGAAGTCAGTTTGACCTTGTCATCTGTACTACAGCTCAACGACAAGCCTAGCGCGAGGTTGAATGTACTCTCTGAGCGTAAAATACAACAAGAAGTGGAAAAGAAAATACGCACATTAGATGTCCTCGGCGAGCTGAATCGTCGTTACATCAAAGCACTCGTATTGCAGGCCACCTTAGACGTGCAAAACGACGCACAGTCGCTTGCACTCTATACCTATAACGCAGTTGCTAAGCGGGTTGATGCAGGCGCGTCACCATTGCTAGAGCAAAAACGCGCCCAAGCCGCGCTAGCCCAAGCAAAACTCGATGTTAAATTAGCTCAAGAAAGTCTTCAATTTGCAATGCGCAGTCTTGCCATCATGTGGGGCGAACAAACGCCCACTTTTAAGCGAGTGGAAGGTCAACTTTTTGCGTTTCAAGACATTGGCTCATTTGAGACGCTTTCGACCGCTATCCAAAGCAGTCCGCATATAGACCTGTTTGCAAAACAAAGCCGCGTTCAAGCGGCGCAGCTTAGATTAGTGCAAGCCAATAATCGAGCTGACATTGAATGGACGGCGGGTGTTCGACGAATACAAGGTATTGATGAAACTGCTCTAATAGCCGGGATCAGCATGCCATTGTTTCAACAAAAACGAAATCTAGGCGAATACGAGGCGCAAAAGGCACGCCTTGATGCAATAGAACTGCAAAAACAGAGCAATGTGCAAAGTTTATTGCATTCAGTTAATCAGGCCTTAGGGGAGCACACTCGTGCATTACTAGAGGTCGACGCTATTCAACAAACCGTCATACCGCCTCTTACAGAAGCCTTAGATTTAGTCGAAAGCGCTTATTTAGATGGCAGATTTAGCTATTTGGAATGGGTATCTACTCGACAAGAATTCTTAAATACGCGCCTGACATTAATCGAGGCGGCGTCTCAAGTGCACCTAAGCAAAACAGAAATTGAAACGCTTACCGGTCTTGCACTTAAGGCTCCACTAGCCGGCACTGCAAAAACTGATACTGCAAAGAGCAATGCTTCCAAAAAGCTAGAGCACAACATCACTATGCAGCAGCCATCAAACATTTCGATAAGAAGCAACGATCATGAATAAATTTACTCAATTAAAAACATTCACAATATTAAAAGCACTCGTTTTAAGCGTCACGCTAATGATGATACATGGGACGGTAATCGCAGGGGACAAACACACAGGTAGTGATTCTCATGAGGACGATAAACACGCTGGTGAAGTCGTTACGATGAGTGATGAGACGGCTATGCAAAATGGGATTACCACCACAAATGTCATCGCTGGCGACATATCACTTTCGACCACACTCTATGGCCGAATAAGCGCAGATCCGAGTTCATTGAGTCATATCAGAGCGCGTTTTGACGGTGTGATCAAAGATGTCAAAGTTAATATTGGCGACACAGTTAAAAAAGGAGATGTTTTAGCAGTCGTAGAATCAAATGAGAGCTTAAAAAGCTACTCGATTGTTTCTCCCTTTGATGGCAACGTAATAGCGCGGCATGCCAATAATGGTGAGTTATCAAACGGACAAGTACTGTTTTCATTAGCAAACTATAAGAATGTGTGGGCACAGTTAACCGTGTTCTCGCAGCACCTCGGCAAAATTAAGGTAGGACAAGCTGTTGAATTAAGACATGCAAACTTTGAACAGCTATCTGAAATTGCTTATCTGACGCCATCTGCCAATGGCAGTCCGCATTCGCTTGCCAACGTCACTGTGGATAATAGCAGTGGCTATTGGCCATTAGGCACTTTAGTAAAGGCGCAGGTAACCACCGCCACTAAGGCCGTAAGTCATATGGTGCCTGTTACTGCCGTGCAAGAGTATGAAGACAAGCAAGTGGTATTTGTTAGTTATGATAATGAATATAAACCACGCCCCGTGCAGCTTGGTGTGACGGATGGTCGCTTTATTGAAGTCATCAGCGGCATTGAATTAGGTGAGCTTGTTGTGGTTACCAATAGTTACCTGATCAAAGCGGATCTGGAAAAATCGGAGGCCGGTCATGACCATTAATGCCTCAATTCAATCCGAATATACATGTTTGCTACTGCAAGGCTTTAAAGGAGGCTTAACATGCTAGCTTCCATTATTCGCACAGCAATAGACAGGCGCGGTATATTTTTGATGCTGAGTTTTTTAGTCATTGGTTTTGGCTTATTTAGTTATCAAAAACTGCCTATTGACGCAGTACCCGACATCACCAATGTCCAAGTACAAATTAATACACAAGCAACTGGTTATTCGCCGCTTGAAACTGAACAACGCATCACCTTTTTGGTAGAAAACGCTCTAGCGGGTATACCAAACTTGGATTATACCCGTTCACTATCTCGTTATGGCTTGTCTCAAGTGACCGCCGTATTTGAAGAAGGCACCGACCTGTATTTTGCCAGAAACCTCATTAATGAGCGCATAGGCATTATTAAAAGTCAGCTACCAGAGGGTATTGAGCCAGAGATGGGACCGATTGCCACTGGTTTAGGTGAAATCTACATGTACACACTCAGCTCTGAGCCGGGCACATTAACATCCGATGGCAGAGACTTTGATGCGATGGCTTTAAGAGAGTTGCATGACTGGGTGGTAAAGCCTCAACTCGCTCTAGTAAAAGGTATCACCGAAGTTAACGCCATTGGCGGCTTTACCAAGCAATATCATGTGAATCCTGATCCTCAACGTATGCTTAATTATAGTGTGAGCACTGACGATCTGCTGCGGGCATTGGAGCGCAATAATGCCAACCAAGGTGCGGGATATGTTGAACGCAACGGTCAACAAATACTGGTGCGCTCTCAAGCGCAACTGGCCACAATTGAAGATATAGGTAATGTAGTGGTAACACTCACTAATCAATCTCCAGTGACCGTCAACGATATTGCCGAAGTGGCTATTGGTAAAGAGCTTCGAACGGGGGCTGCAACACGAGAGGGTAAGGAAACCGTCTTAGGCACTGCGATGATGCTCATTGGTGAAAATAGTCGTGCTGTGGCCTTGGCAGTGGCTGACAAAGTGGATGAAATCCAAGCTAGCTTGCCCGACGGTGTGGTAATAGAAACTGTCTACGATAGGACCGCACTGGTTGATAAAGCCATCAACACCGTTCGCAAAAACCTTGTTGAAGGCGCATTACTGGTGATTGTGGTGTTGTTTCTGCTGCTTGGCAACATAAGAGCAGCCATTATTACCGCCGCTGTGATACCGCTGGCGATGCTCGCCACAATAACAGGGATGGTGCAAACAGGCGTTAGCGCAAACTTAATGAGCTTAGGGGCACTAGACTTCGGGTTAATTGTGGATGGTGCAGTCATTATTGTTGAAAACTGTATCAGGCGATTAAGTGAAGCGCAGAGGCGAACCGGCTCAGTGCTGCCCATCAAGGAAAGGCTCGAAGTTGTGTATGAAGCAACCAATGAGGTTATACGGCCGAGTCTGTTTGGCGTGATGATTATTACAATCGTGTATATCCCCATTTTCAGTTTAACAGGGGTAGAAGGGAAGATGTTTCACCCGATGGCAGCCACCGTCATCTTGGCATTACTTGCTGCGATGGTGTTCTCAATCACTATTGTGCCAGCAGCCGTTGCGATGTTTATGTCGGGTAAAGTCAGTGAAAAAGAGAGCCCTATTATAGTGGGGGCGAAATCGGTCTATCGTCCTGTTCTGTTATGGGCGCTTAAGCTACGTTGGTTGGTAATAGGCTCAGCGACATTATTGGTCGTTGTGAGCGTTTGGCTAAGCATGCGTCTTGGCTCTGAATTTATACCTCAACTCGATGAGGGTGATATTGCCTTGCACGCTATGCGAGTGCCCGGCACTGGCATTGAGCAGGCTGTGGATATGCAAAAAAGGCTTGAAGACGTCATTATGCAGTACCCACAAGTAAGCACTGTCTTTGCTAAAACCGGCACGGCAGAAGTTGCCACAGATGCGATGCCGCCTAATGTGACCGATACGTTCGTGATGTTGAAACCTATCGACCAATGGTCAGATCCTACTTTATCCAAAGCCGAATTTGTCGAGCAAATGGAGCGTGAGCTTCAAAGCGTACCCGGCAATAACTACGAGTTTACTCAACCTATACAAATGCGGTTTAACGAATTAATTAGTGGCGTGAGAGCTGACTTAGGCATAAAGATTTATGGTGATGATTTAAATAAACTGCGCGATTCGGCCGGTGATATATTAGCGGTACTGCAAGATATACCCGGCGCTGCGGATGCACGCGTTGAGCAAGTTGATGAAATTCCCATCTTTACCGTGAATCCCAAACCTTATGCTTTAGCGCGTTATAATTTGGATATCACTGACCTGCAAACATGGTTAAGCGCATCGGTTGGCGGCAAAGAAGCAGGCTTGATATTCGAGGGCGACAGGCGATTTGAGATAGTGGTGCGCTACTCAGAGGATATTCGCAATAATCTTGACACGCTAGGCAGCATACCTATTATGACAAGGGATGGTAATTATGTGCCGATAGCAGAGGTTGCAACGCTAGAATATGCCAGTATACCCAGTCAAATCAGCCGAGAAAACGCCAAGCGCCGTATTGTGGTTACTGCTAATGTAAGAGAGCGCGACCTAGGCTCGTTTGTAACTGAGGCAAAAATGCAAATTGCAGAAAATGTTTCATTGCCAAGTGGTTATTGGGTCGATTATGGCGGCACGTTCGAGCAGCTTGAAAGTGCGAGTCAACGATTGAGCCTTGTTGTCCCAGCAACGCTTTTCTTAATTCTTGCATTGCTAGTCATCGCCTTTGGCTCGGTGAAAGACGCTTTGATAATTTTCACTGGCGTGCCTTTAGCGTTAACCGGTGGGATTTTTGCGCTTTGGGTGAGAGACATGCCCTTGTCTATATCAGCAGGCATCGGTTTTATAGCGCTGTCTGGCATTGCTGTGCTTAACGGTTTGGTTATGTTGTCGTTTATCCGCCAAAGACTAGAAGAAACAGGAGAGTTAATTAATTCTATTGTTGATGGTGCATTAACACGCTTGCGGCCGGTACTGATGACGGCATTGGTTGCTAGCCTTGGTTTTGTGCCAATGGCGCTGAATGTCGGGACGGGAGCAGAAGTACAGCGTCCATTGGCGACAGTGGTCATTGGCGGAATAATTTCGTCTACTTTACTGACATTGATAGTATTGCCTGTTTTATATCGACTTGTGCACGACAGAAAACTTAAATAAAGGAGAAGAGAACGGCAGATGTATTTAAAAAAGACATCTGCCATGCTAACACTGTGATATCAGGCTCTATATAGGCGACTTTAGGGTGTGACTGAGCATGACGACCAAGGGGTTGTGTCGTTTATACCGTTCGCTTTTGTCGAATTGCCATCATCAGTTATTGTTGATGCTCGTGATGAATTTATGCAAACTCGGTATAAATTATGATTTGATGCTATTTTTTGTTTAGTAAGTGAGTCAAACTATTTAGGGCTTTATATGTACACAATAAGTAAACTCGCAAAAGAAGCAAATGTGGGTGTAGAGACTATTCGGTTCTATGAAAAGAAGGCCTTGTTGCAGCAACCGATAAAACCATCTCAAGGTTACAGACAATATACTCCGCAAGCACTTTCAAGGGTGTTATTTATCAAGCGTGCTCAACACTTGGGTTTTACGTTGGCTGAAATATCGTCATTATTAGTGTTAAGCAACAGCAATTGTGAGGAGGTGCAGTCTCTTGCTGAACATAAACTGGATGTTATTGAAGAGAAGTTGAAAGACTTAACGCGTCTTAAAGGCAGTCTTGAATCCCTCGTATCAGACTGTAAAAATAATTCGAATAACAAAATTTGTCCCATTATCGAATCACTCCAGCCATCAAATAAAACTAACACTTGACTCCGTACCTAAGTACGGGAGTTATGCTTTAGACAGTTTGAATAAAATTGCTTAATAACATGGTAAAAAGTAGTCAGGTATCTATCTTAGGAGGTCTTGCCGCGGCAATCGGTGCAAGTGCATGTTGCGCGGGGCCGCTTGTACTTCTTTTGTTGGGCATTAGCGGAACGTGGATCAGCTATTTAACGCTTTTAGATCCTTATCGACCTATTTTCATTTTTGCCGTAGTGGTTTTATTTGGATTAGCTGGGTGGAAAACTTATCGCCCATTGAAAGAATGTGCGGAGGGTGAGTTGTGCGCGAGCCCTAAAGTAAGAGCGCGGAGAATAGTAATTTTTTGGTCTACCGCGCTGTTGGCTTTTCTTTTTGTCACCAGTAACTACTGGATTATATGGTTAGTATAGCTACTATCACTGAAATTTAATCGGAGAAAAAATGAAAAAATTATTATTCACGTCATTATTGTTAGTCAGCAGCACCGTAGCATTTGCTAAAGATATAACCGTTACTTTAGAAGTGCCGTCAATGGATTGTGCTACATGCCCAATAACAGTGGAAAAAGCACTAGAGCGTGTAAAAGGTGTAAAAGAAGTGGATGTTACATTCGAAAACAAACTGGCTGTCGTGATATTTGACGACGAAGTTACTAGCCCTGATACGCTAACCAAAGCAACAGAGAATGCTGGTTTCCCTTCAAGAATAAAATCTTAACTTACTCTCGAATCGCTTTTTTTAATCAAATTGGGAGCACTATCATTTGTCCGAAATAGAGCTTTTATCAACAATTACATGTCCTAAATGCAATCATAGCCAACTAGAGGAAATGCCAACCACTGCATGTCAATTTTTCTATGAATGCACTCATTGCAAATCAATACTGAAACCTCTTAGGGGAGACTGCTGCGTTTATTGCTCATATGGAACAGTGAAATGCCCGCCAATTCAAAAAGGTAACTGTTGTTGCGAGTAAAAGATGCAGAGAGTAGTTTATTACTTGCATTTTCTGACATTTCACTAAATGTTCGCGCTCTCGTGACTCATCACTTAGAAACAACATAAACCAAAGTCACTTCGTGTTATCAGACTGAGCTAATTTGATTGCAACTGATGCAGTATCGAGCATCCTTCAACAGTATGATTGTTGCACGATGATGCAAGTGACGCTAATGACTTTTCTAACAGGGCGAGCTCTTTCTGAGCCTCCTGAATGCGAATAAGTTGATTTTGAATCATCTCGTCGATAAAGGCGCAAGAAGCGTTTGGATTTTTCTGAACATCGAGCAGGCGCTTTATATCGATAATAGGAATATTAAGCTCTCTACAACGCCTTATAAACACAAGCGTTGCGATATCTTTTTTATCGTAATGCCTGTATCCACTTTCACCTCTTTTAGCTGGCAATAGCAGATTGACTTGCTCGTAATAACGAATTGTTTTAGCACTCACATTTGTAGCTTTCGCTAATTCGCTGATTTTCATGTTGACCTTCCAGTTACTGTAAGCTTTATAGTTATTGTACATTAACAATCTTGAATTGGAGCAGTTTTATGTTTTCGTTATCACGCATCGCCTCGCTAGTTATCTTGTTTACGTGTGCATTTGAGGCCATTGCCGGTCAAAAGTTAGTGATGGCGTCAAACGCCAAAGAACCCGCTCTAAGGTCTGGCAGCATGCTTAGCGAAAACAACGATTTGCAGCAAGAAGATGACGATGATGATGAAGACGTCGAGAAAATTATTGTACAAGCAACCCGATCAGGTCGGATTGCAGACGAACAACCAATGCGAGTAGAGATAATTAACCGTGAAGAGATAATGGAAAAATCAACCATGCGCCCAGGGAATATATCTATGCTTGTTGCAGAGACAGGAGGTGTGCGCGTTCAGACAACTTCACCCGCTCTTGGCAGCGCAAATATTCGTCTACAAGGCCTTTACGGGCGATACACTCAGTTACTTGCAGATGGATTACCTCTGTATGGAAATCAAGCTGCATCTATCGGCATATTACAGATCCCGCCTACTGATTTAGGGAGGGTTGAAATAATCAAAGGATCCGCATCTTCTTTGTATGGCGGCTCGGCCTTAGGTGGCGTTATTAATCTTGTCTCTAGACGGCCAGGCGAAGAGTTTAATGGAGAGACTATCGTTAATCTAACTACCCGTGACGCCCAAGATGTCACGGCGTACATAGAAGCTCCTTTATCAACAGCACTGAAAGCCTCCTTAACCGCAGGCGCTCACCACCAAAAAAGTGTCGATATTGATAATGACGATTGGATAGACTTGGCTGGGTATGAGCGCTACACCGTTCGCCCTAGATTATTTTGGAACGGGGACGAGGGTGAAAGTCTGTATTTTACTGCTGGTTATATGACCGAAAACAGAAGAGGGGGGACTGTGGATGGCGGTGTGGTCGCAGATGGTAACGCTTTTGAACAAACGCAGGATTCAAAGCGTTACGACAGTGGTTTGGTTTTTAGCATGCCCTTAGGGGACACTTATACCTTTTCAACTAGAGCTTCAGCCATGGTGCAAGAGCATAAGCACCTTTTTGGTGATGTTATTGAAGACGACAAACACGAAAGTTATTTATTAGAGAGTAGTTTGTCTGGTTATACCGATAGAAGCGATTGGGTAGTTGGTCTAGCGTATTTGTCTGATATTTATAAATCGGATACGTTTCCTACATTCGACTACTCTTACGAGGTGCCAAGTCTATTTGCGCAAGTTGACTATGAAATGACCTCTAAATTAACGACTTCTGTTAGCGCTAGAGTTGATGAACACAGTGATTTTGGTACCCAGTTAAGCCCAAGGGTTTCGCTACTGTATCGACCTGGCGATTTGACGATTCGAAGCTCTTACGGGCAAGGCTATTTCGCACCTACCCCATTCGTAGAAGAAATTGAAGCCGCAGGGTTATCTAGGTTGGCACCCATCCAAGGCTTGGTAGAAGAACAAGCAGAAACAGCGTCGCTGGACTTTACCTATACCTACAACAATATAGAAACGAGCTTTACATTGTTTGGGTCAAATGTTGAAAACGTAACAGAGTTAGAAGCTTTTTCGTCTCAGGAAAATATGACGCTAGACCGAGTGAGACTCGTTAATGCAGATGGAGAGAGTCAAATTCGTGGGTCGGAAGTGTTAGTACGATATTATTGGCACGATATTAAACTGACTGCTAGCTATCTTTACTTAGATGCTACTGAACAAGCTGCTGCCGACGGAGACAGACAAAAAATTGCACTCACACCGCAGTATTCAGCAGGTTTTGTTGCAATGTGGGAGGAAGAAGATGAATTTCGAGTAGGGTTCGAAGCTTATTATACAGGTCCGCAACGCGTGAACGATAATCCGTTTATTGATGAGTCGGCCCCTTACTGGCACTTAGGGCTTATGGGAGAAATTACGGTTGGTAGTGCGAGTTATTTTATAAATCTGGAGAATCTTCTGGATATCAAACAAACTGATGAACATCCATTGCTATTGCCTGCAAGAGCACCAAGTGGTCAATGGACAACTGATATATGGTCTAGGAATGATGGGTTTATTGCAAATGCGGGGGTTAGGGTGTCGTTTTGACATCAGAGATGATTTGATAAGCAGATGTGTCTGACTTTGTAGACTATGCCAATGCTCGGCCTCGTAACGAAATATAACCGATTCTAACAAAGCCCAATTGACTTCATTATTTCTGATGAACTCAAACCCTTGGTTTCTGAACTGTTTAATAGCAACCCCTCGGTCATATTTAATGAGCTTTGGAATATAGTTTGCTAAATCCTTTAAACGCTGCGTTTGAGTAATGTAGCTTGTGGAATATCCTAATTTGTTTTCGGAAATATCTATTAAGGTTTTAGCATCATCGCCAACGCTTGATCTGGTAGGAATGCTGTTATATATGTGACACCTTTAATTCGCCTTTTCATTTCATTCCTCTTTTAGATCGTTTTGCATCATCCTCAATCTTCTTGTAAACATCGGAGTAGATATCAACTACCCAGGCCTCCATTGCACCGTGTTTCCCGAACCCACCACTGACCGCAAAATCAAGATACTTTTGCGTAGTGTCAAAGTTTTCATGAGACATCAACACGATTAGCCGCGCCTTAATTTCTTCTGGCTTATATCCCTTTTTAATCATTGCTATTGCAAAATATGTTGCGAATGTCGCACGCAAATCATGAAAAGTACGTTTTAATTCAAATTGATTTTTGGCTCTTAATTCAGTTCGAATCAGTCGTATATATGTACCCGGTGTTCCTCGCTCCATACGTTCACCCTCTTTGTTTATGAACAATGGCAGTGGGTGCTTTTCGTTATTAACACCGTACTTTGTTTCATGCTTTATACGTCTTTGACGGTATATGTCCGTTTGGGTGTAGTCCCAGAGGATTTGCATCAATGTAAGGGAAATCGTTAGATTTACCGTCTTAGAAAATTTTCTATTCAATTGAATTTTGAAAATCGCTCTTCCTGTGTCATTTGGATTGGTAAGATCACTGTAATCTAGGGAGATGACTTCAAAATCTCGTAGCCCCGCGAGTAGCGCACAGTTAATCATTGCTTTACATGTTGGGTTGGTATAGTGTTCTGAATTAAAAGCGTGAAACAACTCTGTGCTGTTAAATGGTTGTAGTTCTTTAATACCGTCTGGTGCTTTTTTTTGTTTGGCTGTTCTTGGAATCTTAAAGTTGCTAATGTACGCTTCGATTGCTTGTTTATAGTTGGAGCTAGAATCAAGTCCAGGGATTGCGAAAAACGACTGTAACCCATCCTTCTTCTTTACATTTATTCCTCGGAGCTTGTAGCTAAACGGTAGGTTGCGGACATCCCCTCTCAAGTACAAATAGACGTAGAACTGGACCAGATGACGACATATTCTGTTTGCAAGATTGTAGGAGTATTCATTACTTTCGACACATTGGGTCAGGTATTTTTGAAATCTCCAAATTGGCAAAATTGCTTTCGACTCATCTATGCTATTTACATCATAACTCTTTGGAACGGCATATACTTCTTCCAACGAGCATCCGTCCGCAATGATCCAATCCACAAATGCTTTTAAGTCTTTTGCTATGGTCTTGATAGCTTCAACTTCAACACCTTCACTTTTTTTCTTAGAGGTTAGATAGCCTGACGTATGAACATGTTTTTCCGTCTCGCTATCTCTGTTCTTTCTCAGTGAATACTCACCAGTGTAACGTTCAATCAAATATAAATTGAATGCTAAACATAAATCCAGTCTTTCTGTGCAACAAATTAGATGGAATTGTTCGACAATCCTGTTCTCTTGATAAATAACATTTCGAAGACTATGACCTTCAACTTGTTGCTCAATAATTTCTCCCTTTTGGTTTCTTTCGAAATATGGAATCCTGCCGATATTAATGTTCGTTTTAATAACTTGTGCTACGCTTGGAACTTTCATTACTACTCCACTTAAGAGGTAATAAACGGTAACGCAAATTAGTAAAATGTCAATTACGGGGTCGTGGTAACATTTTAATTACGGGGTAAATCCGTTGACCTCTGGTTTAACTTATTTGGTAGAAAAATTTAAATTCTTCTCAGGGAGTTCAACCGTAAGCTTAGACGGCGTAGTAAGAAGCCGTTTGGCGGAATTTGCTGAGAATGAACTCTAGTATCTTTAATCTCGAATGAGTACTAAAGGTATAATTTATATTGTTTAATGCGCTTTGCGACAGATGGGGTCACCAAGGCTGAAATGTCCTCATCTAGGCGTATCTTTCGACGAACCAGAGTGGAACGAATGGGTTTTCGCTCTGGTACTTCTATCAAGGACCATCGCTGAGTAATTTCATCAGCCTTATAGAATTTGTGCCAAATTTTTGCGTTATCTGGACCAATGGCGAAGAACAGCTCATCCTCAGGAAAAACACTTGTAGAAAGATGATGCAATAGATCATAGGTAAACACAGGGTGATCATCTTTTGAAATTGTGTCTTCAATGGGCAAGCTATCCACTCTTGGGTCATCTATATCAGCCACAAAATCAGCTAGTAAATCTTTACGATAGTTGTAATCTAACATTTGCTTATTAAATGCGTGACGAAAAGAGGGAATAAGTAACACGCGATCAAAATTGTGTTTATCGGACAATAAATGAGAAATGGCGTCTTCATGACCCTTAGTGGGTGGATTAAAAGCAGAACCAAAAATAACTAATTTCACGCAACCTCCAATTTCTCATTGGCAAGATACCGTTAATGTAAAGACTTATCAATAAATGCTCACCAACATTCAAGATGTACAAATTAGCCTTAACCCTATAATGTATTGTGTATACTAATAAAAGGTAAAAGTTTGTATGGCACATTACACGCGAATTGGCACTGTGGCCCTTCGACAGATTCCATTTGATTTTAACGGAAATGTTAAGCGCATTATGCAAGCATATGAACAAGCTTTGTCAGCGAATGTTAACTTGTTGCTGTTCCCTGAACTCGCCCTTACCGGATATGGCTGCGAAGATAACTTTACTTTTCAGGAATTCAACGATGCTGCGGAAGCTGCGTTAGCTAGAGTCATTCAGGGGATACAGCAATCTTGTAATCAAGACTCCGCTAACAATATGATAATGGCATTGGGTATGCCAATCATGTTCCCTGGTGGTCAGGTATTTAACGCCATCGCAGTTATTTCACAGCAAGGATTACATGGTTTTTCGTGCAAACAGTTTTTAGCGCGAAATGGCCTACATTACGAACCCAGGTGGTTTGAAGCCTGGCCTCGAAAAAAGGTCATGAATCATCCAAAATTTAATGTGCCCATGGGTGATATTGTTATTGACGCTATGGGAATACGCATTGGTTTCGAAACCTGCGAAGATTCTTGGATAAGCAACCGCCCTGGACGAGATTTATACCAACGAAATGTCGATGTTATTCTTAATCCAAGTGCCTCTCACTTTGCAGTGGGTAAAAATGCAATCCGAAAACAATTTGTTAGAGAAGGATCGAGAGCTTTTGGTGTCGCATATGCTTATGCAAATTTAAACGGGACAGAAAATGGCACCAGCATATTTGATGCTGGATGTATGATTGCCTCTGAAGGTGACATTAAGTCATTCGGCGAGCGTTTTCATGTAGCTGAAGTGTTAATCAATCATGTGTTAGTGAATATAAGTGCTAATCGGGTTTCACGAATCAATAGCAGTGAATCTATTGCCAATATAGATGAAAATATCATTTCCTTACCGATTAATATTTGTTTACAAAGTCAAGGGTTTAGCAAACAAAATAAAGCCGTTTATGACAAAAGTAGCAATAGTACTTTGGCTGATTTTTGGGCCTCCATGGATAAAGACGATTTAGATTATGCGGAAATCTGTTACGCCATAGGCAACGGCTTATGGGATTGGATGTTGAGGACCAAGACAAAAGGCTACATGGTAAGTCTATCAGGCGGGGCTGATTCTGGTTTAGTGGCTTGTTTGGTTTATTTTAGTCAATTAATAGCGATACACCAACTTGGGATAACCCGTTATAAATCTATCATAGATGCTGCATTAGAGGTCACAATAGACGATTCCAGGCACAATGATCCCGTAGCTTTGGTGCAGAATGAAGTAATGCCACATCTGCTATGGACTTTGTATCAAGGAACGGATAATAGTTCTGACACTACGTTCAACGCAGCTCAAGGCATCGCAAAAGAAATAGGCGCCAGATTTGAACAGTGGAATATTCAGCCTTTGGTATCTGCCTATAATGATTTGGTAAATAGCTTAACACCAGAAGACCCGTTAGGGTGGGAAAAGGACGATATTGCGTTGCAGAATATTCAGGCCAGAGCGCGAAGTCCGGGTGTTTGGATGTTAGCAAATCGGTCCAATAAACTACTTATTGCAACCTCAAATTTATCTGAATCTGCGTTAGGCTATGCCACCATGGATGGCGATACATCAGGCGTAATGTCGGCAATATCGGGGATTTCGAAATCACGAATTAGAAAGTTAAATTTATGGCTGGAAAATCAAGGACTACCAATCGCTAGTAGTAAGTTCGAGAAAACCCAGATTAAATTACCATCATTGAAGTTAATTAACCAGCAACAACCCACGGCTGAACTTCGTCCCGAAGCTCAAACAGATGAAGAAGACTTAATGCCTTATGACATCTGTGATTTTATTATGGACTGTTACCTGATTAAACAGATGTGGCCGAAAAGTATACTGGTAGAATTATTGATAGAAGGTTACGGTGACCGATACGCATTTTCAGAACTAGCAAGCTTTATACAGCGCTGGTTTACTTTTTTCTGCCGCAATCCTTGGAAACGCTATGGGATCAGAGCAGGCTTTCATATCGAGCAAATATCCCTTGATCCTAAAACTTTTCATCGATTTCCGTTATTAAACTCAGGATTCTCCGAACAGCTTCGCGAAATGTGGGATTACGTGGACGAACAAAAAGATACAAAAGATACAAAAGGTTAAGCAGAAGGAAATATGACCGATAACACTAAAGCCGATTGCAGTTTAATCAAACATTTAATCACTTAGTTCAAATTTGTTGAACTATACTAAAAAAAGCTGTTAAATGAGCGACATATAATATGACGAATTCTGTAACCCGAAGACACTTTCTTAAATCAATGGGCGCGGGTCTGGCCGCAACTGCTTGTATCAGTAAAGCGCCTTATGTATTTGCAAAACAAAAAGTTACCTTGAGGGTTATGGGAACTCATGTAACCCTGCAAGAAGAACTTCGTCAATTAGCGATGAAAGAGTTGGGTTTTAAGATAGAGTTCACGCCAATGGGGAGTGCTGCTGTTTTGCAAAAGGCTGCAGCTGATCCAATGTCCTTTGATCTCTATGAACAGTGGTCAGATTCTATTAATATTTTGTGGCAAGCTGAGGCAATTCAGCCCATAGACGTTGACCGGTTAACATATTGGGATGAAATAAATTCTCTTTCAAAGACGGGGACCTTGCAGCCAAATGGTAAAATTGCTGCGGGTGACTCACCACATAAACTCCTTTTCGTTCAACCGAATCAAAGACTTGGAAGCAGTCCTACCAAAGCAATTAGTTTTTTGCCCTATGTCCATAATGTGGACTCTTTTGGCTATAACACCCAATACATATCAAGAGGTACGTCCTATGAAACTGAATCTTGGGGGTGGTTGTTAGACGATAATTATCGTGGAAAAGTAGCCTTGGTGAATGCACCGACTATAGGCATATTTGATGCCGCTTTGGCCGTTCAAGCTAAAGGTCTAATGCAGTTTAATAACATTGGCAATATGACAATTGAAGAGATTGATCAGCTATTTTCAATTTTGTTAGCTAAAAAAAGGGAAGGGCATTTTGCTGGTTTTTGGACATCAGTGCCACAATCGGTTGAATTTATGAAAACCGATAGAGTGCGAATTCAAAGTATGTTCTCTCCCGGTGTAAGTTCATTAAAAGGACAGGGTGTTCCTGTAGTTTATGCGGCGCCAAAAGAAGGCTACCGAGCTTGGCATGGGGTAATGTGCATGTCGAAATATACGCAAGGCCATGTCAAAGATGCTGCCTATGATTATATGAATTGGTGGTTATCTGGGTATCCGGGGGCTTTTATCGCTCGTCAAGGTTACTACATCTCAAATCCGCAACGAAGTAAGCCTCTTATGACGCAAGCTGAATGGGATTATTGGTATGAGGGTAAAGAAGCAGCAACAATGTTAAAAGGAACCGATGGCAATATAGCGGTTCAGTCAGGGCAGACCCGTGATGGTGGTAGTTACTTTAAGCGTTTTTCCAATATAGCAGTATGGAATACAGTGATGGATAATTATGATTACAGCCTGGATAAATGGTATGAGCTTCTCAATGCCTAAGGTTTTTCGTTAGCATGATTTCAGTACGCTCTATAGCGACCAAAATTCTAGCAGGAACTGGGTTATTCGTAGTTGTAATGCTAATTGTATATATCATTTTGCTAGGACGATTACAGCAAATTGATAAATCGGTAACTAGCGTAGTTGCGATTTCGAATACCTCTGTTGAAATCCTTCAGATTAACCGGGAAATTGTTGAATTACAAAGAGACATTACTGTTTATAGTGGTTCTGGCAATCAAGTAATACTTGATAAAATCAAAGTCAAACACAAAGATATTGAAAAACGTGTATTAGCATTGGAAGGCTATGCACAAAGCGAAAAAAATAAAGACGTCATCGCTTCTATGAAAGCTTTGGTTGACAGGTATGGTGCCAATCTATCGGTAATGGATAGACGCTTTGCTACAAAAAATGCACTTATAGAAACTCAATTACCCCAACAGTATCAACAAGTGAAAGCGATATTTAACGAACTGCTAGATAAGGTATCTAGTAAAGATGACCAGCTCATTATTTTGGATGCATTAAATACTTGGCATCAAGTAAATTGGTCTGCAAATCTGTTTCTGGCAAAGAAGGAATATAGCCATAGAAAAAATGTACAACAAGGATTGGATAGATTCCAAGACCTCATTCAATTACTGAGCCCACAGTTTTCAAAAGATAACCAAGGATCAATTCAAGAGGTTATAGAAATATCTGAGTTGTACCAAACTACCTTTGCTCAAAGCGTTCAGGCAAATCGTAATTACCTTACGCTTATCAATGTAGTTATGGCAGGAGACGCCATAGAATTTAGCGCTTTGGCTGATATCCTTCGTCAACAGTCACTACAAGACTTAGTTAATATCAAGAACCAAAGTGAATCTAGTATTAAAGTAACGCAAACTGTACTTAATGCAATGGCTATCACCGCGTTGTTGTTATTTGTTGGCGTTACCTTATTTTTCCATTTACATATAACACAGGCAATTAAACGTTTGACTGAAAGTTTTAAAGGTTTCTTGGAAGGCGATTTATCTGCTGATATTCATGATTTAGCACGAAAAGATGAAATTGGAGTCTTAGCTTCCGCTGCTCATGAATTTAGAGAGTTAAGCGAAGCTTTTGTGGAGGCAAAGCAACAAGCTGAAGATACCTCAAAAATTAAATCCGAATTCTTGGCCAATATGAGCCATGAAATTCGAACACCTATGAATGGCCTATTAGGCATGGTCGCCCTATTGCAAAAAACCGACTTGGATCCCCATCAAAAGAAAATGTTAGATGTTGTCAATTCTTCTGGTAAAAACTTAATGGTCATTTTAAATGATATTCTGGATCTGAGTAAAATAGAGTCGGGGAAAGTCGAGTTTGAACAAGCGCCATTTTCAATTGACACCATGTTATTCGAGCTTCGTCATTTATATGAGCCACTAGCGAAAAGAAAGGGGTTAGTTTTGGTGGTGGGCAATAGTCTTCCCAAGGACATTCATAGAGTAATTGGTGATGTTACACGACTCAATCAGGTATTAATTAATTTAATAACCAATGCGATAAAGTTTACCCCCGAAGGGCGTGTAAGCATAGATGTAAAAGGTCAGCGCACAGAACAGAATGAAGCGAAGATTTTGTTTAGTGTTGAAGATACCGGGATCGGAATTTCTAAGCAGCACATTAGCACCTTATTTGAGGCTTTCAAGCAAGCAGACTCTACCATTACGCGAAGATTTGGCGGCACCGGTTTAGGATTGACCATATCCACCAAGCTATTGGATGCTATGGGCAGTGAGTTAAAAATAGAAAGCGAAGAAGATACTGGGTCGCGCTTTTTCTTTGAACTGACACTCCCGGTTGCGCCTGCACCGGAAAATCAAACGGAAAATGCCAAACAAGATGAAGCTACATCTTCTGAATTTTCGAATTTACGCGTTCTAGTAGTTGAAGACAACGAAGTCAATCAAATTGTACTCAGTGCATTCTTAGAAAGTCAGGGCGTAGGGCAAGTTGAAATCGCAGAAAATGGACTTGAAGCCTTAAAATTAACTGGACATCATTCCTTTGATTTAATTTTTATGGATATGCAAATGCCCGTTATGGATGGTATAGAAGCGACGGAGCAAATTCGCAAACTGCATCATTATTTAGGGGTACCCATAGTTGCGCTAACCGCAAATGTGTTACCTGAGGATCAGCAAAGGTGCATAGAGGCAGGTATGAACGATGTGCTAACTAAACCGGTAGAAGAGGAGCAGTTAGCACAAATGTTACGAAAGTGGTGTTCAGAAAAAATGACAGGACCAGATTCTCACTAGCCCCCTTGTTCACCTAATTTTCTGAGCTACAGAGCATTAAGTTAGGGTATGAATCTACTATCACACCCAGCGTCTGGAATTTTTCTGCAACGCCTTTTGTAGTGTGGCATTCAGGCTCTTTCCAGAAAAATTAGTTTTTGTGACTATTTTTCCTGAAAAGAGTATGGCTTGAAGCTATTTTCCAGAGATTTTACTCTGGTTCTTCGCTAGGCTCAAAGCCCAAGTACTCGATATCTTCGCTAATGCGTTTTAAAGAGCAATCGCTTGGCGTGTAAATGTACCTACTAGTGACTTCCATTAATTTTGCATCGTTGGCAAAACCCCGGCTGAACTGTTTTCTACAAAAACGCGAAAATACCAAAGACTTACCAAACTTAGATAGGTAGCTATCTAAGGTGTCTTTCCTAATAAACAAAGAAGAATTTCTATCAATGTTATGACTAAACGCAGCCAAGTCTTGGTTTTCATCGAGCCATCCACTGTCTTGATCCCAGCGAAGGTTCATCTTCTCAATTAAGTCAGGACAAGGCATATTGATAGAGCTTTGTTCAACATTGCTTGAGTAATCGTACTCCCACTCCCCACCTCTCAATAGTTGAATGCTAGAGAATATTCGCTGGTCATCTGAAATAGTCGTATCTTGTTCAGTAATACATTGTTTGAAAGCTGGGCTTCTAGGGTACTCCGCCAAGTAGACACGGTAGCAGTGGTCATTACTATGATTGTGGAGTTCGAATGTTTCAGTGTTGCTCGGTTCAACAAAATAGCCGTGATAGCTAGATATACTAAGGAAGCTTTCTGCGTCGAACGAGACGTCGTCCTCATCTCGTTTAGCGTGAACCTCTGAATAAAAACTCAAGTTAATCCACGTTGTACCGCTCTCGTCATTCAAGACAAGTACGTTGCTTGCAACGAAATAATCATCAGTCTGCAACCAATAGTTTACATTGCTTTCTGGCAGCTCAAGATCTTGTATTATTAGGTTTCTAAGAGGGTACTTTTGCTTTGATGACAAATCTCTTATATCTGATATATCAACCTTTCTAAGTTCTAACGACCAGAATCTATCAGAGGTTAATTGTGGCTCCCAACGAGATTGGGTCGTTGCTACATTGGCAGCCAACAGACCTATCAATCGATGAAAAGCAACCCAATAACATTTCTTGCCGATGGTTTCTGCATAGCCGGGTTTTGCTCTTCCTCTTCCATATTTATGAAGAGTTGCCAAGTCATGTTTGAGGGCGCCATTACCATATCCGGGATAGCCGATATATTCGGCTTCTCTCATAATCCAGCAGGAAATATTCTCAAGAGTTATGTTCTGTGATTGTAGGTCAAAGGCCCTAAGTCTTGGTTCAACTACATAGCGCCAAAAGTCAGGACCTAATTGATCACCCCATAGGCGCATGTTTGAGGGCAAATTTTCTAGTTTAAGCAAGGTCTGCACATCGCTTAGAATAGGCCATGTTAATGGCAAAGAAGGAGTTACATATTGATTTGATATTCTGTCTTCTTCAATCCCTAGTTTCACAAGCTCCTGCCTCAATAGCTGGGAGTGCTCGCGAATTAAAATGTTATTTGAACCGCTATTTGCTCTAATATATCTATTTAATGGCTGTACAAAGTCCTCAGCTGACTCAGGTGAAAGCAAGCAGGACGTATACATAGCCTGAATCAGGCTTTCAAGTATGTAGTCGTCGTCACATCCAGTAAACGTGTTTACTGCATGCTGGCATATCACAGGGTATTGTTTAAAAAGCAAGCCAAGGCATCTTGTTGCTTGATCTCTGACTCGTCGATCCGTAGCTGAACAACACCAAAGTAAAGCTGAGGATGCTAATTTATAACTTTCTTCGGGCCAATTGGTTGCTTCTATTTTCTCCAAAGCTTCAATTAGAAACCAAATTGCACTTTTCTTATTATATGACTCTGATAAGGCGACAGAAAGGTAGGTATCTCTTGATGGAGAGTCTTGTCGCCATTGAAAATCTTTGAACTGTAGTGGCATAGTTAGTTTGGCCACCTAACAAGAGATGGTATGCTGTTTAGCATATCAGGATTAGGTGACAAAAAT